>NZ_LBIZ01000090.1:0-75704 GCF_028128665.1 Bradyrhizobium sp. CCBAU 45384
GCGCCTCCCGGCTCCGCCAACATTCCCTTGACGGTGGGGGCGATCGCCTTCGGCATCACGGTCATCGCGGCGCTGGCAGCCGTTACGGCCCGGGAAACCTATCGGGTCCGCATTGACGATCTCGGTAATCCCAAAGCCGTTCCGATCGCGCGGGCCGACTATGATCGGCAGCGGACGGAGGCAACGAGCGGTGCTGCCGCCGCCCGGACCTGACCGAGAGAGGCCGCGCCGCTGCGATCGATGGCGCTCGCAGCGACGCAGCTTCACGGTAACCGTCTGTCGATTGACGTTTCATGCGCGCGAGCGCGATCACGAGGTTGCAGGATGAACCCCGCTGTCAATGCCGTTGCGATCACCCGTTCCGTTGCGCGCAAGGAGGACAATGCCGCGATCCGATCTCGACGACCGAGCAGACCGTGTCGACGCACGATGCCTTCGAGGCCGGCGCTACGCTTACGCATATCGCATGTCCGCAACGACGAGACGCGCTTATTCAATCCCGCGCGTTTCGCCCTGGTGCAGCAGGGGATTGTGAAACACTGTGCGGGAATGAGTGCCATAGCACAGGCTCCAATTGCATGACGTGCCTCGACCGCACTCGACTCGGGCAGCCCGAATTGGTCATTACCTCGCCTAATGTGCTTGACGCAAGGGTTGCGCGTCGCTTGCACCATCATCGGTTACTCTCCAAGGGACAGTCGCGATGAGAAATCTCTATTCGCTAGCACACCTGACGGCTCTGGGACTCGCTCCACCTCAGCTGATCGACGCAGCAAGCGAGGCTGGTTACGAATATGTGGGCTTGCGGCTCAACCGTACGACACCAGAGGAACCATTGTACGATCTGGTCAATGATCGAATGCTTATGAGAGAAACCAAGGCGAGCCTCGCAAGGTCCGGAATAAAGGTTTGGGACATCGAGGCGGCGCGAATGGATCCCTCACGTGATCACTTGCACTATCGGGCGTTTCTCGAAGCCGGCGCTGAACTCGGAGCCCGGCACGTCCTGACCCAGTTGCCCGATCCCGAAAAAAGTCGCGCAGTTGACCGGTTCGGGGCGTTATGTGACATGGCCCAGCCACTCAATCTCAATGTCAGTCTTGAGTTTGTCTCGTGGACGGAGACACCGGGTCTGGTCGAGGCCGCTCGCATCGTGCGCGAGGTTAATCGCCCTAACGCCAGCATCCTGCTGGACGTGCTGCACTTTGACCGGTCTTGCTCCGATCTGACTTTCCTAAGGGCGCTCCCGCCCGGATGGTTCAAATGGATTCAGGTTTGCGACGCTCCAGCAGATCATCCACCTGGCCCAGCAGAAGCGATCTACACGGCACGGTGTGAACGACTTATTCCCGGTGAAGGCGGAATAGACATAAAGAGCATCCTAGCTTGTCTACCGGAAGGCATCGTCTATTCGCTTGAGATACCCAACGATCCGTCCGTAAGGAAGGTCGGATTTCGTGGATATGTCCGCCGGGCGTTAAATGAAACCAAGCTACATCTGGAAGCCAATCGGTTGTCCAACCGTCAGTTCGACCAACCTGCAAGACGATAGTGCAAGTCTCGCTGCCGAGATCAACCATATTGCCGGATCGCAATCGGACGCGAACTGCCCACGAGCTTCTCCCACGTGCGCATCATGACATTGGCAAGGGCACCACGGTTCCTCAGCAACTCGAAGTGACCGTCAGGGCAGTAGAGAGTGCAACACATGCGCCATAAACGGATGCTCGAGTGTGACGTGCTGGTGCTTGGCTCCGGTGCAGGCGGCTTGGCGGCGGCGGTGACGGCCGCAACGTATGGCCTGACCGTGATCGTAGCGGAGAAGGAGGACGTCTTCGGCGGTACAAGCGCATGGTCGGGAGGCTGGATGTGGATCCCTCGCAATTCGCTGGCCATGCGGGCAGGCATCCGGGAGGAGATCGATGCGCCCCTCACGTACCTGAAAAGCGAATTGGGAGCGCAATTCGACGCCGCCAAGGCAAATACGCTGCTCGAACGTGGCCCTGAAATGCTCGACTTCTTCGAACGTCACACCTCGCTTCGGTTCATCGATGGCAACCGTATTCCGGATTTCCATACCACGCCTGGTGCGGCGACAGGGGGGCGTTCAGTCTGTGCCATGCCGTTCGACGCGCGTGAACTTGGCCCATTGATCGACAAGCTGCGTGAGCCGCTCTCAGTCATTACGATCAAGGGCATGGGGATTGCGGCGGGGCAAGACATCGCGCACTTTTACCGAGCGACGCGCTCGCCGAGCTCTGCCCTCTACGTAGGCCGTCGACTGCTTGCATTTGCCTGGCACAAGCTTCGGTACGGACGTTCGATGCACCTCGTCAACGGCAATGCGTTGGTGGCCCGGCTGCTGAAATCGGCGGATAATCGCGGGGTCGACCTGCGCACGCAAGCCCGCGGTGTTGCCCTGCTGAGGGATGGCCGCCGCGTGACCGGAGCAACCGTAATCGTCGCCGGTAGCGAGTATGAGGTGTATGCGAGGCGCGGTGTTGTGCTCGCCTGCGGTGGCTATCCACATGACGTAGAAAGAAGGGCGGGGACGTTCGCCTATACCCCATCTGGGCTTGACCATTGGTCTGCGGCCCCACGCACAAACACCGGAGACGGCATACGTCTTGGGGAGTCCGTCGGCGGTCGCTTCAACAACACTCTTGACGCTCCCGCCGCATGGACACCCGTCTCGTTGGTTCCTCAACGTGGAAGCAGCGCGGATATCGTCTTTCCGCATTTGATCGATCGGGCAAAGCCTGGCGTGATTGCGGTGACGCGCGCCGGCAGACGTTTTGTTAATGAAGCCGATTCATATCGGGACTTCATCTGCGCACTGCTGGCCGCCACGCGCGACGGCGACGAGGTCTGCGCCTGGCTGATCTGCGATCATCGTTTTCAGCGGCGATACGGCTTGGGCTTCTCTAAGCCATTTCCGTTTCCGGTCGGCCCATATCGGCGCTCGGGATATCTCGTACAGGCGGCTACCCTGGATGAACTGGCGACAAAATGCGACATCGACCCGCAGGCGTTGAAGAGCACGGTGGAAACCTACAACGCGCACGCCAGGGAAGGCACCGATCCGCTATTCCATAGGGGCTCGACACCGTATAATCGAGCGCTGGGCGATGCCGAACATCAGCCGAACCCGTGTCTTGCGCCGATCGAAAAGGGGCCGTTTTACGCGGTCAAATTGTTGCCCGGCAGCCTTGGCACGTTCGCCGGATTGGCGACCGACACCGACGCGCGGGTGCTAGACGAGAATAACTGCGCCATTCCTGGGCTCTACGCAGTAGGGAACGACAGCGCCAGCATGATGGGTGGCTTCTATCCGAGCGGCGGGATAACGCTCGGTCCGGCAATGACGTTTGGATATCTCGCCGGCGTTGCGCTCTCCAAGACGAAGGTGACGCCGCAGGGCGATTGCACCGCTGAAGAACACTCGTCCGCCCATAGCCCGGCTTGATATGACTCTCTGATGGAAAGGCCAAGCATGAAGAACAATGTTATCACTTCCCGCCAGCTGAACATGCCGAAGCTCGGCTTGGGAACTTGGCCTATGGTAGGCGAGGACTGCACGCGAGCCGTGCTTCAGGCCCTCGACATTGGATACCGTCACGTGGATACCGCGGCGGCCTACGAGAACGAAGATGCGGTAGGTCGCGCGCTCGCCGAAACCGACGTGCCCCGCGAACTTATCCACGTGACGAGCAAGGTCTGGTGGGACAAGTTGGCCCCCACGGACATGCGCCGGTCATTTGACAATACGCTCCGCGCGCTGCGGAGCGAGTACGTGGATCTGTTTCTGATTCACTGGCCAGCAAAGGACTGGGACTTGCCGCGCACGATCGAGACGCTAGTCGCGCTCAAAGAGCAGGGGCGGGCGCGCAACATCGGCGTCGCCAACTTTCCCCTGCCATTGCTGCGCCAGGTTGTTGAGGGGATGGGTGCTCCGTTGGCGGCGATACAGGTCGAGTATCACGTCACATTGGGCCAGAGACACTTGCTCCAGTTCGCCCGTGAACACGACATGGCGTTGACGGCTTATAGCCCACTCATGCGCAGCAAAGCGCCCCAGATGCCGGCACTCGTTCGAATCGCCGAGAAGCACGGGGTGCTTCCGACCCAGGTGGCACTCAAATGGCTGGTCGATCAACCGAATGTTGCCGCCATTCCCAAAGCCAGCAGCAAGGCCAACCAGTCGAGCAACTTGGCATCCCTCAAGGTGCAACTCGACGATGAGGATCGCGCATTGATCGCTTCCTTGCCGAAAGACCAGCGGGTGGTTAGTCCGGAGTACGCACCGCAATGGGATCCGCCGGAATGATCTGGATCGCAAGCGGCTGCCGGCAGCGATCTGGCGGTTGGTTAAAATGAATTTGGGATTCGTTTATGCGCTAATCGCGTTCACGATCTGGGGTCTTTTCCCATTCTATTTCAGGCTGCTGGCTGCCATCCCGCCTCTCGAAGTGCTTGCGCACCGGATGGTATGGTCGCTGGTGTTCGTAGCCGTTGCGGTTGCGGTCCGCCGCGACGGCCGTTGGTTCGTCGCTGCGCTTCGCCAGCCTGCCAATTTAGTGCGGTTCGGAGCCTGCGCCGCACTGCTGTCGGCGAATTGGGGCCTCTATATCTGGGCGGTTAACACCGGCCGGATCGTCGAGGCGAGCCTCGGATATTTCATCAACCCGCTCGTCAGCGTACTATTCGGGCTTGCGTTTTTGCACGAGCGTTTGCGGGGCCTGCAGTGGGGCGCGATAGCCATCGCAGCTGCGGGCGTCCTGTGGCTGACATGGGAAAATAGCACGCTGCCATGGATCAGCCTCGTGCTCGCAGTCACGTTCGGCGCATACGGACTGTTGCGTAAAACCGCGAAGCTCGGCTCCCTCGAGGGACTTGCGCTGGAGATAACGCTGCTTTTTCCTGCCGCGTTTTTCTATCTGCTGTGGCTCGCGGCGCACGGCGATAGTCATTTCGGCAGTGTGCATGTCGGCATGCAGCTGCTGCTGGCCGCAGCCGGTCCCGTGACGGCAGTACCACTGTTGCTGTTTGCGGCGGGAGTTCGCCTTATCCCGTTGTCAACCCTGGGGATCATGCAATACGTAACGCCCACGCTGCAATTGCTACTTGGCGTATTTGCCTATGACGAGCCATTCGGTCACGTGCAACTCGTCGGTTATGGCGCCATTTGGATAGCGCTTGCGGTGTTCTCGGTCGAAAGTCTCTGGTGGCGCGAAGCGAAGTAGGAGACCGTAAGGGTAAGCATGGATACCTGCATAGCGCAAATCAAGCAAGCATTCGGGCTTCCAAAACCCGCGATCAAGGTTGATTCCTTGCACGATCGAGATCAGCCGCCAAGCTGCGTGATCCATGCTAACTAAACATTTGCGCATCATCAACAAAACAAGTGCGCTACTAATTGGCGGCTCGGGAATCGTCTCAGTCGCAAGGGGTATGAGTTTAACGTTTCTCGCAGTCAAGCTGCAGGAAGACTTTATGCTCACTCCAGCCTCCGTAGGTGCCGTTCTTGGCATTGGCCCCTTTGTCGCTGCCTTCGCCACTCCATTTGTAGGCAACCTCTCCGATGTTTTGGGACGGAAGCGACTTCTCGTCACAGTCTTGGCGTTGATAACGTCGTCCCTCGCGACTATTTCAGTAACGCAATCTGTCGCGATATTTGTGGCGGCACAAGCGGTCGGTTCAGTTTCGTCTTTCGTCTTTGAACCCCTGTCTAGAGCTGCTCTCAGTGATGCATCTTCACAAGAACACCGACTCCAACTCTTTTCCTGGCGTTACCTTGCTATCAATGTTGGATGGGGTATCGGGCCGCTGGTTGCTCTTCTTTTGGGGCCCGCGACCGCTCTTCTGTTTATCGTCTCCAGCATTATTTATGCTGTTGTGACAGTCGCTTTCACCTTGATCATTCCTTCCGATCGCTTTTCGGACGATGAGCGACGATCTCATACGGCTCCTCCGATGTTGATCGCATTTCGCAATGCTAGGCGAGATGCGCGATTGCTCCTCTATGCCATGGGAGGTCTTCTCATACTTGCTGTGCACGGCCAATGGACTGTCACCCTATCCCAATACATGAACGGATCTATCAAGGGCGGCCTCGAAATTTTCTCGTTCATGGTCACGACCAACGCTGCCGTCGTTTTGCTCGCAAATCGACCGGCTAAGGTCGCGATCCAGTATTTGGGAGAGATTCGTTCCCTCATGATTGGTGTGTTTTTCTTCGCTCTTGGAACGTTAGGATTTGCGCTCTCAGATTCCGCGCTGAGCTTTATTGTCTCGATGGCTATATTCAGTCTCGGGGAGGTCCTTGTTGTGCCTTCCGAGTTCGTTGCTGTGGACCGTCTTTGCAACATTGAAAACAGGGGAACATATTTTGGTGTCCATTCAATGTCGTCTATGGGTAACTTCGTTGGACCGTTTGCGGCTGGCTACTTGTTAGGCCAAGCAGGTGGGAGCTTCATGTTCGGCTTCTTGGCCCTCTTGGTCATATCGGGCGGGCTGTTGTACCTTATTGGATCAACGCCGTGTACAAAGCTGCCGTATCTCTGGTCACGCAACGAACACTGACCAGGTTTGTCCCGATAGTGGCGACACGGCATCAACTAGATACGCGTACCGATCAGTGAAAGGGACGGGTAGCATTCTGTTCAGTCCTGAAGATGAATTAGCATGACGGATCTACAACGGAACTGGCACCGCCGAATCGTACAGCTACGCGATGTGCACGCGCATTACCTCCGTGCACTCGTCCATTCCCACCAAGGAGTTCAAAGCGTGCCCTATGACATAACCCCAATGATCGACAAGTATCCGGCGGCGCTGCGGATACTACATTGGGTGCGTGCCCTGCTGGTCCTTGGCCTTATGGCGGCTGGCTTGGCTATGACCGAGCTCGATGATGCCGTCACGGCCAAGTTCAACCTGCTTTATCCCTGGCACAAGGCGTTCGGCCTGCTGGTAACCCTGATTGTCCTTGCGCAACTTGCGATCCGCGCAATATCGCGCCTGCCCGGACCGGCACCCCTCCCCACCCAAGAGAGACTGCTCTCGCAGGCCGTGCACGCCCTGATGTACGCGCTGCTCCTGATTGTCCCATCAATGGGCTACGCAATGTCTAGCTCTTATGCTGACAGCGATGGAGTGTTCTTCGCCCCGCGAGAGGCGGGTGACCTTGACCTGCCGGCGGCGATCAAAGTCGATGACGCGGCTACCGAGATGCGCGAAAATTGAGAGATTGAAATAGCGCTCGAGGTAGGCGCGAGCGACGAAGCGTCCGAACAGGCCGGACAATGCGACCTTGACTTCGCGCGCTTGTCCGAGCGGCTCCTTGAAGATGAACGGCGTTCCCACGCCTGTAGGCGCCAGCAATGCGTCAAGAATGGACCAAGCTCCATAGGCGGCGCCGGGAGTCTGCAGCACCTCCCGAACGCCGGCGTCCTCGATGTCCGAGACTTCCAGGTCGACGGTAGGACCGGTGACGGGATTAGCGGCGGCTGGTTCAAAGGTGTGAAGGAAAGTCCTCGTCATAGCGCCAGCGCCCGTTTGAGATCGTCGTGCTCGAATGCGCTGGCCATGCGGTTGATCTCGGCCGAGCGGGCTCCGACCGCCTTGGCTGCATCGCGCCAGGTTGCGGTCACGGTCGCGACCTCTTTGATGATGGTGCGGGCCTGCGGTAGCGTGAGCGCGAAAAACTCCGACGCGGCCTCCAGCAGATCGACCGAGCACGTGCCCTCGTCGAGATCGATGTTCGTGGTCAGCACGCGCGCCTTGAGATCGGTCGGAACGGGATTGAGGTCGTATGCCGGCGAGAGGGACCAACCCGCCTTTCCGAACCACAGGAAGCCGTGATTACGCAGGTGATCGTCGACATTGGAGATGAGCACGTTGAAGACGACACGCCGATAAAGGGCGTGGGCGTCCGTTTTCCCTTGGGCGCCGTGCTCGGCAAGGGCGTCGACGATCTCCGGATAGCTGCCGCGCTCGCCATCCTTGGCGCCCATCATCGCCATCGCGGACAAGAACGGGATGCGGATGGCGCCCTCACGGTCGAAACGTCGCGACAGCATGACCGCCTTACCGGCGACGTCGATCAGTTCGTGGTCGGGAGTGGCGATACCGGCCTGGCCGGCCAGCCGCAACGCGATCTCTTCCCAGGTCTCCATGCTGTAGTCGTCGGTCTCCTTCGGGAATTTCGCGATGGAGAGGCGACCATGTTGGTCGATGACCGACGCCTTTGGACGTGCGCCGCCGAGGGAGGAACCGGGAGCAAAGATGAGTTGAAGGTCCTGATCTGTTTCTTCGTCTCGGAGGATGCGCTCGGTGATCTGGAGCAGCCGTCCAAGCTCGATCAGGGCTGGAACGCCAGCCCTGATCGGTGCCTGGAAAACCTCTTCGCCGACCCAGCGGAAGCGGAGTGCGCCAAGCCGGGTCTCGTCGGCGACGCCAAGCAGGTAGTCGCTTTCGGCCAGGGTGCGAACAGCCCGACCTTCGCGTTCGGCCAGACGCCGCTCTGCGCGCTGCATGAGCCGACGGCCCCAGGTGTCGGGCGCCGAGTCGCCTATAGAGCCGAAGGTCGCCAGTCCGGCTGGAGGAGCGAATGCGCCATGCGTCAGTGCAAGCGCTGGCTCCAGCGAAAAGCGGTCCGGGTCGTCAAGCCATGCACCGTCGTACTCAAAGAGGATGGTCTCCGCGCCTCGGACGCGGTTGCTCCTCGCCAATCCGATCGGGCGTGTGCGGCCGTCCAGATCAATATGCACCTCGAAGTCAGCCATCGCGGGACGATCCGGTTGGCCGCTTGAGATGGACGTGCTTCGGTAGGTCGGCGCTGGCCAATGCCTGCCCGACGCTGTCGTTGCTGATGTCGGCGACCTGGCTCAAGCCGTCTAGCAGACCGAGTGCCTGCAAGACGCCGGCATAGATGCCGATGCTGACGTTGGTGTCGCCAGCTTCGACCCTTTGCAATGTCGACCGGGACGTGAAGGCGCGCTCGGCAACGACCGCCATCGGCAGCCGTCGGCGTCGACGGGCGTCATGGATGTCCGCCCCAAGCTTGCGCAGCGCACGCCGCACCGAAGCAGGAGGGTTGTGTGGAGTGGGCATTTTGGCACCTTCGCACTACAAATTGGCCGAATATGTAGCACGAAGTTTACAATTTTTCTAGAGCCCCTTGAGCAGGCGATCTCAGTAGGGAGCGGAGGTTCGATCTTACCGCTGTCGTGACGGCTTCGACCGGGATCCTCCGGACGTCGGCGATCGCGGCGACCGTCAGCGGGCTCGGTCGGACGTCCGTCAAGCTGAGTGAAGGGGCCGTCTGTCTCGGTGAGTATCCGATCGATCAGGTGCCCTTCAAGGGAGGCCTCGGGAGCATGGCGGGGGTAAAGATGCACCAGCCGCCTTGCTCGGTGATGCGGTGCTTGGCGCCAATCGCCGAAAGAGTACGGGGAAGCGGAACAGTCAGCTTATAAGCGTCGATGAGGGCAGCGCAACCCGCCGGGGCGCCGCTTTGGGGAGCCCCCGATCGCGAAAAACGTTCACCCGGCCTGAAGCATGAATTTCCCTCACAAAGCGCTCACCTAGTTGAGTTTCAATCTTACCTTGTGAAAAATAATCCCTGGACGACGTTTTCGTGAAAAATGTTGACCACCTACCAAGCGCCTGAACAAGACTGCCGGGCTAACCTACAGAGCGCCTGTCTTGTTAACCTTGCCATAGCGCGGTGCACGCCTTTCGGCGTGCACCCCTAGTCCCGATCCCGTGCCCTGGTTGCATTTGCCGCTAACGCTACCTTCCTCTCGCAGTACGCGACGTTAACGAGCAATGCGCTCAGGCCACCTGCCGAGACTGCTCCCCACTGTCTCCAACGGTAAGGAAGTGATCACCGGACAGCGTCACGCCCGTCTTGACCGCATCCGTAGTGATATTCCCATTGAGCAGGATCATATCCGTGTAACTCTTCCGGCCTTTCCATATCTGGAGCAGTTGCTCGATAGCGTCGAACGACTTGCGGATGCGACTGTCCTCGATGTCAGCGCGGGCGAGGCCGAGCACATTCCAGTTGCGGATCGTTACGCGATTGCAAAACTCGACGAACTCCGGCTGCTCAAGCCCATGGTTGGCCAACTGCGAGCGCGACAAAGCGAGCAGTTTTGCATCGTCAGGGGCCATGCCTGGGAAGATCAGTCTGTTGAGCCGGATGACATGATCCGTCGACTGCTTCGCGAATTCGCCCGTCAGAAGAAGCTTTCCGAGGCTTAGTTTCATTTCAGTGAGCCGGCCGTTTCCGAGGCTCGCCGCACCGGCCACCTGGATCATCGACAAAGCGGGCCAGCACACCTCCTGATATTTCGGCGAAAGTTCGCGATAGGAAGCGAGAACAGCCTGCAGCGGCACGGCGCCATTGCCAACATGCTCGACAATGTCGTGATTGCGAATGCAGAACACGGTTGCCGCCCTTTCTTCAGGCGTCGCGCAAATTCTGTCGAGGATCGGCTGCACGAGAAACGCCGCATCGTACGAATCCAACCCATATCGGCGCCGATACAGCTTTCCGTAATCGTGAAACGATGCCGAAAGCATAACTAGCTTTCGCAAGCGCTCGTCCGCGGTCAATCTCTCTCGGATGCTATTCACATAGTCTTGAAGGTCGCACACGAAGGTTTCCTTGAAGAACATCGAGCGCGACAGAAGCCAGTTCCAGTCACCCGCGGCCAACCTGTCGATGCCGAGCATCATGAGCCTGTTATGATCGCCGTAGGACTGTTGGAGACCATTCGGATAACGGTTTCGGTGATTCTTCCTCGGTATGAGATTCATCAGGAACAGCAAGCTGTTGCCTTCGAGATTGCTGAAGGTCGTGGTCGCGGCGTAGCCTGGATCCGAAAGACGCGGTTCGAACTCGGCGAGGGTATCGAGATTTCCGGACTTGAGGATGAAGTCCGCAAGCCAAGGCGGGTTTTCGTTTTCAAACACCACGCCTGGTCCATTCAGCATAGAAGAAAGAGAGAAGATCTTGTCCATATGCATGGGTAGTCGCCTTTGGGGTTGAGCGGTGGGCAGAAGAGAGAGTGAGTACAAGAGTGCAGGGGTACAGACCGCCGTGCATCCGGGCGCTGGTTTCTTCATGGGCCGGGCTGGCCCTCCCACAACGTTGGCACAGCGCCGGAGACTGGCTGCATCGAATGGCGATCGGTCATTGCTGCGGACCGTCGTGGGACGTGTCGAGCAAACCGCGCCGTTCGAATTCGTGTTGAAGCGCCGCGGGCGAGATGCAGTGAATCGCATCAAACCCTAGCGCGGCGGCAGCGTCCACGTTCTCTTTGGTGTCGTCAACAAAGACAGAGGTGTTCGGTTCGACACCGTAACGCTCGCCGAGAATGTGGAAGAATCGGCGATCCGGCTTTCGGATTCCAACCTCTCCCGATATCAGCACGCCGGAAAACATGCCGAGGAACGGTAGTCGATCTCTCGAAAGTTCGAACGTGTCGGCCGACCAGTTGCTAAGGGCATAAAGCGGCACGTCCCGTTGATGCAGACGCCCGAGGAGCGAGACGGTTTCAGCAATCGGTCCGCGCAGCATGTCGCGCCATCGCGCGCGGAAGGCCTCAATGAGATGTCGGTGCTCTGGATACCGAGCGATGAGAATCTCGTTGCCCTCAACCCATGGACGACCCAAATCCTGCTCAAGTATCCAGTCTCTTGAGCAACATTCCCGCAAGAACCACTCACGTTCTTCGTGATCCGGAATGAGCTGCTGATACAGATATCGAGGATCCCAATCGACCAGCACCCCTCCGAGATCGAACACGATCGATCTGATCTTGGGCGATCCAATTCCGCTTGAGACAAGCATTTTGCTTCCCTTTAGTCTGATTCAAGAGCGGTTGAGCGCTTGCGAGATCGAGCCGTCGCGGCGTCGGGCGCCGCCTCCGCGAACGCAAAGCTGAACGAACCAAATGCGTCGGTGTTGGGGCGCCTAAGCAGATAGGCTCCTCGCCGGGATCCGACGATGACGAGTTCATCGGCACCCTCCCTAGCAACCCGCAGCGCGCGCCCTGTGTCGAGCAGACCGAAGGCGGCCTCGATCACCAGCTTGCGAAGAACCTCTTGGTCGCCGCAGCCGGCCGGGACGCGTTCGCCCGCGACGCCGATGAGCGTAAAACGAGGCGGCGAGAACCGCACACCATCGAGTATTTGGAGGAGAGGCTCGGTATCGTAGAAGGGCAGATGCGCCGATGCCTCGTTCAACCGAAGAACCGCGCCTCGCCGCAGAACACTGGGAAATCTTTCGCAAACAGCCTCGCGTACGAGCAGAACCGGCTTTTCTTCCCCGCCGATAAGGGTCGTATGAAGGCCGCGCCGGTCCTTGAGATACACGCGTCTTTCAAAGGCATGTTTGCGGATCGTCTCTGCGATAAATGTCTCGACATCCTCATCCCGATCTCCTTCCAGCCGCACCTGAGCGAGGCGCACTTTGCACGCCGAAGCCGCGTAGCACTCGCGATTCCTGTCATGAAACGGCAGCAGCTCACGCAGATAGGTCGACGGGGACACGACGCCGGAAAAGAGCAGCGCTGGCGCCACTCCCGACGAATAGAATGCAAGACACGTCGGGCTGACGCCGGAGCTCCGCTCGAAACAATAAGCCGCCGCAGCATAAATGCCGGTCTCGAAGGCCCGCTTGTCCGCTCGCGACGATTTAAAGCTATTTAATTCGTCAAACAGATCCACATCCAGGATGTCGCGATAACCGTCCAACAGCTCTGCGACTGCAGGAATATCTCGGCTTTCACTTATCAGCTGCGCTCGCGCGTGGGCATCGGCGGGGAAGTAGGCGCCTTCTTCACTAACAGTTAGACGCGTAAAATACAGACACGGCCGCCTCGCCACACCAACATCCGAAGGCATTCATCTGTCCTTACAACCATCGCGCCAGCTCGATACAACTTAAAATGGCATCGCGCCCCTCGAGAGTCAAGCCATCAAACCACAACCTTAAGTGAAGACCAAGAATGGAAGCACGGCGAAAGTTGGATTTCTCATTCGATGCGACTGAGTGTCGTGCGCCCATCGAATGAAGCTCCAACCCTCCAGACTACGATAACATTTCGCGCGAACTACGGAGACGACTCTCCCGGCGTAGAATCATTCTAGTCACGTGAACATAAAGAAAGCTCCCCACATAAGGTCTGCTGGGCTTTGTGGCAGGAGCGTTTGACGGAAGCCAAGATCTGGTCTGCGGACTTGGTCCATTCGAAGGGCTTCGGGTTGTTGTTGCACAGTTCGATAAAGGTATAGGCCCGAATACCACATCAGAAGCGAAGGGCCCGCCGCTTTCCGGACCCGGCAAGATGCAGAATTGCAGGTTGAGCGACAGTTTATGTCGAGCAACTATACCCTCTCCACCGAATTCGCGAGAAATTCCGACAATCGACAAATTGCGACAAGAAATTCCGACCTGTAGCTCACCCCCGTAGTTGGTCGTAGGCAGCGCATCCCGTCGCGCCTGCATCGCAAACTGGGGTACATGATGCAATCGAAAGACACCGAAACCCTCGCTGGCGCGCCGGTCGTTCCGCTGCGTCCGGAATCCCACTATCCCATCCGAAGCCTCTGGTGGCTCGGAAAAGAGCGATGCATTGCGGATTTAGGTGCCCCGGATCCCGCAACCTGCCAGATGTTCTGCTCCGCAACGTCGACGAGTGCCGTCGGCCATGGGCAACGCCGCGGCGGCCCAGGGCAGTGATAGCAAATTGAACGACTTGGCGGCGATCCGGATCCGCGGCGACCGCAACGACGTCTTCCGGACCAGGCAAAGTTCGTTGAATCTGCATTTGCCATGGCTCGACGATCAGTGGGCGTCTGGCTGTCGCAACCTTCGGCGCCGACAAGGCGTCAATCAGTGCGCCGAATGACAGAAGTAGATTTAGCTGTGGCGCAGACTGTACGCTGCCCCTCGCGGTCGAGCTTGAGGCTGGTCTCGTCAAGAATGGTATTGAACAACTCGTGGCGGGATTTCGGGAAGGCGAGTTCGTCGGGCTTTGGCTTCCGCCGTGCCAGCACGCGCTTAAAGGGACGCACGGCACCCGGCATGCTCTTGCAGAAGCCGACGCCGCGCTTGCCACGAACGTCGATTTCTAGGACCGTTTCCTTGCTGCAGTCATCGTCCACGATAGCAACGTCGCGGAATCGAATGCGCTTGGATTCATCTGGGCGCAGTCCGGTATTGACCATGAAGAGCACGTAATCGTGCAAATCCTCGTAGTCGTTCTTGTACTTCGAGTGTAAGATTTTGACCACTGATTATGTTCATCGTGAGTTCTTCAGCCTCTTGTGGAGCCGGGATGTGGCACGGTGGTCGTAGGTCGGAGATATCCGTTCCCACCGCTTTCGTCTGGCGGTGCCTTGGTGGTTCCACCAGGACTTCGTTTCCACATCCCGCTCGTAGGAAGGTGCGCAATCGCTATCGAGAATCAATCACCACGATGCGGAATAGTGAGACCAACTGCCGCACAAATCGCGCGTTCAGTCGAGAGCAGCAGCAGCCGGTAGCCATCCTCCTCGTAAAGGGGGTACTGGCCAACTTCGTAACACTCACGCACATACTTTAACGCCGCGGCCGCTCCATTGAGGCTTCCTGGCACGGCGCCGGCGAGCTGACGCGAGGCCTTCATCTCAGCCCGACCGAGTGCGCCTTCGGCCTCGCAAAGGCCAGCCAATCTGGCTTCAAGCTCGGCTCGCCTAGGAGCAGGCGCACACCGCAGCTCGCGCTCGACGGCATCCTGCTCGGCGAGCAGGTGCCCCAGCTCCTCGAAGGCCCTACGGTGGCTTTCGATGGCATCGAGGATTGGGTCGGGCGCGGTCGGAACGGAAACGCTTTCAGCCCGTGAAGCGCTGACGACCCCGGCCAGGATGGCGGCGCCGCCGGTGACGAACTGCCGGCGCCGAACGGCCGGGCAGCGAGGAAAGATCGAACGACTCGTGGTATAGGCAGTCTCAGCCTGAGACATGGCTTTCTCCATGTTGAGGGTTAGGCTCGTGCAGGTGTTCGCGCACCTGTGCGGGCCGCTTGCCTGGCCCGTGGCCAGTGCTGCGAATCGAATCACGGCCGGTCCGTCGCGTCAATGGATAAGCGCCGCTTTCACCGCAGGCAGCACGCGTGGCAGATGCACCCGGAAATCTCTGGCTGGGATTTCAACCGAGCAAATGCGCGACTTCGCAGGAGGGTCGGGCGCGGGTCTCGGCTTTCTTCCGTCTCGGAGCGCGCCAGCGCCATTTCGGCGATTCGTAGTGTACTCGCTATGTGGAACGGCCCTGCATGGCATCGTCGTCGACGTGATAGATCATCGCGCCAGAGCAAATTTAGATTGCAGCCGCCATCGCGCTTGGAAGCGAGAGGTCGGTTCAAGTGCGGCGGATGGAAGCAGAGCAGGGACGGGAAGTATGCCGCTCGGCCAATACAATCAAGGTGAGACCATCCCGTCGTCGAATGCCGCTGCTTATTTCGGCTTCGATCTCAATCGGTAAGCAGCCCAGTGCGTTGAAAAATGCGATTTCGATGGTCATGGCCAACTTCAGGACGATTTCAATTTACAACCTAAAGACGTATCGCTCTTTCCAGGCTGAAACAACAGCCTCGGACAACAGTCAAAGCCGCTAAAGAAGCCGGGGGCGGCCTCTTGGCCCATCGCGGCGCGCTCCGTCCGGCGCGTCATGTCGCAATGAGGAGTAAACGGACGCCGCTCTGACCCGGCCAAACCGTCGCTATTAACCCATAGCAGACTTCGCCGCGCTCAATCCTTGCTCATTTCATTGAGCAGAGACAATGTCTTCTGAAGAGGTTTTCTCCAGTGAGCGCAATACGTCGGGCGGCCGCCGATCAGCCTGGACCAAGAATCGACCCATGGCATCGATGGCGAGCTCGTATCCGTTCGCGCCAAAGCCAATCAGGATACCAGTCACGGCGCGTGATATCAGGGAGTTGTGGTAGATGTTCTCACGCGTATGAACGTTTGAGATATGCAGCTCGATCTTTGGACCGTCGAACATCTTCAGCGCGTCCAGCAGCGCGACCGAGGTGAAGGTATAGCCGGCCGGATTGACGATGATACCCGCGGCCTCTTGGCGCGCCTGATGTATGCTCTCAACCAGTTCGCCTTCGAAATTGGTCTGACGGAAGTCGATCTCGTAGCCAAACGGCTTGGCGCGGGCGATGCAGCGCTCGCAAATTTCGGCGAGCGTGGTTCGCCCGTAGATTTCGGGTTCGCGCTGGCCAAGGAGGTTGAGATTGGGTCCGTTCAGAACGAAGATTTTCTTCATATTTTCCCTCACTCGGGCGACTTCTAATGGACGAGAAGTTGGCCTAGAAAGGCCTGCGTCCGCTTGTGTGTGGGTGCCGAAAAGAACTGTTCGGGAGATGCCTCTTCGACGATTTCACCGTCGGCCATGAAGACCACTCGGTCGGCCACCGCCCGTGCGAAGCCCATCTCGTGGGTGACGCAGACCATGGTCATGCCGCCCGAGGCAAGGCTGACCATGGTGTCGAGCACCTCCTTGACCATTTCCGGGTCGAGCGCAGAAGTCGGCTCGTCGAACAGCATGATTTTTGGGTTCATGCACAGCGCGCGGGCGATCGCCACGCGCTGCTGCTGGCCGCCGGACAACTGCGCCGGGTACTTCTGCGCGTGGTCGCCGATTTTGACGCGAGCGAGCAGGCGTTTCGCTGTTGCCCGCGCCTCATCCCGGGATACGCCCCGGACCTTCATCGGTGCAAGCATGCAGTTTTCGAGCACGGTCATGTGCGGAAAGAGATTGAATTGCTGGAACACCATGCCGACTTCCATCCGCACCGCGTCGACGTTCTTGCGTCCGGCCGTTAGATCGATGCCATCGACGATGATCGTGCCGCTCTGAACGGTCTCCAACTGGTTGATGCAACGCACGAGGGTCGACTTTCCGGAACCGGACGGTCCGCACAGCACGATGCGCTCGCCGTTTCCAACTGTGAAGTTGATGTTCTTCAGCGCGTGAAATCCGCCAAAGTACTTGTTGACGCCATCCATCGCGATGGCGGTTTGGGAATCGACGGTGGGCGGCATGGAGCGTCCTGCTTATTGCACGGTAAAGGGAACGCCCTCGATCCTGGTCGGGAAATCGGGCAGCGGCTGGTCGATCCACTTCTTGTTGATCGCAGCCAGTTCACCGCTAGCCCGGATTTCGTCGATCAGGGTGTTTAGCCTGACGTTCAGATCCCTCTGGCCGGGTTTGGTCGCAATACCCATCCACTGCTCGTTGAAAACCAGCTTCTGCTCGAACTCATTGTTGGGGAATATCTTGTTGATGTTGATCATGTAGGTGGTGTTTGCTCCGATGGCCTGTACCTGCCCCGTAATTAGGGCCTGGATGACGGCCGAGTCATCGTCGAAGCGGCGAATGTCGGCGGACTTGGGCAGGCCGCTGGTAATGGCAATATCCTGCGCCCCGCCGCGCACGACACCGATGCGAAGAGCGGCTGCGTCTTGGAGCTTGTCGATCGTCTGGCCCTTCTTGGCAAGCAGAATGATCTTCATGCCGGCATAAGGCTCGGTGAACTGCACCACCTTGGCGCGCTCCGGATACATGCCCATGGTCGCAAGCAGCATATCGACCTTACCGGTCATGACCTGCGCGATACGCGCGGCGACGGTCGTGCCGACGAACTCCGCCTTGACGCCCATCTTCTTGGCGAGCAGCTCGCCGACGTCCACATCATAGCCCGCAGGATTGCCCGACGCATCTAGGAAGCCCCACGGCGGCAACTCCGACAGCACACCGATCCTGACTACGCCACGCTGCTTGATTTCCGCGATCGTCTGAGCGACTGTCCGCTGTGGGGACAGGGCCTCCAAGCCGAGCGCGACGAGCGCTACCCCACAAACAATCGCGCGACGACAAAAATATTTCGATATCACGTTTCCTCCTTGGTTCATTTGGCTTATTGGCTTCTCACTGGCGAGAGGCGACGTTCCATCGCCTGTCCCAGCCGCGACAGCGGCCAGCAGACGAAAAAATAGATCAGGCCGACAATCGCATAAATCAGCAGCGGCCGGTACGTGATGTTGGAGAGCAGCGTTCCGGTCCGGGACAGCTCGGTGAATCCGATGATCGCCGCCAGCGACGTGCCCTTGATAAGCTGAACCAGAAAGCCGATGGTCGCCGGCAGCGAAATCTTAAGAGCTTGCGGCAGGATGATGTAGCGCATCCGGAACCAGTAATGAATGCCGAGAGCCTTTGCGGCTTCGGTCTGGCCGCGGGGGATGGATTCGACCGATCCACGCCAGATCTCGCCAAGAACGGCGCTCGCGTGAAGCATGAATGCAATCGACACCGCGATCCACGGATTCACCGAGATGTTGAGCAGCCCGATGCCGTAGTAAACGATGAACAATTGCAGTAGCAGCGGGGTGCCGCGGAATACCTCGATGAAGGCGGCGGCGAACCGCTCCAGCGCCCTCAAACCGCACGTTCGGCATAGCGCCACGGCGAGTCCACCGAACCCTCCAAACAGGAAAGCGACTGTCGACAAGGCCAGCGTCCACAGGGTACCTACCAGCAACAGATGAAACTGTGCGGGCCCAAGTGAGGTGATCATGGCTGATCTCGCGTACGCGCCTCTTACCGTGCCGGATATGCAAAACTGATGCGCCCGATCAGCGTAAACAACTTCGAGAGCGCAAAGGACATCACCAGGTAGAGCACGGCGATCGTGAAGTAGATTTCGAAGCTGCGGAAGGTCACCGCCTCGAGCTCCGCTCCTACGTGCGTCAGCTCGGCAGCTGTGATGGACGAGGCGATACTCGATGTCAGCATCAGAAAGATGAACTGGCTCGTCATCGCCGGATACACGATGCGCAGCGCCGGCTTGAGAACCACGTAACGGAAGATCTGCGTCCGCCTGAGACCGAGCGCGAGCCCAGCCTCGATCTGACCGCGCGATACCGCCTCCACCCCGGCGCGCAGGATCTCAATTGTATAGGCGGCGCCGTTCAAGCTGAGCGCGATGATCGCCGCTACATTTGGATCGAGCCGCACGCCGATGCTGGGCAGCCCGAAGTAGAGAAAGAAGATTTGCACGAGAAACGGCGTGTTGCGCACGATCTCGACGAATGTCCCGATGAGCCAAGTGCTGATGATTTCCCGCATCTGCAGCACCAGCACGGCGGCGACTGCGATCGCGAGCGTAACTGGCATCGCGAGCAACGACAGTTGCAGCGTCAGCAGGCAGCCCTTCAGCAGTTCGCGCCAATGCGCGGCAATAGCCGTGAAATCAAAGACGTATGTCACGCCGTCCTCCGGTAATCCGCCTATTCGATCGTGGATCTGTTCGCCGAAGAAACCGGCTCATAGGATATCGCCGGTGTGCTCGCGTAAACGCCAGCCTTCTGGTTCGTCTAATCGCAATCGAGTAGGGTGCTCCAAACTCTTGATCTGGCGGGCCGCATTCTTCCTCGCTTCGAAGCTTGTGAGAAACGAGACAATGGATACGACAACACATGTCGCGGAGGCTCGCTGGTGACCCGCAGCTCCGGTTCGCTATCGCAGCCGCCATACCGGCAAGCCGCCGAGTTGCTGTCTGTTCAACACTCGATCCTGAGTCGGTCTATTCGTCAGTTTGAGAGGATCGGCGTCACCGCATTCGATGCGCAAAGGAGCGTTTGCGATACTGCAGACTGTTTCGATTAGCAGACGTACCGCTCGTCCTTCCCAAGCGATTTGATCGATCGGGGCTTCCCAGTACTCCGATACAAGATATGCCAAGTGGCGGGCCTTGACGCCCAAGCCTGCTATCGTTTGCGCCGGGGTCTCCATGATCGCTCTTTCGATAGGATCGAGGCAGGCTAGCAGTGCTTCGTCCTCCATCGTGCAATAGCCGTCGGAAAGCTCAAGATCCCCAGCTTTGCGTTCGAGTTCTGCTGCCAGGGCGAGGAATCGCCTCTCAAGAACCAAAAGAGCTACGTCTGACGACGTATCGCCATTCGGGTAAATGCTCCCAAGATGCTCGCCCATCAAAATGAACCCCCCAATTCACGAAAACCGTCTGAAATAGACGATTATCGTTTAAAATCGCGGGTGTCAACGCTTTTCGTGGCTGTTAGACGCAAAACGTGTCTCATGAAATGGCGGATGGATGACTCCCGATCAATCTCGGGCAGCCCGTGGACTGCTCGACTGGTCTCAGGCCGAATTGGCTGCTCGGTCCAATTTGAGCGAGAGCACTATTCGTGACTTCGAAAAAGGCCGCAGGATCCCTTCAATAAATAACTTGGCGGCGGTCAGACGTGCTTTGGAGGCCGCAGGGGTTGAATTCATCGACGGCGACCACCCCGGAGTCCGATTGACGCGCTAACGACAAATGCGGCGAGTGGCTGAATTCGCAACGATCGCCCGATGCGGGCGATGTTCACTAGCTGCGACCTATCTCCCGCTTCAAGAAGTACAAGTTCATCTCCGCGTTCTATGCAGGTTCGAGAGCGCATAGTTCGGACTTGTTAAATCCGAGTCCGTCACCGCTAGGCGCGCGCTTGTCTGTCGATCTCCTGGTCCTACCTTGAAGTCCCACTCTGAAGCGAGGCAATTCGCAATGTCGTCAATGGTCGAGCGGCGTGCTATCGCCCTTCTTCAGTCGCTGTGTCAGTGATGGTGTTGCACTTGGCTTCACCAGCTTCGCTTTTCCAAGCAGTTCGTCCAGCGCGGCGGGATTCAAAGCTCCCAGAACGATATGTCCAAGAGAAGAGGCCTGAGAACCTTGCACGGCGAAGATCGCTCAAAGTGAGGAGGAAGGCGTTGGCTGATCAATACGTTGCCCGCCCACCGGAAAGATAAAACACCGCTCCGGTCGAAAATGAGCATTCATCGGAGGCGAGCCAGGCGACCAGCGCAGCGACTTCCTGACCAGATCGGTGGCAATCATGGCAGGTGCGATGGCGTTGACGCGAAATTCGGTAGCGGCTAGCTCCTTGCCGAGAGATTTCGTCAGCGCGATCACGCCGGCCTTTGCCGCGGCATCGCCGGCCATGCTGGCATTGCCTTCCTTGCCGGCTATCGAAGCCAGGTTGACGACGCGGCCACCGTTTTGCCGTCGCATCGGCGTGATGGCGGCCTTGCAGCAGAGGAAGGTGCTGGTCAGGTTCACGTCAAGAACACGCCGCCGATCGGCGAGGCTGTACCGCTCGATATCGACCGTGGGTCCGGTGATTCCGGGCATTGAAATGTCGATGCGGCCGTGTCGCGCAAGGAGGCGCGCCATCGTCTCGTCGACGGTGGTCTCGTCGGTGAGATCGATCCGTTCATCGGCGTCATCCGCGACATCTCAGACGAGCACTTTGGCGCCGCCGGCTGCAAGCCGTTCGCGAACCGCCCGGCCGATGCCGCCGCAGCCGCCAGAAATGACGGTGACGCGACCTGTGAAATCCAGACCACTCATGCGCTCGCCTTTCCCTCCGCCGCGCGCGCGACGATTCTGCGTGCAGCGACGAGTGCCCGTCGTCCCCACTCCTCTGCGCCGAGCTTGGGGAGCCATTCGTGGTTCGGAATCTCGATGCTGAACGGGAGGTCGCCCGGTAGCGCTCGCAGGATTCCGGGAAGATCGATGCCGCCATCGCCTGGGAGGAGCCGCGCGCACCGCGCGGTGTGGACCAATTCATCATCGCTGGCCGGAATGCCTGCGGGCGCATCGCAGAGCTGGGCATAGCTTAGCAATTGCCGCGGCAAGTTCGCGATGTCATCGAGCGTTGTCGTGGAGCGCGCGGCATGCAATGCGTCGACCAGCACACGGCCGTTCGGCTCACCGGCGTTCGTTACGATTCGCAGCGCTGCCCGTGCGTTCTTGACGGCGGTCCACGGCATGAACTCGAGATCGGCGGTGAGGCCGTAAGGCGCCGCAGTCCGACAGAATGCCGCGAACGACTCCGTCAGGCGTGCCTCGTCGGGATCGTCGCCGGCGACAAGGATCGCGCTCGCCTTCAATCTGCCCGCTGTTTCGACGAACCGGGCGAAGTGATCAGGTGTGAAATCCGCGTTCAGCCGCGCGATTTCAACGTCGAACACCGTCACGCCGGTGTCGTCGATGCGGCGAAGGACTTCGCGCAGCATGGCGCCATCAGTCGCCAGCGGCGAGAAATCGCCCCCAGGTGCGGCGGGAGCGATACGAACCCCGATCGCCTGGTAGCTGAGCTTTGCGGCGAGCACCAGCGCGTCGGGTGGGGCCATCGGTGCCGAGGTCAGATAGGCGAGCGAATAGATATGCGGCATGTCCGTCGCCTCAGGCCAGCGGAGAGATTGCGGTCGGCAGCGCAATGATCGAGCGCATGTTGCCGGTCAGCCAGTCTGGGCCGCCCTTCGGCGGCCAGATGCCCTTGGCAACTGACTCGGCGCGCAGCGTGGTGCGTGCATCCAAGCTAGCGAACGGCCAGATATGGGTAAAGCGCGGGGGCCCGTCGAGCGCATACATAACGATCGAGAGCGGCGACAGCTTGCCGCGCTCGGGCATAGCCGCGTCCCAAGCCGCGATCGTCGGTGGAACACCGCCGTGCCTCAGTCGATAGGTGCGGATCTCGTAAACGCTGCCGTACTTGCCCGGCATGACCGGCGGCAGGAACGGAAAAGGCGCATAGGTATCGAAGCTCATCTCGGTGATGGCCTCGCCGGCCCCGAAGGGATTTGTGGTACGAAGCGTGCGCTCGCGCTCGGCGCGCCATGCTTCGTGATCCCTGAACGAGCGCAGCACTAGGAGCTGGTTGAGCTCACCGATCTCGCTGGCCCAGCAGCCGAGCAGCGTGCCGTTGGCGTCCGATGCGCCGACGTAGTCGCCAATGCCGGCCACGGCCTTGGCCGCGTGGCCGAGTTTCACCGTCAGTGTTGCGATCTCATAAAGCATGTTCTTCTCCTTGCGGTCAGGCGGCCGCCGACCGGTTGTTCGCGAGTGGAATTCCACCGACATGATGGGCTGCGACGTAGCCGAAGGTCATCGCCGGTCCCAGCGTGATGCCGCCTGACGGGTAGCGGCCGGCCATAATGCTGGCCATGTCGTTGCCGACGGCGTAGAGACCTTCGATCGGCTTCGCCTGCCCATCGAGCACCCGGGCGTGTTCGTCGGTGTTGAGGCCTGCGAAGGTTCCGAGGCTGCCGGCCACGATCTTGACCGCATAGAACGGGCCGGATGCGATCGGTGCGACGCACGGGTTCGGCAGATGCGCTGCGTCGCCCTGCACGCGATTGTAGGGCGTGTCGCCGCGCCCGAAGGCAGGGTCTTCGCCACGCGCTGCGAAGTGATTGTAGCGCTCGATCGTCGCTGCGAGCCCGTCGGCGGAAATCCCGCAGGCCTGCGCAAGCGCCGCAATGCTCGCGCCTTGTTTCAGGTAGCCGTTGCGAATCCAGGGCGAGACCGGGAAGGGCGGGGGACGCACGCGGCCAAGACCGTAACGCTTGAGGAATTTTGCATCGCAGATCGCCCAGGCCTCGGCCGGCAGGGCTTTCGGCGTGGCCGCAAACAGCGCCTTCATCACGTCGTGATAGGAGTCCGCCTCGTTGGCAAAGCGTGTCCCGTCGCTGCGCACCATGATCAGCCCGGGCTTGGCGCGCTCGATCAGATGCGGGAAGTGACCGAACGAGCCGTCGCGATGCGGGACCAGCGACACGGGCGCCCAGGCCCCTGCATCGGAGAGGCCGGTCCGCAGCAGCCCGCCCACAGCTTCGCCGAGGCGGATGCCGTCGCCGGTATTGCTCGGCGGCGCTGCCGACCAGTGCTCGTTGCC
The DNA here is from genome assembly GCF_028128665.1 of Bradyrhizobium sp. CCBAU 45384. Lineage (NCBI taxonomy): Bacteria > Pseudomonadati > Pseudomonadota > Alphaproteobacteria > Hyphomicrobiales > Nitrobacteraceae > Bradyrhizobium > Bradyrhizobium sp. CCBAU 45384. The sequence goes on from NZ_LBIZ01000090.1 coordinate 23,802, forward strand.
ACTCGGGGCATGGGCGAACAGCGCAGCCTTCCGTTGCGTGTCATGCGGAAAGCCGCCGCAGGCGAGCACGACACCGCGGCGGGCCCGAATCTCGAGCGTCGCGCCGTCATGCTCAGCCCGGGCGCCGATGACGCGGGCTCCCTCGCGTAAGAGCGATTGCGCCGGCGTCGCCGGCATGATGCGGACGCCGAGGCTATCTGCAGATTTCAGCAGTCGGGCGACCAGGGCATTGCCGTTGACGAGATGCATGCCGCGACCGAAGCGCAGCAAGTCGAGCATGTGCATCGCAAGCCGGCGGGCGACGTGGAAGAACGACGTCGGAGACGAACGTGCGTTGAGGAAGTGCCTGAGATCGGCACCTGAGGCGATGCCCATTCCGAACGGGGCCACTTCATCCAGAGGCGGCTTGAGATCACGAACGCGGGGGCCGAGCTCGCGGCCGTCGATCGGCGCCGCGCAGACCGAGCGGCCGCCCGTCACCGCGCCCGGACTCCTGCCGTGAAAATCCGGAATCTGATTGCCGTCGATGAAGGCCAGATGAGTCTCGCTCTGAAAGAACTCGACCATGCGCGGACCCTGCTCGAGGAACATCTCGACCCGCCTCGGGTCATAGCCATCCGCGAGTTCGTGCCGCAAATAGAGTCTCGGCTGCTCGGGAGGCTCGACGATGCCGGCGGCTTTCGCCAGCGGATTGCCCGGGATCCACATCCAGCCGCCGGACCAGGCCGTGGTCCCGCCAAGCTGCGCCTCTTTTTCGATCACGATGACGTCGAGACCGAGCGCCGCGCCTGTGACCGCCGTCGCCAGGCCGCCAGCGCCCGAGCCGATGACGAGCAGATCGCAGTCGAGTTTGTGATCACCTGTCATACCAGAACTCCGGTTCACGCCGCGCGCCGCGCCTGTGCCGCTCCGATTGCGTGCCGCACCCCGCGGTAAGCAAACGTGATGGCCGGGCCGATGGTGATGCCGGGTCCAGGATAGGTGCCGCCCATGATGGAATTAGCCTCGTTGCCGCAGGCATAGAGCCCCACGATCGCGCTGCCGTCGGCGCGCGTGACCTGCGCCCACTCGTTGATGACGAGACCGGTGGCCGCGCCGATGTCGCCGGGATACAGCCGCACGGCGTAGTAGGGCGCGGTCGAAATCGGGCCGAGCGTGGGGTTGGGCCCGACCGAGGCATCGCCATTGACGCGGTGATAGGGCGTGGTGCCGCGTCCGAAATCGGGATCGACGCCGCTTGCGGCATAGCGGTTCATTGCCGCAATCGTGCTTTCCAGGCCGCTTGCCGGTATGCCAATCCTGGTCGCGAGCTCGGGGACGCTCGCGCCCTGTGTCAGGTAGCCGTCGGCAAGATAGGGCACCAGGTTGCGCGTGCCCATCCGCACCATGCCGAGACCGTATTTCGAGAGCCCGACCGCGTCGGTGATGATGAAGCACGGGATGCACGGTACCTGCTTGTTGTGCCCTAACATTGCTCGCCCGAACAGGTGATAGGACACGGATTCATTGACGAAGCGTCGTCCCGTTTGATCGACGCAGACCGTCCCCGGCTTGCTGCGATCCATGACGAAATGCGGGAAGCTCGCCGTAGTGCCGTCGGCACGCTTGCGGATCGACACAGGCGCCCAGAAGGCGCTGTCGAGATTGCCTTCGCCGAGCCGGGCGCCGAGCCGCAACGCGATGTCCTGCATGGCGCCGGTATGTCCCGGCGCCGATGGGCTGTACGTTTCGGCCTCGGGCAATAGCTCGGCGCGGCGTTGCGGATGCCGGTTGAACCCGCCGGCCGCGAGCACCACGCCGTTCGTGGCCGCGACGCGGCGGGTCATGGCACCCGACTTGAGGATTGCGCCGTTGACGGCGCCGTTCTCGGTGGCGAGATCCTGCACCTCTGTCCGAATCAGGATCTCGACGCCGCGCGCATGCAGCGACGCCAGAAAACGCCCGATCAGTGCATTGCCCATGACCAGGCGCGAGCCCCGCCGGCCCCTGAGCCGATCGCCGGCGTAGTGTGCGATAATCTTGCAAGCGTGCGCCGCGGAGCGCGCCGACTTTTTGATCGCGAGCAGGTGGCCGATGTCGGTGCGGTCGACCATCATGCCGCCGAAAATCGTGAACTCCGGAATCGGCGGGCGGATCTTGTCGAGATCGGGTCCGAGATTGCGGCCGTCGAACGGCACCGGTTCGAGCGCGCGCCCCCGCATGGTCGCGCCCTCGAACTGCTGCTCGTAGTCGGGATGCGTCGCATAGGGGCGGAACTTGACCATGCTGTTGGCTTCGAGCGCCGCAATTGCTTCCGGTGCGCTGTCGAGAAACGCCTCGCGCATGGAGGGTGTTGAATGATTGCCCACGACGCCGTTGAGGAACGTGCGGACCTTCTCCTTGCTGTCGTCGGGATTGACGCTCCTGGAATGGTGCGAGTTCGGCACCCAAGTCGTTGCCGCGGAGAGGGCGCTGGTGCCGCCGACATAGTCGGTGCGTTCAATCAGCAGGACTTTTCGACCCTCGATCGCGGCGAACAGAGCGGCGGCCATGCCGGCTGCACCGGAGCCGATCACGACCAGGTCGTATCTCGCGCCCTCGGAAATCTCGTCGATGGTCCTGAACATGGCAGTTAGCTCGAGCCATCGAGGGCGCCGGGCTCGGCCGATTTCGCCATCTCGATCGGATCGAGCAGGCTCTTCAGGCCGAACCAACCCATCCAGGCTTTGTCGGCGGCCGGCCTGGTGTATTTCTTCTCATAGGCGGCGACCATCGCCTGCTCCTCGCGGGAGTTGTTCGGATTCTTGTACTACCGGGTGATGCTATGTCGCCCGTCGGCGGCTTCCGGGCCGAGGCCCCCACAGGTCGGCGTTGCCGACCGAAATATCGAAGGGAATCTTGTCCTTGATGCCGAGCTCGTTCCACTGCTTGAGGAAGGCGGTGAGATCGCTCGCGGCGATGCCGCCGATCACGGCATCCGGCTTCTTCCGATCCGTCATTTCTTTCCTCCCGTTCTGACATGCGCCGGTCGCTGCCGGCGGGCCGTTTAATGCGGCTCCTGGGCCTAAACTTACCACGACTGGAATTCGATTCCAGTATGGAAGTCAAGAACTGGAATCTAATTCCAATCACAATTTGGGGCATGCTAAAGAGCGGCCCAGAGCAAGGCAATTCACAAGGATGAAGAATGACAGAGGTCGCTGCGATAGCGTCACAAGGCCGCTGAAACCGGTCAGATAGTGGGACTTGATCAGGAGATGCAGTTGTGAATCAGAAAACTGCCTTGATGTCGAAGAAACCGGATCCCGCCGAGGCGCCGAGCGGCCTGTTGGAGCGGACGCTCGGGGTGCTCGAGCTGCTCGCGACCAATGCCCATGGGGTGCAGCTGTTCGAGATCGCCGATTCGCTGCACATCCCGCGCAGCGCCACGCACCGGGTGCTGACGAGCCTGATCGATCATGGCTACGTCAAGCAGGAGCGCGAGCAGGGCGCCTACCAGCTCACCGCCAAGATCGCTTCGCTCGCCTTCACGTTCCTCGCCGGCAGCGGCATCACCGATTTTGCCCAGCCGCTGTTGGACCGCCTCGCGCGGGAGAGCGGCGAACTCGTGCGTCTCGCCATGATCGACGGCCGCGAGCTCGTGTGGGTCGCCAAGGCGCAGGGCTCGCCTGCCGGCCTGCGCTATGATCCGGATATGGGCCAGGTCGGGCGGCTGTCCTGCTCGGCGAGCGGCCACGCCTGGCTGTCATGCCTGTCGGATGAAGAGGCACGCGCGCTGGTGGAGAAGCAGGGCTATGGGCTGCGCAAGGACTATGGTCCGCGAGCGCCGGAGAGCTGGCCGGCGCTGCTGAAATTCCTTCGCCAGACGCGCAAGCGCGGCGTCAGCATCTGCGTGCAGACCTATACGCCCTGGATGAGTGCGACCGCTGCTCCCATCCGTCATCCCAAGACCAAGGAGGTGACCGGCGCCGTGGTGATCGCCGGTCCCCACATCCGCCTGACCGAGGAGTGCATGCTCGAGCTTGCGCCGTCGCTGTTGCAGACGGCGCAAGAGCTGTCGATGGCGACACTGGCTTCGCCCGGGCTCTACGGCCAGGTCGCGCGGCGGGGCGAAAGCTTCTTCGGACCCGGGTCCTGATTGGTACGGGAGTTGTTAGGCATATCATCCGCATTGTCATTGAGGGGATCGCTGAACGGCCGTCGCGAACGCTGAAGGACTGCGTAACGTGATCCGTCAGAACATGAACGAGCGCAAGCGACGCGAATAGCGCTCACGCGCCGCCGATTCGCCAGACAGGGATGCCGAGCTTCCTTGCCTTGTCGGCAAGGTGCCGTTGATGCCGTGCGGGGGAAGTGCGTCGCGCCCTTCGGCACGACCTCCAAGTGTGCGCGATGTCGGCAAGGAAAGCTTGACGATCGACCGGGGGCGCGGGAGCGCCGTATCAGCGACACGGTGACGCGCGACATTCCCTCCATGGCAGTGCCGCTGCATTACTGAAGAGGACGAGGCTATTGCGTTGCCGTGCCCACGAACGGCACGGCGAGCTCGCAGAGCACTCGTGTCTATCCTTCTCGCGACGTTCCAACAGCACTGACCTGAAATCTTCCAACGCGCTTTTGGATTCTTTCCAAACGCGCTGGCGACTGCCTCGCGTCATCAATGGTCGAGACATTCTAAGTCGCAGCGCACGCATTTGCATTGCGATCGCGATAGCGTCTCTCTAAAGAGGCGGTGCAGACGCGGCAATCGGACGTTGAAAACAACGAGCGAGCAACTGTCTGCAAGCTCCGATCTGCGGAGGATCTAATTCCCGCGCTTCTAGCGCCGACCGCGCTCGCGCGCGGAGATCAGATCTTCGGTCCATGTTTGGTGCAGGTGAGCACGGAGTCATTTCGGTGTGGCGACGTGTAGTTGATGAGGGACTTTCTGGAAATGCGACGTGCAGGTGATGTCGGGACGGCGGCTCGCTATGGTGCGACGCTGCTGGGTGGAGTGGCGTTGCTGGCGTGGTTCGGGTCGCCGGCTCGGTCCCAAACATCGCAAGGCGTAAACTCTCTCCCACCCGTTACCGTCGATGCTCCGACGCAGCCGTCGGCCCGCCGCGCATCGGTCAAACGAAGTGCCGGCGGGGTCCGATCAGCGTCACGACGCGCTGCGGCGCCTAGCGCTCCGCAAACCGAAACCGTCACAGCGCAATCGCAGCTGTCCAAGTCAGGGGTCGTGCCCGCCTTTGCAGGCGGCCAGGTCGCTCAAGGCGCACGGCTCGGACTGCTCGGAAACACCGACACAATGAAGTCGCCGTTCAACGTGACGAGTTACACGGATAAATTCATCCGGGACCAGCAGGCTGCGAAGGGTGCGGATGCCTTGATCCTCGATCCTTCCGTGCGAAGTTCCCACCCAACGGGCGGTGTGGTGGACTCTTTCAACATTCGCGGTTTCCCGATCAACGAAGGCAACAGCGGTGAGTTCGCCTTCGAGGGCCTCTACGGAATCGCGCCGACATTCCGCATCTTCACGGACTACGTCGAACGTATCGAGGTGCTGAAAGGCCCTTCGGCCGCGCTCTCCGGAATTGCGCCAAACGGTGGCGTTGGCGGCGTCATAAATGTCGTGCCTAAGCGCGCGGAAGAGGACTTGACCCGCCTGACTGCGAGCTACGGCTCGACCGCACGATTTGGCGGCCACTGGGATGTTGCGCGGCGTTATGGCGACGGCAGGGAATGGGGCGTGCGAGCCAGTGGTAGTTTCCGCGACGGCGATACGCCGATTGACCGCCTGTCCGAAACGACGGGTGTCGGATCGCTGGCTCTCGATTATCAGGGCGAACGGTACAGGTCTTGGCTCTACCTCATTGCCCAAACCGATCGGTTCGACGCTCCGTCACGTCCATTCCTCATGGCTGCCGGCTTGCAAGTACCGAAGGCGCCGGACGCCCGGCTGAACGTGACGCAACCCTGGGAATGGTCGCGCATCGACGATCAATCGGTCCTGTGGCGCAACGAATACGATGTCAACGATCATGTTACATTGTTTGCCGATGTCGGGGGATCGCGGACCAATGTCGAGCGGTTCTTCGGTCTTCCGACGATCACCAGCGCGAGCGGCAACACCACTTCAACGCCGCAATTCTTCGGCCTAAGCATTGATCGGTACACGTATGATGGCGGCGTCCGGTCTCGTTTCGATACCGGTTTCGTTCACCATGCCGTCACCTTCCAGGCCTCGGTCTACCACGACGAGCTGTTCCGGCGGCTCACCAATGGCAGCCTGGTCGCATCGAACATCTATAGTCCGACCGTATCGGCAACACAGTTCGCAAATGAGGTCCCGGGGCGCCCCCGGCTCTCGGACAGTCAGCTCACGGGTTTCTCGATTGCCGACACCTTGTCAGTGCTCGACGAGCGGGTGCTGCTGACTTTGGGTGTCCGTCGCCAGGGTATCGAAGCGAACAACTATGTCTCCAATGTCGGAACGTTGACGTCGTCCTACGACCAGTGGGCGACCACCCCGGTGGTCGGGCTGGTCGTCCGGCCTCGGGACAATATCTCCCTGTACGCGAATTATATAGAAGGGCTCGCCCGAGGCGACGTGGCGCCTCAGACGGCTTCCAATTTCGGCGAAGTGCTCGCACCCTACGTCGCCAGGCAGTACGAGGCCGGCATCAAGGTGGACTTCGGCCGTTTCGCAACTACCTTCAGCGCCTTTGAGATATCGAAGGCGAGCGGCGAATTGTCCGTCGGGCGATTCGCGGCGACCGCGGAAACGCAAGTGCGTGGGCTCGAGTTCAACGTCTACGGCGAACTCATGCCCGATGTTCGTGTGCTCGGAGGCGTTTCGCTGCTGGATGGTACTCTGACGAAGACGGCCATCTCGGCAAACGTGGGCAACACGCCAATCGGCGTTCCGAACGTACAAGCCAACATCGGGGCAGAGTGGGATCTCCCGTGGATGAGAGATCTCACATTGAGCGGAACAGTCATCTACACCGGCAAGCAGTTCGTCGATAGCGCAAATAAGCAACCAATCCCGGATTGGACACGACTGGATCTCGGGGCCCTCTACACGACGGCGATCAACGGCAGGAAGACGGTCTTCCGCGCAAATATCCAGAATGTGACCGGTGAAAGTTACTGGTCCAGCGTTGCCTCATTCGGCACGTTCTTCCTGGGAGCGCCGCGCACGTATCTTCTGTCGATGACCGTCGACATGTAATCGCTGATCTCACAGCGTGGTGAGACGTTTCGGATCCTGCTGACAAAATCAGGCTGGTCGATATGCAAGTTTGCCTCCTTTCGCCGACATGCTTGATCCCAACGGAAGAGGTCGATCCCTACGGGGTGGAGGCGCTACAGGCGCAGATCCTCCGTGCGGGTTGTTGGACTGTTCCGATCACGGCGGAAAAGGACGCCCTGTTCGTGATGGACGGTCATCACCGCCTGGCAGTTGCGCATCTTCTGCAGCTGCCGTTGGTGCCGGTAGTTCTGCTGGACTACACCGCGGTCCGGGTGGAGAGCTGGCGCCCGGACCAGACGATTACACCCGCGTCCATCTTCGCGATGGCGCGCAGCGGCGGGAAGTTTCCCTGCAAAACGACGCGGCATATCTTTGATCAGAGCCTTCCCAATTGCAATTTGCCATTGGAGAGCTTGCACGTCCTTGCTCCGACGGAACGCGCTGTGGCTCGTGCCTGAGGTGGAGGCGATGACCTTGTATTGCCACAAGCCCGGCGCAGGCCTCCCGCCGATCCTGCGACCAAGCGCGACGAAGCTCCTGAATGGCAACAGTCGGCTGCTGATCGATTGGATCACCCAACACGGGTCTCCGGTCAATTTGATCTGGCCCGATGAGCTTCAGACGAATCTCGTCTCACTTAGGGGCGTTTTGCGAGAAGCCGGCGTCTCGAGCGCCATCTATTACGGAGCGAAGGTCAACAAATCGCCTGGGTTACTGGCCGCAGCGTTGCGTGCGGGCGCCGGCATTGACGTCTCGAGCCTCTATGAGTTGCGCGATGCGAGGCAGCTCGGTGCCGTCGGCACACAACTCGTGGCAACGGGCCCGGCAAAGACCGTCGCCTTCCACAGGGAACTCATCAGCTGCAACGCTCTCATATCGTTGGATTCGCCGGAAGAGCTCGAGGATCTGATCCGCTTGCTTCCGGAAGGTGGCGCGGCTCAGCCGGTGCTGCTGCGTTTGCGTCCGACCAACCAGCCGCGGAGTCGCTTCGGGATGCCGGCGGCGTCCATCAGGCATTGTCTGTCCCGGATTGGCAGCGAAGACAGGCTGCGCTTCGACGGGCTGCACTTCCACCTGAGCGGTTATGAGTGGGACTCTCGCGCGCAGGCGATTGGAGAGGCCGCTGGTCTGATCACGGAATCGCGGGCGCAAGGTTTTGCGCCACGTATGATCGACATCGGTGGCGGCCTGCCAATTCAATACGTCGATCAGACCGCTTACCATGCGCATCTTGAGAGACAAACGGCTGAGGATTACCGCACCGCAAAGGTGCCTGCATCCTTCTATCCCTATGGTGGAGAGCTTTCGGCAGCCGCGTGGCTGCGCGATTTGCTGCGCGCGCGGATGGCCGATGGCCGAAGTCTCGCGAACTATCTTGTTCACGAAGGGCTGGTGCTCGGGATGGAGCCCGGCCGAGCACTGGCCGATCAGGTGGCAATTTCCGTTTTCCGCGTGCTGCGAGTGAAAGCCGTTGGCCCTGATACCCATGTCGTCTTCGTCGAAGGCAGCAGCTTCAGCGCTTGCGAGACCTGGTTCAGCTCCGAATTTCTGGTCGATCCGATCTTGGTGCCGGCCTCTCCGTCGCCTGCCGGCGCACGACCGATTCGAGCTTATTTGGCGGGCCACAGCTGCCTGGATGATGACGTTCTCAGCAATCGATGGCTCACCTTTCCAATCGCTCCACGCGCTGGAGACCTCCTGATCTACGCCAACACCGGCGGCTACCAGATGGATCTCCTCGAAAACGAATTCCATCGCCATCCCATGCCGCGCCGCCTTTGCGTGGTTGGGGATGCGAAAGGACCGCCGACGCTCGTTCCCGACACGATAGGAGAGACAAAATGCTCTGCACGACCGTAAGCCAGTTGATCGGCCAAACGCCGGTGATGCCGATCGCGGTCCCTGACAGCGACGCCACGCTTGTGCTGAAGCTCGAAAAGAATAATCCGGGTGGGTCGATGAAGGACCGCATGGCGCGCAGCATGGTGCTCGCCGCGCTTCAGGACGGAAGGCTTCCGCCGGGCGGTACGATCGTGGAGTCATCGTCCGGAAACACCGGGATCGGGCTGGCGCTGGCCGCAGTGGAGTTGGGCCTGCGTTTTATCGCTGTCGTCGATCATCACGCCGCGCCGGACAAGATTCGCACGATGCGCGCGCTGGGCGCAGAAATTCGCTATGTCGAGGGCGATTTTCGGGAAGACGAGGTCGCGGTTGTTGAGCGCCAACGGCTGGCCGCCCAACTTGGTGCCCAGCTTCCTGATGCCTTGTTCATGAACCAATCCGACAATCCGGCGAATCCGGAAGGCTATGCCGGTTTCGTCGACGAATTGCTGGCACAGCTTCCGGAGGGTATCGACGCCTATGTTGGGTGTGTCGGCACTGGCGGATCAATGACCGGCATCGCCCAGCGTCTGAAGCGGGCTAACCCTGCTATTCGGACCATCGCGGTTGAGCCGGCCGGCTCGATCATCTTCGGCAAACCCGGGCATCCCTATTACCAGTCGGGCACGGGAACACCTGCGGGCGACGAAGTCGGCAAGGTGCTCGACTATGGATGCATCGACGAGGGGGTCCAGGTCACCGACGGCCAAGCCTTCGAAACAGCACGCTTTATCGCGCGGCGCTACGGGCTTCTGGTCGGGGGTTCGACCGGGGGCACCATATACAAGGCGCTGGAATTCATTGCGGCAGGCAAGCTGCATGGCACGGTGGTCACGCCCGTTGCCGACGGTGGCGAGAAATATCTCGGCTCGGTCTTCGACGATGAATGGATGGGCAAGCGCGATTTGCTGGATCCGACAATCGCCGCACAACTCGACGCCTGGCTACCTGGAAGAGCGCGCGCAGCATGAAGGTCACGATCTGCGGCGCAGGGCGCACCGGGCATTTGAATGCCGTGCTCTTCAAGCAGCGGCCACATATCACCGTTTCCGTCCTGACGGGAGCGCCTGCGGTCGCCGACCGGTGGGGGGGCGGTGATGGTGTTTGGCGGGCACAGACGCCCGACGGTCGCGTGTTGAGTGGGCGACCAGACTATGTTGGCATCGATCCGAGTGAGGCACTCGTCGATACCGACATGGTGATCGTGACGCAGCCGGCCCACGCGCGGCCCGTGCTTCTCCACGGCCTCTCGCGGCATTTGCCCCGGGACAAGCTGGTTTATGTCGGCGCGATCCCTGGCTTTTGCGGCTTCGACTGGCTCGCGGCCAAAGCCCTTTCGGGCGTGGACAATGTGGTGATCTGGGGCCTGAAGGACGTGCCGCATACCGCCTTTGATCTGGCGCCGGGCGAGCGGGTTCGCATGGGAGGGGCCAAAGCTCAGCTGTTCGCGGCGCTCCATCGCCGCGAGACCGCCGCGAGCCGCGACAAGCTTCAAGCGATGCTGAGCCACCTTTACGAAGCTCCGGTCACCCTGCTGCGGGACTATCTCGAAATCACGCTGACGCCGGGCAACGCATTGATGCATCCCGCGGTGCTCTATGCCTTGATCGGCCCCGGCGCCCCCTGGGAAAACAAGCCCTTTGACCGTCCTCTCTGCTGGTGGAGCGATTGCCCTCGCGCCGGCGCTGCATTGCTGGAGGCCTGCGATGCGGACAACCAGGCAATCCGTTATGCGGCGGAATCACGCCTGGGCATTGATCTGTGTTCGGTGAAGCCGCTCCGACAGGAGTTGGTCGAGGCTTATGGCAGCCAGATCGAGGACGACAGGACCGTGTATTCCCTGTTGCGTACCAACCGTGCTTACGCGGGCATTCACGCTCCCCTTGTTCCCAATCCGGACGGGCCCGGTCTTGTCATCGATCGCGCAAGCCGCGCTTTCCACGAAGACATCGCCCTCGGACAGGCGCTACTGGTGGAATTGGCCGCGCGACTTGACGTAGCTACTCCCGCGATCTCGAAAACCTACAAATGGGCGCTCGAATACCACGGCGGGCTCTCCGAAGGCGCATCGGCCTGCTTGCCCGCCAACTGGCCGGAGGAAGCGTAATGGAGGAGCGGATGTCTTCCCCAGCAGAGGCCGAAGCCCGGGCGCGTGAGGCACAGCGTTGGTCGGCTGCAGCGCGCAATGCCCTCAATCGGTTGATTCGATGCTTGTTTGCCGAACGTCTTCTTAACCCGGATGCATTGTTGTGGGCGCGCGACGGTAACCAGGCATGGCTGCCTCTTTGGCAGTCGAATCGGGTTCTGCATTTCACCGATTTACGTCGTAGGCCTGCCGGAACATTGCGAAATCGTGGTTCTGTCGAAGTCCTGGACGAGACCAGCGCTCGTTACCGGATCGATGGTCCCTCCGACCTGATGCGGCAGGTCGCGCCCGCCTTGGCGATCGCACCCGCATCGGACGGCCTCGAGCATCTACTAAGAGATGTCGAGGACAGCATGCGCAACGACGTTCTGGCGCGTCGTCACCGGGAGCATTGGAGCGCTGAGCTTCGAGGCGCAATAGTTGAGGCAGAAGCGCGTGGCTTCCTCGCATATCTGGAAAAGAGCCAGCCGCCGCATCTGGCGGCCATGACTCTCGATCAGTGGGGCGCGCTGGAGGGTCATCCCTTCTATCCAACATGGAAGGCGAAACCCGACCTGCCGCCCGAGGATGTCACGGCGTTGTCGCCTGAGTTCGGTGCTCGCGTACGCGTCCGGATAGCAGCCTTGCGCAAAGAATGGTCCTATGTGGAGAAGATGCCGCATGTCGGCGGCTATTCGGAATGGTTCTCGCAGAAATTTCCTGAACTCTGGCGGGACTGGACCGAAGGATTGAACAAGAGTGGAAAGTCTCCTGAGGACTGGCTGCCTCTGCCCGTCCATATCTGGCACCTCGACAATTTCCTGTATCGTGAATTCGCCTCCGAGATAGCTGCCGGAGTTTTCGACCCGGATGGTCCGGAGGTCGTGACGCTACCGTCGATGTCGTTCCGCACAATGCTGCCGGACACACGGGAACCACGACCCTTTATCAAGCTGCCGGTGGCGATCTGGATGACCAGCGAACAGCGCACTCTGCAGGCCAAGTCGATTCACATGGGGCCGCGTCTCAGCACCCTGATTTCCGATATTCTGTCAAAGGAGAGGGATCTTGGTGACAGGTTGGAGATCTTCACCGAAGAGCTGGGTGCGATTCTGCATCATCCGGTAACGGGTGACGAGCATCCGGGCCGCTTTCTTTCGGTCGTCTACCGCAACTCCGACGCTCTGGCGCGAAATGATGGGCTGTTGCCGGTCACAGTCGCGGCGCTGTTGACGGCAAGCCCGATCGATGGCCGTCCGCTCATTTGCGAGCTGATTGCACGAAACGGCAACGAGAGCGAAGCAGCGGTTTCTGCGTTCTTCCGCGCCTATGCGGGGACCGTCATCCGGCCTACGCTCGCCATGTACCTGCTTTACGGAATTGCCTTCGAGGCGCATCAGCAAAACAGCACCATTCTGTTCGACGAAACTGGCCGCCCGCTGAAACTCCTGATCCGTGATTTCGGTGATGGGCGCAGTTTTGCTCCACTCTTTAGGGAGCGAGGGCATAATCTCCAACCCTTCACACGCGCGGGAATCTTGCCTACCACATTCGACCACGATATCGGCCTCGTGCGCTCATTCCTTATCAACGCTTGCTTTGTCTGCCATCTTCATGAAGTCGCACTGTGCCTCGACGAACTTTATACGCTACCCGGAACCAACCTTTGGCAGATCCTGCGGGAGGAGACCGAGGCCGCTTTCGACGCACTCAGGCCGCGGGTATTGTCGGACGCGTTCTGGTTGGAAGAGCGCAAGGCTTTCCTTGAGAAGCCGTGGCCCAGCCGCTCGGTGCTGCGGATGCATTTGGAGCGGTATCGTGACTATCGCCTTGAGCACGAGTTGCCAAATCCCCTGGCGGGAGCGCAATGACAAATGCTTCCGTCGCGGTTCGCGGCTTCGGACCTGTTTTTGTTCTGCTGTTCGGCCTGCAATTCGTTTCCATGGGGGCCATGGAAATGAGCGGTCCATTCTGGCCGATCCAGATCAAGGCGTTGAGCCCATCCGACGGCGTCTTCGGACTGGCAGGCGTTGCCGTCTATGTCGGCCCGATGATCGGAATGTCTCTGACCAGCGCCCTTTGGGGGCGCATCGGCGATCGCTATGGCAATCGACTGATGATGGTTCGCGCGCTCTGCGGTCTGGCGGTCACGCAGCTACTCGTTGCCATTGCACAGGATGTCTGGACGATCATGGCGTTGCGCTTCCTGCAGGGTGCCTGCGCCGGCTATATCGCCCCGGCCCAGGCCTATGGCGTGCAGATCACCGGCGGGAAGGATCGCGCAAGCCTCTTTGCCTGGCTTCAGGTTGCCACCAATGTAGGCTCGCTGGGCGGCGCTTTCCTGGGTGGGCTCATTCTCGATCGCTTTCCCTTTGCCGCGGTCAATCTGACGGCCGGGATAATTTGTGCGCTGTGCGCTGCCGTTGCCTGGTCGAGCCTGCCGGTGCCGGCGCGAGGAGCGGGTGCTGCCAATCCCGGGAACGCAACGACCGCAAAACCTGCGACGTCGACTGTTGTCCCGATCGCAGCTCTTCTTGCCTTGATGGGAATGCTGCTCGCTAGCCGCATGGTCCTCCAGGTGCCTTTCTCGCTGTACATGACCCAGGTATTTGGTGCGCCGCACTGGGTGGCCGGCCTGACCTATGGGCTATTGGCTTGTGGCTTTGTTCTGGCCGCACCGTTGTGGGCTCGTCTCTTTGAGAACCGATCGCCATCCTATGTGCTGGGGGCCCACGTGCTCATCTCGGCCGCGTGCGTTTTGGTCACATATCTGGCGGGCGGTACGGGCTCCGTTGCCGTGTTCGCGCTCCTGTACTTTATCTGGGGCGCGCTTCTTGGGGGAACGACGCCGGTCCTCCTCGCGCTCATTTCGGCAACCGCTATCAATGATCGGCAGGGGTCGGTTCTGGGTCTCGCGCAGGCGTCCCAGCAAATCGCCTCCGCAAGCGGCATCATTGCCGGCGTCGGCGTGACGCAGTTCCTTGGTCTTGAAGCTGCGTTCCCGCTCGTCGCGACGCTCTACGTTTTGTCATGCTTGTCGGCGCTGGGCATCTGGCTCAAGACTGCGCCCCCCAAAGGAAGCTGACGATGACGGAATATCGATCGCTGCTGCATGCCGCCGTGACGGCACTTGTCCTGATTGCCTCGCTTCCGACAGCCGCTGCCGCCGAAACAGCCCTGTCGCAGCGCTCAGTATTTGATGCGTCCTCTCCATTGCATCTCCAAGATGCCATCTAAGACGATGAACGAGAGCATTGTGCTCAGGATTGCGACGGAGACCGCCACTAAAGCGCGATGAGATTGGGCTGAATCATCATCGCGCTTTAGCTCCTTGTTTGAGCAGGATCTTTTCGGAAAACCGCTCCACACTTTTCCGGATCATGCTCTGGAGCAACTTTGAGCAGCGTTCGCACGCACGGACGTCCCTCGTTGTCGAAGCAATGCCGCGTCCCCCTCAACGCGAGAGGTGATCAAAGCAAGGCAGCTGGTGTGACGGGAACTCTCATAGTCCCCTTCGTTGCTGACTGCCCGTCGACCCGGCAGCAAAGCCACAGGACATGTGGATGCAGTCACACAAGCTCCAGCAAATCAGAAAGCCGGTCGATTACGAAACCAGGAGTGGGTGGCAGGGCCGGCGGCCACTCCTGTCCGCACCGGAACCATGCCGTTGCCATTCCAGCTGCGTCGGCTCCCAGAATGTCGGCCACAGGGTTGTCGCCCACGAAGAGGCAATTGGCGAGCTCGACTCCCAACCTGCCTGCGGCAAGACGGAACAGGGCTGCATCCGGTTTCCTGAAACCTTCAGTCTGCGACACGAGTACTGCGTCCACTAAACTATCGAGCCCGAGCGCTTCCACATGCCGGACTTGGAACTCGGTCTCTCCGTTAGTCACGACACCCAGTCGCAATCCCTTTGCGCGGAGCAACATCAGGGTGCTCGCCATGCCGTCACATGGGCGAGCGAAGCGCGAGCAGCGCGTTCGGTAATCGGACAGCAGCGTTTCAGCGAGCGATGCATCACCGTGAAATTCTGCCAGCAGCGAGCGATAAACGACTGCCTTGGGAACGCGCCCGCGAGCGTCGAGCTCGAGGAAGCGATCACGCCATGCCTCGAACGAGCCAGAGCCAAGACCTGCTGCGAAGCGCGAGTGCTGATCGCCCAAAAACGCCACAAGAGACGTGGTGCGATCGAGCAGCGTCTCGTCAAGATCGAACAAAACAGCAGAGATCATCAGCTATCATAGCACCATGCCGAGGGTGCGGCACCGTCAGCTCTTTCGAATGAGTCGCCAGCGCCCGGGTGTCGTCCCGATCTTCGCCGAGAATGCCCTCGTGAAATGACTTTGGTCGGAGAAGCCGCATTTGATTGCGATCTCGGTGAGCGGCAATGCTGACCCCAAGAGCAGGAGCTTGCTTTCCTCGATGCGCTGATCCATCAGCCAACGATGGGGCGGGGTGCCCGTACTGATCTTGAAAGCGCGGGCAAAATGGGCTGCCGACAAACCGCATTCGCTCGCGATACGTGAGAGAGAAACCTCACCATCGAGATGGGCACGGATCACGTCCTTCGCGATCCGAAGCTGCCAGGGTGTCAGGCCGCTGCGTTGCAAGCGATCGACGGGCAGGATGGTCGTGTATTTGCGAAGGAAATGGGTATTGAGCGCCATCGCAACATAGCCAACGAACAGTTCGTTTGCCTCATGTGGCCTCTCCAGCGCCGGCAATAGACACTTGCCGAGATGCGCCACGACCGGATCGCGAATGCTCAAACCGGCTGCGATGTCGAACTGAATGCGGCTGGCATCGAACTCGCTGGCAAGCCCGTTCAAAGTGCTGTGCGGCAGGTACAAATAGAGGAAATCGAATGGATCCTGGAAGCGGACGATCGTCTCGCATCGCAGATCGTAGATGCTGATCTCATCCTTCATAGCACCTTTGCGCGCGTAGCGCCCATCGACCCACGCCTCTGCTCGCTGATGTCGCAGCCGCAGACAAAGCGCGAACGCCTCGTCGGGCGGTGATGGCAGGGTCGGATCGCTAGCCCGCCCGAAATGGGCCATTCGTACAGCGGCGAACGTTCCCTTCTGCAGCGATTTGACGAGTCCCGAGCGGGGCTGCTGGATCATCGGAAAAAGTGTGGCGAGCCGCTCGCCATAGAGGCCGAAATCGTTCATGCTCTGCGTTTAACGAGCCGCCGGCGACTATCCGGTCATTGCCGTCGGCAGGTAACTCCCTTTGCCCGCGTCATTGCGGGATTTATTGTTGAAACTCTGGGTTGTTGTCTCTTAGAATTACTCTTAGGTGCGACGCTTTGTCGGTCACTTTCTCGCGAACGTGACAAGATGGCGCAGAAAGCGCGTTGAGTTCAATTTGCCTCGTCGACGCAATTTCTTCGAGGCTTGAATTGATCAATCGTGGTTCAACACATACAACCACTCTCTGTCGAAAGCTCCTAGGATTGCGTCGCCTCTATTCGCTTGGCGTGCTCTGGAGCATCGGTAGTCGGCCGACAGCTGCCCGGTTTGTCGCCGGCCGCGTGCCAGGGGCGAATGCCCGCCAGCGACCTCTCTCTTCTCTCGCTTCGGAGACTCTGACCATGGCCACCCACACATTTTCCTGCATCGATGGTCACACCTGCGGCAATCCGGTGCGTCTCGTCTCCGGCGGGGGGCCGCATCTGGAGGGCGCGAACATGCTTGAAAAGCGCGCCCACTTCCTGCGCGACTATGATTGGATCCGCACCGGCCTGATGTTCGAGCCGCGCGGACACGACATGATGTCGGGCTCCATCCTCTATCCACCGACACGTCCGGATTGCGATGTGGCCGTGTTGTTCATCGAAACATCCGGCTGCCTGCCGATGTGCGGCCACGGCACCATTGGAACCGTCACGATGGGCATTGAGAATGGCCTGATAACGCCGCGCAAACCCGAAAAATTGTCAATCGACGCGCCGGCTGGCAGGGTCGATATCACCTACCGCCAAGAAGGCCGTTTCGTGGAGGAGGTGCGTCTCAGTAATGTCCCGGGCTTTCTCTACGAGGAGGGGCTGACGGCCGAGGTCGATGGTATCGGCGAAATTATCGTGGACGTCGCCTATGGTGGAAATTTCTACGCCATCGTCGAACCGCAAAGGTATTTTCGCGACATCGCCGACCATACCGCCGACCAACTGGTGGCGTGGTCGCGGCGTCTACGCGCCGCGCTCAATGAGAAGTATGAGTTCGTCCATCCCGAGCATCCGGAGATCAAAGGTCTCAGCCATATTCAGTGGACGGGAAAGCCGACGAAACTGGAGGCGCATGGGCGCAACGCCGTCTTTTACGGCGAGAAGGCGATCGATCGCTCACCGTGCGGTACCGGCACCTCAGCGCGCATGGCGCAGCTCGCCGCCAAAGGCAGGCTACAGGTTGGCGACGAATTTGTACATGAATCGATCATCGGCTCGCTGTTCAAAGGACGAGTCGAGGCCGCCGCCAGGGTCGCCAACCGGGACGCGATCGTGCCCTCAATTGCCGGCTGGGCCCGCATGACCGGCATCAATACGATCTTCATCGACGATCGCGATCCCTACGCCCACGGCTTCGTCGTGAAATGAAAGTCCGAAGCCACGATCCTCTTCCAACCCTCCACGAGCTCGCCCCGAAAGTCGCTGGACGTCTCCGAACTGAAATCGACATGCATTGGCGCGGGTTACAGCTTTGAGGCCGTCGAGTTCGAACGCCCTCGAACCCGAGTAACGCTGCGACGCCATGCTGGAACAATCGGCCATGGCGGCAGAACTCAAACCAAATGGCCTTCGGCAAACCCGTAGCGGTTCGATCCGGTGAATGCGTTGATGCCTAGCCCCAGCAAAACCCTGGGACTTCCTGACAAGGAGACCCTGAAGGACGCCTCTGACCGATCGCTTTGGCAAAGCGGCGACGTCGTGATCCAAACATTGTCGACCTCAAGGCTGATCGATATGGGCATCCTCAGGGCGGATGCCATTCGTACGGAGAGGGTCGGCGATCTAGCGGACATTAGAAATCCATACTCTCCGATTCTATCAATTCTCTATGCGACCGAAAAATTTCCAAGAGGGCACTTCTAACATGTCACCCTTTGCCGTACTCGCGGCCCGGTGGTTCGGTGTCGCACCTGGCACCGTCCGAATGATCACGGACGGCGTTAACAAAACTCTTCGCGTCGTCAGCGATTATGATGACGCCTTCGTTCGCTTCTCGCCGACCTCCTTGCACAGCCGCAAGGCCCTTATAAACGAAGCCGCTTTGATCGCGACCTTGCGTGAGCAGGACATACCATGCTGTGAGCTGGTAGCTATCGACGGGTGTTCTGTCCATGGCCCGCACATTGTCAATGGCCTCGAATACAATGTTTTGCTGACCCACACGATTGCTGGATCTGTGCTCGCCTCGACAGCACATGACGCGCGCGCTTTCGGACATTCGCTGGCCCGGCTGCATCGCACACCAATCAAAGGGCCGACGCGCATGCTGGCCATCAGCGGTGAGGGTGAAATTGACCCGATGATTCGCCCCGTGTTTGAAGAACTTACCGGCTTGGTCCAGCAGCTATCCGACACGCCTTCCGCTTCGGACGGTATCTGCCACGGCGATGCCTGGCTTGGCAATGCGATCAACCGCGACGGGACGGCGGTACTCTTTGACTTCGAATTTTTTGGTCATGGGCCACTAGCCTACGACATAGCGACATTTATTTGGGCCCTGAGGGCGGAGGGCAATGAGGCGGAAGCGCTCATCTATGCAGGCTTTCTCGAGGGATACCGAGGCGAATATGACTTCCCTTTGAGTGAACACGATCTGCGAGTGAATTTGCTCCGCAAAGAAATAAACAACATTAGATTTCTATGTCAGAACATCACCATGTCGCACGAGGTCAAGGTTGCCACTGCCAAGTTTGCCCGAGATACCCTCGACTTTGCCTTGGGAAGTCGCCTGTCCAGGTTTGCATGGACATGAGCACTGAACGACTTACGGCCGCGCTCATTAGGCAGGCGCAACGTTCCGACACGAATGACAGGAAGCCGACGAGGCTTGCACTTGCACCCTCGCCGCCGTACAGGGGAGAAAATACGATGACGATGCCAGCCTACGCTGAAGAGCTGGGAGGTACTGGCCTGCCTTCCGCGAGCGAGAAGGCGGCAGCCAACCAACTTCGTCAGATACTCGCTTCGCATGCGACGGGAGACGCCAAGCTGCGAGTGCTCGACGATGCACAGCAGGCTGCTGAGATAACCTTGTCGCCGGCCTTGTCGAGTCTCTTGATGGAATTGCTTCGTCATATCGGTCGCGGCGATGCGGTAACGCTCGTCCCTGTACATCAGATGTTGACTACTCAGCAAGCTGCCGACATCCTGAATGTGTCGCGTCCGTTTTTGGTCTCACTGCTCGAGAAGAACGAAATTCAGCTCGTGACGGTGGGGCGTCATCGCAGAATTAGGGCAGAGGACCTATTCGCATATAAGCGCGCGCGTGATGAGAAGCGAGGCAACGCGCTTGCGAATCTCGCCGAGCGGGACGCGGAGCATCTGTAAGCTTGTTTGCAAACCGTTTCACCGCATAAGGCCACATATCGAATCGCTCTAAACGATTCGATGGCGATGCTCGCAAACCGGACGACAGTAAATTAGCTGGACAGTCCTTTCGGCAGCTGCGACTCTGACACAGCTCAGCTTCGGATATTCCATAATGAAGGTTATGCGAATCGCTCGTGTAGACGCTCATTAGAAAGGTCACCATCCTCCCATCAGCTACCCAGAATGCTGCGCATCTCTGATAAAACTTCGATCATCAAACGAGGCTTGATGCGACCGAGCCGTTCCGCGTGGCGCGCCTCTATCGTCGCGATCTTACAAGGTCGAATGATGGAGGGAGCAGGCAGACCGGCCTCTTCGTAGCGACTGATTGCAAGATCCCCGGGCCATGTTCTGTTTTCAGCACTCGTGATCATCACCACCCAAATAAGGTTTCCATTTTCCCCGATGCCTCCTGTGGATACAACGAGTGCCGGGCGATGCTGACGAGTTGATCGATCAGTGTACGGGAAAGGAACCCTAACGACGTCACCCTGCTTAAAGACTGCCATAGGCTTTCCGATCTGCCTCGCTGTCCCATTCGCTGAAGGTGACGAAGGGATCATCGACCAGAGCAGGTTCAGCCTTTGTCAGCACGACCTTATCACCAGTGATCGTATAAGCGATCTCATCACCTTCCTTCAGACGCAGAGCGGTTCGGACTGCCTGGGGGATCGTGGTTTGAGCTTTGGTAGTCAGTTTACTTGTAATCATGCGCAACTCCGGTCAAGGACTTTCCTTACTGTAAGGAATTTCCTTTCAATTTCAAGCCGTGGAAGCTCTTGCTTGGCAATATCTCTAACGGCGCACTAGGCCGGCGCCGCCCGCGATCCCTTTCTAAACTAAGGCGGGCCGCCGCCCTGCCGCGACGTTGCTGCAGCTCGCTCACCACCCCCACATCGTCAGGTCTCGGATGGAGAGGAGCGTGCCGGGCATCTTTCCCGACTATCCTGCCCCCCATTGTCCGCAATGCAGCCGACGACGCGAGATCGCAATGGCGCGATGGGGAATGCCTTCGTCGTCCAAGGCCTTGATGGACGCCACCAAGAAGCGCGCGGAGAAACTCGAGGCCAAGGGCAAGACGGTAGACTTCAAGGAGTTGCTTCGGATGGAGCCGGACAGCGGCACCACGAACATCCGCAACACAAGCAGCAGCCACCGAAGCGTTGGCTCGGGCCTGACAATCGCTGCCTCGTGCCCCTTACATCGTTTTCCGAGTACGACACGATTGACGGCAAGAAGGTCCCGGTGTGGTTCGCATTTGATGAATCTCGTCCCCTCGCCGCCTGCGCCGGCATCTGGACGAACTGGACGAGCGTTCGCAAGGCGAAGGAAGGCGAGGTCAACATCGACGTCTTCGGGTTCCTGACCTGCGAACCCAATGCCGAGGTGAAGCGCGTCCATCCGAAGGCCATGCCGGTGATCCTCACCACGACCGAGGAGTACGATGTGTGGATGCGGGCGCCGTGGGATGAAGCCGAAGCGCTGCAACGACCGCTGCCCGATGGGGCGTTGAAGATCGTGGCGACTGGCGAGAAGGGAGACCCGCGCCGCAAGCATAACGTTCTGCACAGACCGCGCGGAACAGGTGGACAAGCCGCCGCCCTGCCGATTGCGAATCCCTGCCCCGTGCTAACCGCCCGGAACGAGCATGGGGTCGTAAGGATTCGTCCCCCGCAGGAGCCAACGCGATGCTGATGACGAAGGAACGGCGGCCCGCAATCCGGACGCTGCGGGGCTGGGCCATGTCCGTGCTCCTTGAGGCCGGTGCGATCCACGAATGCGAGGAGCATGGCTGGGCAAAGGACCGGGCCGTAGTCCGCAATACCGTGAGCGAGATAAAATAGTTGGTCATCTGCTCAATCCGCTCGCGGATCTCCCCACACGAAACAATGTAACGGAGGGTTGATCGGCGTTATACTCATTTCGCGAAACGCGTATAACGTACTGGACCCCGGGTTCCACTCCGTTTATACTCAATCCGCGGACTGAGTATAATCCGAAAAACGACCATGCCGGCCCCCTCCCTGGTTGCCCAGACGACCTACGTCGAGCTCCTGGAGCGCGCCGCGAACGCCGCCTTCCAGAACGCCTTCGCAGACAACGGCTCATTCACGGCCAAGAACATCAATGGCCGCAAGTATTGGTACTTCCAGACCGGCACCGGCGCCGATCGGTCCCAGCGCTATGTCGGGCCCGAGACGCCAGAGCTTCTGGAGCGCATTGCCCGCCATAAGGAGGTTCGCGAAGACGAGCGTGAACGCCGGGCGCTTGTCTCTACGCTGGTCCGCTCATTCAGCTTCCCTCGTCCCATTCCAGAGATCGGCGACGTCATCGCAGCGCTCGCCAAGGTAGGGGTGTTTCGCCTTCGCGGCGTGCTCGTCGGGACGATCGCCTACCAAACCTATACCGCGATGCTCGGCGTTCGCCTCTCAGCCGGCTCGCTGCAGGCCGGCGACATGGACATCGCGCAGTTCAAGAACGTCTCGGTGGCGGTTGAGAATTCCACGCCGCTTGTTCTGGACGTTCTGAAGGAAGTCGACAGATCCTTTCGTGCCGTCCCTCACGTATCTGATGGCCGGCGTGTGACGAGCTATGCCGCCAAGGGCGGCTTGCGCGTCGACTTTCTCACGCCCCACGAGGGCAAGGAGACCGCCCGTCCCCAAAAGCTGCCCGCCCTGAACACAGACGCGCAGCCGCTGCGCTTCCTTGACTTCCTGATCCGCGAACCCGAGCCCGCGGTCATCCTGCATGGCGCCGGAATCTATGTGCACGTGCCGGCGCCGGCGCGCTACGCCGTCCACAAGCTCATCATCTCCCGCAGGCGCCCGGAGGGGCTTGCCAAACGCGACAAGGACCTGCAGCAGTCCGAGGCCCTGCTCGCGGCTCTGGCAGAAAAGCGACCTCATGAGCTGAAATCGGCCTGGGAGGAGGCTCATGGTCGCGATCCCAAATGGCGCCAATTGATGTTCGAAGGGCTTGCTCTCCTTGCGGCCTCGGTTCGCGACGCAGTGCTCAAGACCATTGCCGCGCCTCGCTCGATCATTCCGGACATGGATCTTTCCTTCGACAATCCTCCTGCTCGCTATGACTTCAGCCGCGATGTCGTGACGTTCCAGGGCCAAGCGCCCGGCGGCGCGGTCAACTGCGCAGTCAGCCGCGAGGCACTGGACGACCATTTCGGCGCCGACGGCCTCGGGCAGGACGGCCGCCTGCAAGCGTTCCTCAAGAACAGGTCGAGGATCGAGGAGATCGCTCGCGCCAAGTACCTCTCAGCGCCGGTGGACGAGCCCGGCGGCGTTTTGGTCAAGACATCCGACGTCGATAGCTTTTCAGCCCGACGAGCGCCCAAACGGAAGTAAGTTCTTCGTCATCGTCCAATCCCGCGCTTGATGCCGATCGACCAGCATATGCCCTCCCCGCCGACCTGACCGGTGACCAGTTGCCCGCGTGCTCGCTCCAGCACCGGCCGCCAGGGCACGAGCACGAACTCGTGGGGTCGCTCGATCAGGGCGAACCGCCCGCTGTTCAGCGTCAGCATAAGCCGCTAGGCGCCGTCGATCTTGTCGCCAGACTTGACATCGACATGTTCAAGGCCGGTGCGCGCGAAGATCTTAGCGACAGTCCGTGCCAACTCGCGCGCTTCGAGCGTCTCGAGCATTTTCCGTGCAAAACGCACCTGGCCCCCTTCCTCTCGCGCCAACCCCTGCCCGATCAGCCGTTGCCGCCTCGTTCGTAGCGCGGTCTCGACGTCCGCGCCGAAGCCCGTCGACGCGAGCTCCTCGGATTCCTTCCCAACAAGCTTGCGACAAGCCAGGTTGCGCCCAGCGCCTGCGGCGGGTCTTCGAACCTTTGCCATGACAGTACCGTGACCCGCACCGGATTGCCCGATCGCTGGAACTGCTCGTATCGAAGCGCCCGATCCAGATAGTCCTTCCCAACAACTCCAACTGCCGTCGGCGAGACGGCCGACCATGCCTTCGCGCCGCATCGCCTCCAGTTGCCGCAAGTGGGATCCGACAAATTCGCCCGACGCCTGGGGATCGAATTCCCGATGCAGCCGATCGCTGTAACTGCCGCCATGGCGGGCGGCGACCTCTGCGATCGTCAGGTCGATCGCCAGCGGTTCAGAGTAACCAGATGTCGTGGCCCTGCCGGATCTGCCACCATAGGACGAGACATCGCCGACCAGAGATCAGTCCGCCTTGCGTTCCGAAGTGGACGAAATCAGAACCGGTCCATCGACCTCGGCCTGCCGGTACATGGCCGAGAGCACTTGATCTGAATCGCGAAGAAATCCTGCAAGCGCCATGGTCGACCCTACCGCCTGCGCCTCACAGAGCCGCTCCAACGGCCAACCGGCACGCCTCAGGATGCGCTCCATACGGGCGTCAGTGAAGGTCGAGCGTCAAAAACGATCACGCTGCCGCGCGCACCTCCGGCCGCCTCAGGCAGCGAGCTCAAGGCAAATGAAACCTGTCCGGCCTTGAACTGACACCAGTTGTTGCGATCCCGAATGCCACCGGAAGCCCCAGCGCTCTTTCATAGAAGCGCTGCATGAGATCCATGTCACTAGCTAGCGACCGTGTAGCCCGCTCCGGATAGCACCGAGAGACACCCCCGTCCTCCCTTCCACCTTCAATGCTATCGAAGATATTGTTTACTGTTGTAAAATGCAGCCGCGTGCGTTTGTGTCAATCCGGATTTTCAATCCCGGACCGCTGAAAGAAGCAGATGCAGGAAAAGAAGCCCCGCCGAGGCATTCAGTCGGTTGAAGTTGCCTTTCGTATCCTCAACGCTCTGCAAAAGAGCCAGCAGGCGATGGCTCTCAAGGATATCGCGCCGCTGGCGGAACTGACGACCAGCGCTGCGAACAATTATCTAGTGAGCCTGGTGAGGATCGGACTCGCTGCCGCTGATGAGAAACCCGGCTTCTATCGACTGGGGCCTGCGGCACTTTCCCTTGGTGTCAGCGCGATACAGCAGATCGACGGCTTTGAAGTCGTCCGCCGGGAGGTGACCATTCTGCGCGACACAACGCGGCGAAGCGCTGCCGTCACCACATGGACCGACGACGGTCCGATCAGTCTGTTCAAGCAGGATGGAGACCAGCGAGGCGCCTTCGAATTTCGTACCGGGCTGATCCCGATGCTGACGACTGCTGCAGGAAAGATCTATGCGGCCCGAATGCCATTGAACTTGACGGCGCCCCTAATTGAACAACAATGGGGTGCAGCCTTCGGCGGCAAACCCGATGTCTGCAAGTTCAGGGAAGACGCAAGCCGGGAACTCAAGCGCAAAGGCTTTACGGCCATCGTCCGCTCCGATCTCGCCGGCTATGTCTCTCTTGCGGCACCCGTACTGGACTGGAACGGCGATCTCCGGTTCACGTTAAGCTTGGCCGGCACACGGGCGTCCATGCAGACCGAGTCGACAAGTGCGCAGGTGAAATCGTTGCTCGCCAGCGCGTCCCGCGCCACTCGTGCTCTTGGCGGTAAGGTCGAGAACGGCGACTAGCCCATCACCTCCCTCCTAGAATCATAGTTGGCGGAAGACGTCCGCTAGCACCCGCGAGAAATCGTCTAGAGAACTTTGCCCCCGAAGCGACCACCAGACCAGCATCTCTTGGAGGGACAAAAAGGCCCGCCGTCAGGACCGCTACGAAGCGAGGAACGCGTCGATGCGCTTGCAGGCCTCACGATCGCCCGCGACGTCGGCGGCATAGAGGCCGGCTGCGGCCTTGTACATTAGCGCTTCCGGAAACTCCGCGCCACGGCTGGCTCAAGGCCAGTTCCGCCTTCAACGCCGACCCCGCTCCCTCGCGTTCGGCTGCAAGCACCATCGCGGTCGCCACCAACCCCTTGGTAATTCCAGCGTAGGATAGCTTCAAAGCCGAGGCCGCGCCGATTGGACCGTCGACGATACGGACGTCGAGACCATATTCGGCCAGTCCCTTGAGGTCGGACGCCGCATCGCCCGAAAAATACGATTCGGCGCCAGACAAGGCCGGCGGCCAGAGCGACTGTCATGGGTTGCTGGTCACGGAGATCAAGCCCTTTCGAGCATCCCCTTGCGCTGTTGCCGAATGCCAGCAACAGCCTAGCGAGGGGACTCAGGACGATCGTGTGAATGGCGATGAATCTGGCTCAGCAGCGAGACACCCTGGTTCCCGAGCAAAGCCTGGGCAATCGGAACACCGATCAGCGAAAAGTACGAATAGATCACGCCCATCCCGAACAAGACGCATTCGGCCAGACTCAAGCCGAGCGCAAGACGCCCGTGCCGTCGCCAGCCGCCTGCGCGCCTTCCGCGAGCGATAGAAAGAGAAGCGCCGGAATTGCGAAGACCGATAACCCTGAGCATGGCGTCGAGCGCATGGCCTGCCAACTCGCCGCTCTCGACAGCATGCACATGCCGGATCTGCGCTTCATCAAGTGCGACGTTGAGGGGCACGAATTGAATGTCTTCTCGGGAACCGAGCAGACCATAACAAAGAGCCGACCCGTGATCCAGTTTGAAGCCGTTCCGGCCGAAGCTTCCGACCTTTTTTGGTTACTTCGAAAATCTGCGTTATTCCGAGGTGATGTTTCTCGGTGACCGATACTAGCCCTATGTCGATCCCGATGACGTCAAGCATTGCAAGTTCGGGTCAGGTGGCCACAGAGATTTCCTCTTTTTACCGCCCGAGGCTATCGGCTCCACAATACCTACTAAGATGGCTCAGCATTTCCCTAGATGATCCTCAAGAGAATGTGCTGCGGGACAGGTACGACAGAATAGTCGTTGCTATCATCATCGCGCTCCGCATCGGTCGTCAGGATCACCCGGCGCTCCTTTGGGATGGACGGTAGAAGCTGCCGCTCGCCCTAGATCATGCACTCGTTGGCCGCGCAAGCTGCGAACGTAATAGCCCTGTCTTTGAACGGCTGACTTGATCTCGTCGCTGACTTTGAGAACTCTTTTTCTGCTCTTGCGCCACTTATTCTGACAGCAAACCGAGGGTATCGCACAGCCAGTGCTTAGAACGAGAAAGTCGCGCCTCTCATTTCGATAAACATCAAACACTTTTCGCCCCCGCTGATCGTATTGAAGAAAGCACGAAATATGTTTCAGTCATTCTGATGCCCAGCTTACTACCTCGAGCGGCTGTGCGGGTTGCAAATGTGCAACGCTCCGCGACTTCTGCTTCACCGCGCACGCATTGAAACGAAGCGAAGCTATTGCATTCAACTTCGTTGAAGGCAGCGCGCAGGTACCTTGGTAAATACCGCCGAAGCGCGAAACACATTCTTTCTCTTAGGCTTCCGGTTGTGGCGCGAGGGGATATGCGAAACGCCGAACCTTTCAGGTGTTATGCAGATTGAAGGAGCGCCGTGGAGTATTGTGCGGCGCAGCTCCAGCGCGATGGCCAGAGCCGACCGCCGCGCCCAGCAGGTAGGCCGGCTTGTTCCGGAACTCGGCGGCGCCTTCGGCAGTGACGAGCACGAGCGCGGCCGCGCCGTCATTCTCCATGCAGCAATCATAGAGATGAAAGGGTTCAACGATCCATCGTGAAGCGTCGTACCTGTCGGGATCCAGAGGCTTGCCACGTATGTCGCGGCGGATTGGTCTGCCCATGATGGTAGGAGGCGAGTGCAATCGCACGCAGCGCCTCCTGGCGCACGCCGTACTCGTGCATGAAACGGCGAACGCGCATGGCAAAGCGCTGCGGCGACGCCAGTACACCATAAGGCATCAGATAGGCCTTCTCGCCCGACACGGCGTCTGATACTGCTGGTCTGACCGAAACGACCAATTAGCCTTGGGCCAATGACCGGAACACCACGACGCAATCGGCGAGGCCAGCGACGATGGCGGCCTACCAAGGTCGGCAAGAATAGTCCGCTTTGCAAGCCGCCCCTTCACTAGATAGTGGTCGGGTAGATCGGAGATGCGAGCGGCTACGTTCGCTTTCATCGCCGATGAGGTCAGCGGGCCAGCTCCCTAGCCCGCTGCCGTCCATCGAAACTACTTTGCGATGCAGGTATCGACGTTCTTGGAAGTGCAAACGTCAAGACCCGTATAGGTCGGATCTTTAGGCGGAGCCTTGCCTTCCTTGACGTCCTTCAAAGCGAACATGGTCTTGTAGCCCATCTCGAACGGACGTTGCCCGACTTGGCCGAGCGACAGCCCCTCCTTCATCTGATCGATCTGAACCGGCAGCGTATCGGCAACCACCAACGCCAAGTCCTTCTTGCCGATCTTGTCCTTGAAGGGCGCAACCGCAGCGCGATTAGCGTCCGGTACGAATTGCGGGAAGCCGCCCGTCGGCGTGAACGCGTCCAGGCTCGGGTTCTTTGCCATAATGTCCTGGAATTGCTGCACCGACAGTGGGAAATCGTCGTTGGTGTAGAGCGGGCAGCCCTCGATCTCCTTCCAGCCATTCTGCCCGGTCAGCCGCTCCCCAGGCGATTGGGCGGATTCCTTGCCTGAAAGCGTGTCACGGATACCCTTCATGCGTTCGTTGTGGTTGGCTGCAGCTGCGCCGCCGGACTGGATACAGATCGTGCCCCCCTTCGGCTTGATGGTCTGCACGATCTTGGCGATGTTGACGCCGATCTCGTAGTTGTGGGTGCCAATATAGGCAAGGCGCAGATCCTTGTTCTCGGGGAGAACGTCGGAGTCCCAGGTCAACACGGGAATGCCGGCGCCCTTGGCGGCCTGCAGCGCAACGGCCATCGCCGCCGCGTTGGCCGGTGCCACGGCAATGCCGTCCACCTTCTTGGCCACAAGGTCCTGCACGATCTGCACCTGCTCCTCGCCGCCGCCATGCTCTCCGGGGCCGATATACATGCACTGGAACGCGCCCTTGGACTCGGCTTCCGCCTTCTTGCAGCCGTCCCGCGCCTGATCGAAGAACGGATTGTTCATGTTCTTGGGAACGAGCGCAAAGGTGAACTTCTGCTGCGCGCTGGCCTGTCCTCCCAAGAACGCTGAAAACGCCACGGCGGCCATCAATAGATGCTTATGCACGTTCTCCTCCCTTTTTGTTGACTCCCAGTCTCCGACCTTATTGCCATCGGATTTCTAGCTACGCTTCCAAACAATCCACTCGCGGAACGCAGCAAGAAGCGACGTCCCGCTCGTCTGCATGCCGAGCAGCACGGCAATGACGATGAACATGCCAACGAACGCGCCTTGCCAGTTCGAATCGATGCCGGCCATCAGAAGCGCGTTGCGAATGACCTCGAGGAACGCCGAACCGATCACGGCACCGAAGGCGGTCCCATAGCCGCCCATCAGATTGGCGCCGCCGATGACCGTGCCGGCGATCACACGAAGCTCGTAGCCGGTGCCCATCGCGTTGATGGCCGAGCCGCTGTAGCCGAGGAGCAGCAGTGAAGCAATGGAAGCCGTGAATGACGAAAACAGGTAAGCTTGAAACTTGATCCAGTCGACCGACACGCCGGTCAGGCGCGCAGCGTTTTCGTTGGAGCCGAGCGCATAGAGGTGGCGCGCCCAGGCTGTGAATATGAAGACGGCGCCAAGGATGAAGGCAAGGATCAGCATCACCCAAAAATGGGATGAGAGCTCGGGAATCCAGCGTGGAGCCCAGCCAGCTGGCGCATGGAGCGGCCACTTCGCCTGGCCGATTGCCCTGACGATCGGCGCGTCCGGACCAAACTGGTAGAGCATCTGGTTGCCGGACAGCACCACGGCCAGGGAGCGCGCGATCGACAGCATGCCGAGTGTCACGACGAAGGACGGCATGCCAACATAGGCAACGAAGAAGCCGTTGAAGGCTCCACACGCCAGTCCCGCGAGGAGTCCGGCTGCGAAGGCGGCATACCAGGAATGATGCCAGGTCAGCAGCAACCCGGTGACAATGGCAACGAGCCCCATCACCGAGCCCACAGACAGATCGATGCCCCCCGTGATGATGACAACAGTCATGCCAAGGCTCATGATCGCAAGCGGAGCAAAGTTGCGCGTAATGTTCGTGACGTTGTCGGTTGTGCCGAAGCTCGGCTCCAGCCAGGTCATGAAGATCACCAGAGCCAAGAGTGCGGCTGCGACCCAGATTGCCTGATTGGCCACCAGGCGCTGGAAGGTGGTCTGCTCGCGAATGCTGACGACATCACTGATTGCGGCGTGTGTTTCTTCTATCACTTTGGCAGAACTAGGCTTCACGGATCGCCCCCGTAATCAGGCCGGTGATCTGCTCCGGCGAGGTCGTCGCGGTTTCCTTGTCGGCCACCTTTGAGCCACGCCGGAGCACAATGATACGGTCGCAGACGGAAAACACGTCAGGCATGCGATGGCTGATCAGCATCACCGATACTCCGCGAGACTTCAGCCGGCGGATAAGTTCGAGCACCTCGGCGACCTGTCGTACAGAAATGGCGGCTGTCGGCTCGTCCATCAGGACGAGCTTGGCATTAGACAGCCGGGCCCGGGCAATCGCAACGGCCTGACGCTGCCCCCCCGACATCTTCTTCACGAGGTCCCGGGGACGCGTTTCCGATTTGAGCTCCGCGAAGAGCTCGCCGGCGCGCCCGATCATCGACTGCTTGTCGAGGATGCGGAACGGCCCGAAACCCTTCTTGATTTCGCGTCCGAGGAAGACGTTCTCCGCGGCCGTGAGGTTGTCGGCGAGCGCGAGCTCCTGATATACAACTTCGATGCCCTCGGCCCGAGCCTCGATCGGCCTGTGGAAATGGCATTCCTTGCCATCGACGACGATGGCACCCTCGGTCGGCGGGAAGTTTCCGGCAATCAGCTTCACCATGGTCGACTTGCCGGCGCCGTTGTCGCCCATCAGCCCGACCACTTCCCCCGCATCAACCGAAAAGCTGACATCGGACAGCGCCCGAATAGCACCAAAGCTCTTCGAGATGCTTCGCACATCGAGCAAAGCCACGCGTTCCCTCCATGCGGTGGCGGCTCTATCCGGCCGCATCGTCTTTTTGCAACCAATATTGCATACCCTGCAATCCTGCAACACCTATTTCACATGCTGGCGAGGGCGCTTGCATGGACGCTCATGGCGGCTTGGCCGGAATGCTGGACATCGCAAGTGTAGGAAGACCACGTCCAGCTTGCCTGGCGCGATCCCGTCCATGCCGTCGCCCGCTTGCCGCAGAGAAAAGCCATTGGCCTCGAATCGTCTCAGAGCGGCGCTTCCGGATGCGGTGACGCATCATAGGCGCCCCAGATGCTTTGATCGAAGTTGATCGTGGCCCCCGTCATCATTCCAGACTCATCGCAGGACAGGAACGCAACGGCGCGCGCCACCTCGGTGGGATCGAGCAATCGGCCGAAAGGCTGCCGCGCGGCCGCTTCTTCGAGCCAACTCGCGGACCGGCCATGGTAGACCTCCTGCGTGTTGAGCTCGCCTTCTGAGGCCATCCAACCAATGTTGAGACCGTTCACACGGATGCGGTTGCGCAGCAGCGCATGGGCAGTATTTCGCGTCAGCGTGTCGAGCGCGCCTTTCGATGCGCAATAGGCCGCAATGAAGGACTGGCCACCCATCGCCGACATTGAAGAGACATTGACGATCGTGCCCTGCACTTTGTCGCGGCGCATCAGCTTGATTGCGTCCTGCATCAGAAAGAACGGGGCACGCACGTTGACGGCGAAGATCTTGTCAAATAATTCTGGGCTTGTATCGATGATGGTGCCGCGGCTCGTATCGCCCGCAGCATTCACCAAGGCGTCGACGCGCCCGAAGGCCCTGTCCGCCTCAGCAACGACTCTGGCGCAATCCTCGGTCTTCGTCAGGTCAGCGCGCACAAATACCACGGCAGCGCCCGTGGCTGTGGCGATTGCATCGGCCTTTGCTCGCCCCTTCGCCTCATCACGACCGCACGTGACGATGCCCTGCGCGCCACGCTCGGCGAACAGTTTGGCGATGGCGGCACCGAGCCCCTGGGTTCCCCCCGTGACAATCGCGATCTTTCCATGCATCGAAGTCATTTGGGTTCTCCAAGAGTCGGAGCGCTGCTCGGCGTGTCGCTGCTGCTCGACGCCAAAGGGACCCTCAAGGTGCACGCGATATTGCGAACTCCGACCTTCTTCCGGTCCTGCCGGACTCGACCTGCCTCCGCGAGCATGAGCGCGCGGTATCCGTCGTCGAATGTCGCTTGGGACGGCGCAGCGTCGCGAACGCCCGCAATGAACGCCGACGAATGTTCGATTTGCTTGCAAGAGATATTGCGGATATGCATAAGTGTCAATAAATGTTCGCCGGCGCTATCGATGATGTGCTCCGCCGCCAGGGATGGTGATGCGAGGGCGCGCGAGTCTCTTTGGTCCTTGACCGGTCCGGTCAACGGCCAGGCTGTGCAGCTGATACTCGACCAAATGCCGACGCCCTGGCGCTTGCTGAATTTTTGGAGAGGACAACGTTCCGAACGAGAAGTTGTCAGCATCCGCACACTATGAAACCAGTGACGAGAGCACATTAAATGCAGGGCGTGAAGACACCGGAAGACTATGAGGAATTGATCCGTGTCATCCACGATCGCCATGATGACATGAGCAAGTCTTATCAAAAGATTGCCGTTTATCTGACCCAGAACCCGAATGATGTCGCGGTCCTGTCGGTAAACGCAATCGCCGATCGCTGCGGCATCCACGCCTCAAGCTTCGTGCGCTTTGCCCAGTCACTTGGCTATGAAGGTTTCAAGGAGCTGCAGGCCTTATTTCAACGGCGCCTGTCAACCGCCGCCCCGGGTTTCGAGGCCCGCATCAAAGCTCTGGACATCGAGTTGGGTGCCCGCGCCGATCGTAGCGAAGTTGGTTTCCTGCGCGACTTGGTGGTTCGGGACATTGCCTCCCTTCAGGACATGCTCGCGGACATTTCGCCGAAAGCTCTCGCGGACGCGGTCACCCTCCTTGAAAAGGCCGATTCCGTTTTTCTGATCGGGCAATTGCGTTCGGCACCCGTCGTCGAATTCCTTCGTTACATATTGACCATGCTGGGAAAGCGCTGCGTTTTGCTCGACGCAGGCGGCGGACTCGCGACACACATCGGGCGCACGATCCGCAAGAAGGACGTGCTCTTGGCGGTATCGTTCCGGTTCTACGCCAACGAGGTCGTCAATGTCGTGGACGAAGCCGGGCGCAATGGGATTCCCATCATCGCGATATCGGACAGCACACTGTCTCCACTGGCAAAGAGTGCCCGCGTTCTGTTCGCCGTCCCAGAGCATGAATACACGTTTTCGCGTTCCCTTGCCGCTCCGATGTGCCTTGCCCAGGCCTTGACGGTGGCGCTGGCAGCAAGACTACAGAAGGACATCAACCCGCGGATCCCAACAGTTACTAGTCGATAAAGCAACTCGAGCTGGGTTGCGGTGGCTCGTCACGTTCTCGACTTTCGTCATCCGGCAAGGCCCGAACGGCACGCAGCGCCTCACAAAACAAGTCGCCGATCGGTTGCTGGGATCATTCGCACCATGTCGGGCGTTGGATGGCGGCCACGTGGAGGAGATGCAATGGATTGTGGCTGTCCGGTCAGGGCCGCTTTTTCAATTGCGACCAGCGCACGCAAGTCCGCCAGGCCCTCCTCGCCATCAGCCTCCGGCGGCGTTCCACGCTCGATGCAATCTGAAAAGTATTCCGCCTGCGCACCAAAGTGGTCGGTCTGCGGAAAGGTGATTTCTCGGACATCGCCGTCGCGGCGCAAGCGCAGTTTTGTTGCAGTCTCGAACCTGAAGCCGGGGTCGAGTTCGAGATCGCCCGAGTTTCCGACAACCCGATAAGTGTCTACAGCAGTGGCCCCGAAGCTGGCGACGAATTGCGCCAGACCGCCAGAAGGAAAACGCAGTAAGGCTGCGACGGATGCTTCCACTTCGCGAAAGCGCGGGTCATCGATCGGTCGGTTAACCATGGCCGTTGCCTCGATCGGCTCCTCGGCAAAGATGTGACGAGCCGCATTGACGCAGTAGACGCCGACGTCCTGGAGCGGGCCACCCCAACTCGCAGCTTTAAGTCTGTGGTTGCCTGCCGCTGCCTGGAAGCTGAAAATCGATTGAAAGAAAAGCGGTTGGCCGATCGCGCCGCTGCGAATGTGCTCGAGAACCGCGACGGTTCCGGGTTCGTTGTGGAGCCTGTACGCCGTCATCAGGAATACGCCGGCTTCACGCGCGGCGGCGATCATGGCGAGAGCATCCTTTTCGCTTGTGGCCAGCGGCTTCTCGACCAAAACGTGCTTGCCGGCTCGAGCTGCGCGAATTGCGTAGTCTGCATGCAAGTCGTTGGGCAGAGCAATATACACTGCATCGATCTCAGAGCTTCTTAGAAGCGCATCGTATCCGTCATAGTCGGCGATCCGGCCGACACCATAGAAATCCGCCAAACGGGCGGCCTTGTCCCGATCGCCCGTCACGATCGCGGCGACCTTTGAGTTTGCGGACTGCGCAACCCCTGGCAGAAAGGCTTGCTGCGAAATCCAGCCCGCGCCGACAACTGCATACTTGATCATCGTTCCCTCTCCCGGGTCCAGCGGGTAACGGCGTTCGCTCGCTATCAATCATACAACGGAGGACGCGGTCCATATTTCAGGGTTGCCACACCCCCTCCGGCGAGTGCCTCAGCGACTTGCTCCGCAATGGCCGAGGCGACATAGCCATCCCATGCGCTCGCTCCGACTGAGGCACCGGTTTTCACTGCGCTGACCCAATCGGCCATCTGCCTGCGGTATGCCTCTTCGAACCTAGGCACCCAATTGTCCGGATACGAAAGACCACCAGCTCGGTCCCTGTTCAGCAACGTCAGCGATGCCGGAGCCAGCGATATCGTGCCTTGCCGACCTACCAACTCGACATGGACGTGATAGCCGTAGCTGGCGTTTACGAAAACCTCAGTCGAAACAATCTCGTCCTTGTCGGTTTTCATCATGATCATGAGGGGTTCGCCGCCCGGCCCCGCTTCTACGCGCGCAGAAACCATCTCCGATCCCAGGAGCCAACGGCTAACGTCGATCTCGTGGACGAACGAATTCGTGATGGCCATCGGGCCGTTGAACCAATCCGGCGCGCGAGCATTGCGGTGCACGTTGTGCAATAGCACGGCCCTACCCAAGTGACCGGCGTCTTTGACGCGCTTGATCTCCCGATAGCCAGGGTCAAACCGGCGCATGTATCCGACCTGAATGAGCCTACGTCCCAAACCGACTTCTGCCTGCACCACGTCCCGGGCATCAGCTGCTGAAGACGCCAACGGCTTTTCGCAGAGAACCGGCTTGCCCGCCGCGATGCATGCGCGTGTTAGCGACGCGTGTGTCGAATCGGGAGATGCAATCACGATCGCGTCGATCTGATCCGACGCGATTAACGATTGAGGATTCGAAAAGACGGTTGCTCCAGAGGCAACTGCCTGCGCCCGAGCCACGTCCGCGTCAAAAATCCCCGCAAGATGAGCACCAGGGGTCTCTTGTCGGAGTATCCGAGCATGCTCGGCGCCCATCACACCTGTTCCGATGACTCCTATCCCGATGCTCATTTCGCCTCCACACCCTGTCTCGTGCCAATATTGTCCCGCCAATCCAGGGCAAGACCGGAGCGGTTCCTGGAATTCGGCGACACCCGATCGGTGCGGTTCATGGCACGACCTCATAACCGGCCGACGCCATCAAGCGGATCAGTTCCGCATGCCCTTTCCTGGCCATTTCCAACGGCGGGCTGATCCTGGGGTCCTGCTCCGCTTCGACGACGAACCACCCCTCGTAGCCATAGGACGCGAGGCGGGCGATGATCGCGGCAAAATCGAGCGAGCCATCGCCTGGCACGGTGAACGCACCTTTCACCACCGCGTCGAGGAAACTCTCCCGCTTCCGGTCGAGTTTCTCGATGACGCCGCTGCGGACGTCTTTGGTATGCACATGACTGATGCGGGAATGATGCTTGTCTATCACACGCAAGACGTTGCCGCCGGCAAAAGCCATGTGGCCTGCATCGAACAGCAGCGGTAACGCCTCTCCCGAATTCGCCATGAGCAGGTCGAGTTCAGCTTCGGTCTCGATCGCTGCAGCCATGTGGTGATGGTAGGCGATCGGCATTCCCTGCCCCGCGCACCACTCGGCGAAAGCCGTCATCTTGCGTCCATAGGCCTTCATCTCCTCGTCCGAGAGCCTCGGTTTGGTAGCGAGCGGCGCGGAGCGATTGCCCTGAATCGAACGCGCAGTTTCGCCGTAGACGATGCAGGGCGCCTTCGCCGCAATGAAGAAGTCCATCTGGGCGCGAATGCGGTCCTTTTCTCGCTCGATGTCGCCGTCAAGCAGAAGGCCGGAGAACCAGCCGCCGCACACGGAAATCTCAAACCGGGCGAGTATCAGCCCGAGTTCCGTCATGTTCATTGGGAAACGCCGACCGGTTTCCATTCCCGTGAAACCGGCGACACTGGCCTGACGCAAGCACTCCTCCAGACTCACGTCATCGGATAGCTCCGCAAGATCGTCGTTCCACCAGGCAATGGGGGCAATTCCAAGTTTCGCTTTCATGGCTCATCACACTCCGATGCGCTGCTTCGCGCGGATAGCTTCTTGTTGCTTGCGCGCACTTCGAACCGCCTCGCGCGAGGACACTTCGGGGACGCCGACGTCCCAGTCGGCGTCGCCAGGAACCCACGAATACGCATCCGAGGCGATCGTAAGCACCGTGGTGCGATCGTTGCCTTTGGCCCATTCGAGCGCTGCAACAAGGTCGGCAAGGCTCTCGCAACGCCGTGCAGCCGCGCCCATCGACTCGGCGTGCTTGGCAAAATCAACGTGAGGAGGATTGTCGCGATTCTGAACTCGACAATCGGTCAACAGATTGTTGAAGCCTGGCACGCCCTTGAATTGTTGCAGCCGGTTGATCACCGCGAACCCGCCATTGTCGCAGACCACAACGATCATCTTGTGGCCGCTCAGAACCGTCGAGTAGATGTCCGAGTTCATCATCAAGTAGGTGCCGTCGCCGACCATCACGATGGGCGTGCCGCCGAGCCCGCCTGGCCCGGAATTGGCCATTGCATGGCCCCAACCGGCGGCGATCTCGTAGCCCATGCAAGAGAAGCCGAACTCGAGATCAAATGTATTGGGCGCCTTTACGCGCCAGCCCTTTGTCACTTCTCCCGGGAGACCGCCGGCAGCCGAAATCAAGGTATCTCTCTCGCCGGCGGACGCATTCACCGCCTGGACTATCTGCGCGTAGGTCGGTACCGGAGCATTGCTGGCGGCCTGCAATGACTCGAGCAGTGCGTCCCATTCTCTGAAGAGCATCTGGGCACGCGTCATGTGGGCGGGGTCGACTCGCCACGCGCCGAGCTCCGCATCCAGCTCTGCGACCGTCTCCCGCGCATCGCCTACCACCGCTAGCGCACGATGCTTCACCGCATCGAACCTGGCCGCGTTGATCGAGATGAAGCGCGCGTCCGGGCTGAAAGCGGTCCACGAACCCGTCGTGAAATCCTGAAGACGCGTTCCGATCGCAAGGATCACATCGGCTTCGGCCGCTAGCGTGTTCGCTGAGGTTGAGCCGATAATTCCGATCGGGCCCGCGTGGGCCGGGTGATAGTGGGTCACGGCGCCCTTGCCAGCGATCGTCTCCAAAATAGGAATTCCATGCTTGACCGCGAAATCCGCGACGACCTCTCCCGCCAGCGAGTAGCGCACGCCGCCGCCGGAGACGAGGATCGGCTTCTTCGCGGCCTTGAGCAGCGCGGCTGCCTGCGCGAGTTTCTGACGGTCGGGACGCGCCCGCGGAATGGTCCAAGTTCGAGACTCGAAGAAGGCCTCCGGGTAGTCGAATGCCACCTCCTGTGTGTCCTGGGGCAGAGCGAGAAAGGCCGGGCCACAGTCAGCCGGATCGAGCATCGCGGCCGCCGCCTGCGGAAGCGAAGAAATGATCTGCGCGGGATGGGTGATCCGATCCCAGTAGCGCGTGACCGCCTTGAAGGCGTCGTTTACGGTAACGGTCGGGTCGCCAAAATGCTCAACCTGCTGAAGAACCGGATCCGGCAGCCGGTTGGTGAACGTATCGCCGGCTATGAGAAGAAGCGGCAAGCGATTTGCGTGAGCTGTTCCCGCTGCCGTCACCAAATTCAGCGCGCCGGGGCCAATGGACGACGTCGCGACCATGATTTGCCGCCGAAGCTTGCCCTTGGCAAAACCGACGGCTGCCAACGCCATCGACTGCTCGTTCTGCCCGCGCCATGTGGGCAGACGATCCTGCACAGCCTCCAGAGCCTCGGACAGGCAGGTTACGTTCCCATGACCAAAAATACCGAACACGCCGGCGAACAGGGGCACGCGAACACCTTCGATCTCGGTGAACTGCTGAGTCAGCCATCGCACCACGGCCTGGGCCATGGTGAGTCGGATTGTGGCGCCTGTCATGTGATGTCCTCCCTCGACAGTTTGGGAGAAACATAACCTCCTGCATTAAATATTGACAATCATATTTTTTAGCAACAACTATTGCCAAAGACGGCAACGTCAACGACATCCGCCCTGGACTTTTTCGCTAGTCGCCTCAACTCCGACCTCATCGTGATCAGGGATTTGCAACATGACCAAACCGAAGCTCCGCATCGGTCTCATCGGTAGTGGCTTCATGGGCAAAGCGCACGCTTTCGCTTACTCCATAGCCGCGCGCGTGTTCGATCTGCCTTTCGAACTGGAACTGCATACGATCGCGGACATCAGCGACGAGGCGGCAGCGAAAGCAGCCTCAGCCCTGGGCTTCGCGCGCGCGACCTCGAACTGGCGCTCGCTCGTGGTGGACCCAGCCATCGACGTTGTGAACATCACCACGCCCAACGCGCTCCACAAGGAAATGGCCTTGGCTGCGATTGCCGGTGGCAAACATGTCTACTGCGAGAAGCCACTGGCTCCGCTTGCGACAGACTCCCGCGAAATGGCCGAGGCCGCTGAAGCGGCCAGTGTAAAGACACAAGTCGGTTTCAATTACCTTTGTAACCCGATGCTGCAACTCGCGCGCGACATGATCGCCGCCGGAGAACTCGGCGAATTACGCGGCTACCGCGGGGTCCACGCCGAAGATTACATGGCAGACAGCGCTGGGCCCTTCACCTTCCGGCATGATCCGGCTGGTGGCGGCGCGCTGGCCGACATTGGCAGCCACGCGTTGGCAACGGCCGAGTTCTTAGTAGGTCCGGCCGCCGGACCGATCACCGGGGTCATGGGAGATTGCGTGACGATGATCAAGGACCGTCCCGACGGCAAAGGCGGGCGCAGGCGCGTCGAAGTCGACGATGTCGGGCGAGCCTTCCTCCGTTTCGCGAACGGTGCCTCCGGCTCGATCGAGGGGAATTGGATTGCGACCGGGCGGAAGATGCAACACGATTTCGAAGTCTATGGAACCAGAGGCGCCCTCGCCTTCAGCCAGGAACGATTCAACGAGTTGCATTTCTTCTCGACCGATGACCGCCGCGGCCGTCAGGGATTCCGCCGGATCGAGGCGAGCCCGGACCATCGGCCATACGGCTTGTTCTGCGTTGCACCGGGCCATCAGCTTGGCTTCAATGACCTGAAAGCGATCGAAGCTGCAGGGTACCTTGACGCTATCGCCGGACGTCAGCCGGAGCCATTCAACTTCCGCGCTGGCCTGCGCATCCAAACGCTCGTTGAGACGATTCACGCCTCGAGTCGCGCCGGCACGTGGAAGAACGTTCCTTGAGTGAGCCTTTAAGCGTCTTCTCGACGTCCTGGTCAACGAACGACTCCATCGAGTCATAACCAGACGCCGGCGACCACTTGCACCACCCGCGTCGAGGGCGGCAGATCGGGCTGCTAAGAGGTGATGTTCAGGAGAATAAACAGCCGCGGGCGCGCCGGCAGGAAACAACTTGAAACCCACTGCTCGGTCAAGAACTCATAGCTATTCTTTCGAGGCGCAAGAAAAATGGAGTTGAATCAAGGTGGTTGACAAGACACCCCTTCCGCCATCGGTGTTTGCAACGGTCGCCTCAGCAATATCTCAACCGTAGTTTTCCGCCAGTGAGCGTGGCTTGCGACCTGCTACCTTCCTTCAAAACGGCCCTGGCCGCAACGAAGCGAGAGCGCAAGCCGTAGCCAGTCGCCGCAGCGGTGCATTGTTGAGACCGTCGAGCTCTGCCACTCTGCGGGTGCGTCCGGATCACGAGCCCCGCAAAGACGCGCTCCCAGGCATCGAATGCGAGGCCCCCGGTACCGGGCACGGCGAGAAGCCTCCTGCGCCTCTGGACACGGCGCCGATCTGATTCACCACCCGTGAGCCCTTCACGCAGTCGATTTTTTAGCGAGTGCGCCTGCTCTCCCGCAACGGCACCGACTGGACGAAGCGCTACGCCCGGATTGCTGAAGCGTCCCTCGAGAACCTGCAGAAGCGCTTTGTGATCGATGGGGAGGCCGTCATCCTTGGGGTAGACGGCATCGGCGACTTCAACGCGCTGCACAGCCGGCCGCACGACCATAAAGAGCA
The DNA here is from genome assembly GCF_028128665.1 of Bradyrhizobium sp. CCBAU 45384. NCBI lineage: Bacteria > Pseudomonadati > Pseudomonadota > Alphaproteobacteria > Hyphomicrobiales > Nitrobacteraceae > Bradyrhizobium > Bradyrhizobium sp. CCBAU 45384. The sequence goes on from NZ_LBIZ01000090.1 coordinate 64,070, forward strand.
GCTTTACGCTTTTGATATCCTCGTCATGGGCACCGATGATCTCCGGTCCTTGCCCCTCCATATGCGGAAGATAAACCTGCAGCAGCTACTAGATGCGGTAATGGGCCCGGCTCCGAGCAAGGGGTCATGATGGTGGCTGTCGCCCGATAGATGATGAAACGGGGTCGCGACTTGAGTCGGCCCCAAGCATCTGGAGACGGAGGACAGCCGTGGGGAATTATGCCGGAATCGACGTGTCATTGGAACTGTCGAGCGTGTGTGTTGTGGACGCCCAGGGTAAGATCCTGAAGGAAGCGAAGGTCGCAAGCGAACCCGACGCCTTAGTTGAGTTTTTTGAGACGCTCAGCTTTGCAGTGAAACGGATCGGGCTGGAGGCTGGGCCGCTGTCGCAATGGCTGCATGCAGGCCTGAAAGGTGCGGGATTTGAAACAGTTCTGCTGGAAACGCGGCACGTGAAGGCCGCATTATCTGCAATGACGGTCAAGACGGATCGCAAGGATGCCCGCGGGATCGCCCAGTTGATCCGGATGGGATGGTTTCGGCAGGTACACGCAAAGTCGGTTGATGCGCAAGAGATCCGGGCACTCCTGATCGCACGCAAACAGCTTCTCGGGCGGCTGATCGATGTAGAATTAAGTATCCGAGGGATTTTGCGCGGCTTCGGTCTGAAGGTTGGCCCGGTGACGCGAAAGAATTTCGAAGCGCGGATTCGAGAGTTGGTTGCGGGACAAGCGACATTGGAGCGCATTGCTGGTGCGATGCTTTCGGCACGATCGGCCCTGAAGGCAGAATACGGAAGACTACACAAGGCTGTGCTGGCAATTGTCCGTGATGATGCAGTCTGTCGCCGGCTGATGACAGTACCGGGTGTTGGCCCCCTGGTGGCTGTTACCTACAAATCGGCGATTGATGATCCTCATCGCATCGTAAAATCGAAGGCAGCAGGCGCGCTGTTCGGGCTCACGCCAAAGAAATATCAATCGGGAGAAAAGGACGTCACGGGCGGAATCACGCTGGCCGGCGATGAGACGGTGCGGACGGCCTTGTATGAAGCCGCCAACGTTCTGCTATCGCGCATCACGCGGTTCTCAAAACTCAAACGCTGGGGGATGGACGTCGCCAAGCGGAGAGGCTCGAAGCGCGCAAAGGTCGCCTTGGCACGCAAGCTCGCAGTGATCCTGCATCGGATCTGGGTCGATGGCACGACTTACCGATGGGCCGAAGCGGGCTCAATCGCAGCATAGAAGACGTGGAGGAGATCAAGGACAAGCCTGGACATCGACTCCGGAGCCTTCCAGCTCGCCTGCCAGCGCCTGAGTAAAGGCCAAAATAAAGGCCTTTGCGCCAGCGTAGGTCGCGCGTGATGGCAGCGGGTCTGGCGGCAGCACAGCGCTGATGGCAAGCAGGGACGCCACATTAATGATCGCACCTTTGCGTCGTCGAACCATCCCCGGGAGAGCCGCTCGCGAAAGCCGCGCAACCGATCGCACATGAATGTCGACTAGATCGTCAATGACCTCAGGATCAATTGACACAAACGGCCGATAACCCGCAAAGCCTGCATTTTTGAAGCAAGCTGAGCGCTTCGTCGCCACCGGCCAGCGTCTCGACTCTAGCCAAATCCTGCTTGTCTGTCAGATCGGCGCAAACGACCTCGGCAGCTATGCCGTTTCCTCTCTTCAGTTTCTCCGCCAGATCAACAAGTCGGTCGCGCCGACGCGCCACCAGAATGAGATCATAGCCTTCACGTGCCAGTCGTTCCACGTACACCATCCCTATTCCGGACGATGCGCCAGTAATAAGAGCCCGGCGACCACTTGAAACGGCATCGCTCATTGCAACCTCCCTGCGTGGGGTGATGATATGTGACCGCTTTGTCCGCCCGGGGGTCAACTGGCTCTTGGCAGCCGCATGCCCTCGGTCGGGTCATCTTGCGGAAGCAGACGTCGGCGCGCTCCCGGCTGAGGTCAGCCGGGGGCCAAGGGCGACATTCCGTTGCCGCCAATGAGCATCAAGCAGCACGCGCGCGGCCGCACGAAGTGCTAGAGTAGAAAATTGCGCACTTCCTCCTGGAAAATAGGTGCGCCGGGATCCTGCGAGAGCAACATATGATTTTGGCCAGGCAGCGAGACGAATCTTGCGCCCGGAATTTCCGCGGCCATATCTCGGCCCAAAGAGATTGGAACCCTGCGGTCGTCTCGAACATGCATCACGAGCGTAGGGGCCTTAATTTGCTTGAGGAGGTGTCGGACGTCGAAATTCGCTACAGTTTCGAGGTAACGTACCGCACACTCCGCCGAGGCGCTGAGACGCTGAAGCTCATTGAAGGCGTCGACCTGTTCTTTGGTGGCGCTTGGTAACATCGAGGATGTAAAGAGCTGCCGGAAGGTCGGCTCATCCGCGCCCCAACCCAGCTTCATCAGTGTTTTCATTGCCGCGAACCGCTCCCGATCGGCGGCCGAAAGATTTGGATTGTTATTGGCGCCGACCGCAAACCCACCATAGAGGATCAGGTGCGTTACGCGCTCCGGATGCCGGACCGCAAACGCAATCGAAACGGCGCAGCCCTGCGAAAACCCGAGAAGCGGAAACTTGTCGAGCCCGGCCGCGTCGGCCACGCTTTCCATGTCCCTGACCCATGCGTCAAGCGAGAGCTCGCCGACGTCCCAGTCCGAGAGGCCGTTGCCGCGAGCATCGTAACGGACGAGCGTGAATGAAGATGCAAGCCCGAGCAGAAAATCACGGTAGAGCGGAAGATCCCAGTCATACTCGAGGTGGCCAAGCCAATGCGCCGATCGCAATAAGCCTGGTCCACTTCCAACCTTCGCGTAGGCCAACCGCACTCCATCCGTGGCCCTGCAATAGCGGATGGTCTGTTTGAGATTTGCTGCGGATAGGACACGCGCTGCGGGCGGGCCGTCCTTGCCCAGATCGATGGCATAGACTTCGATCGGTCGCGCGATGTTCTTGAGGTTCTGCCGGCCCAGCTCGCGAAAGGGGAGCTTTAGCTTACCATCGATCTGATCAAGGACCTGCCGGGAAATGCAGATGCCGCCCCGCACCGCCATGCCTTCCAACCGCGCGGCGACATTGACGCCGTCTCCAAAGATATCGCCCTCATCTTCAATGATGTCTCCGACGTTAATCCCTACGCGGAATTCAATACGTCGATCGGGAGGAATACTCGCGTTCCTGTTGACCATCCCGCGCTGAACTTCGACAGCACACTTCACTGCTTCAACGGCGCTCGAAAACTCCACGAGCATTCCGTCACCAGTCGTTTTAATAAGACGCCCGCGGTGGGACTTGAGCTTGTGATCGACCAGCTCCCGGCGGTGCGCTTTCAATCCGGCAAGAGTGCCTTCCTCGTCATCGCCCATAAGCCGTGAATAGCCGGCTACGTCAGCTGCCAGGATTGCTGCCAGCCGGCGCTCGACGCGCGCGTGAACCACGAAAGTGTCCTCCGTCACCTAGCCCAAGCAAATCATATGCAATGGAATGGCGCCAGTAAAAACCCGTCGTTAGCCGCGGCCTGACGTATCCGCTTCAAGGGTAATGGCGTCGAGCATGATGTCCTGTTTCTCATGCCAACCGACGCAGCGAAGACTGAGGTTCTGGGCATAGGCCAAAAACAGAGCTCCAGAACTCCATTTTCAGGTTAGTCTCTCGTCCGAAGTCACAAACCACCGGCAATCCTGCCGTCACGCCCTGCTGGAGGGGTGATCAATGGCACAATCATTGCTCAGCCGCACCGCATCGGTGACATCTTCGCATTAGGGCCATAGCCGGCCTCATGCGCTGCAGCAAACAGCCTCTCTATTCGATCACCTCGTCGGCACGGGCGAGCAGCGAGGTCGGAACGGCGATCCCCAGCGCCTTGGCGGTCTTGAGATTGATCACTAGCTCGAATTTGGTCGGCTGCTCGACGGGCAGGTCAGACGGTTTCGTTCCCTTGAGAATCTTACCTACGTAAATCGCGGCGCGCCGATTCAAATCGGGAAGACTTGGTCCGTAGGACATGAGGCCGCCAGCCTCGACAAAGTTCCTGCTGAAGAAGACCGCTGGCAGTCGATGCTCTGCCGCAAGGTCAGCGAGGCGTCGTCGCTCAAGTGAGAACAGAGGTGTTGGCCATACGACCAAAGCACCGCGCGCCCGTCTTGGACATATCCGAGAAGACCCCGTCGAAGTCCTCCCACCCCCGCGCCTCAAAAACCTGAAGCTTCACGCCGAGCGCCCGCGCCGAGACATCGGCCATTTTCAGTCTGAGCTCTCTGACGCGGTCAGGCATGGTATCTGGTTTGAATAGAAGGGCGACCTGACTGGCCCCCGGCACGGCTTCCTTAATCAACTCCAGGAACTTGCCGATAAGGTCGGGAAGAGCGATAGAAAACCCGGTGACGTTACCGCCAGGCCGCGCCAAGCTGGCGACGAGGCCCTCTTCTACCGGATCGCCAACAGCAGTGAAGACGATAGGGATCGTCGCCGTCGCCCGCTTGGCGGCTTTGGCGGCGAGTGTGCCTCCAGTGGTCAAGATGACATGGACCTTGAGCATAACTAGCTCAGCCGCGAGAGCGGGGAACCGTTCGGGGTTACCCTCCGCCCAGCGGTAATCGATCGTCACGTTCTGGCCCTCGGCGTAACCGGCTTCGCTTAGTCCCTGACGGAATGCGGCCAGAGGCACCTCCGAGTCGGACGAGCCAATACCGAGATAGCAGATCACTGGCATAGCCGGCTGTTGCGCGCGTACACAGAGCGGCCTCGCAATCGTTGCACCCCCAAGCAACACGACAAACTCCCGCCGCCTCATGGCTTCGTCCTCGCGCTGAAGGGCGCACCTTAGCACGTCGCGGATCGATTTCGCTGTGCTTCGCATCGCACCAAAATCGGTTCGCCGATGAATCGGCGAGCCGCGACTTCGCCGAAGGGCCAACAGGCGACATCATTCGATCACCTCGTCGGAGTGGAGCATCGGCAGGATTTCCATCTCCAGCGCCTTGGCGGTCCTGAGATTTATGGCAAGATTGAGCAACAAAAAGCTCGCCCAAGAACAAACGGAGGGAAGAGCCATGAAGGCGGGCCAAGCACTGCTTGTTGAGGATACCTTTCAACTCGACGACACCTTCACCCTGACGCCGACCCCCGGCCATTCACCGGGGCGCTGGCTGGGTGTGGATGCCAACTGCGGCCCTCGTTAATGGTATGCGCACTTTCGATACGGTCGAGAGGAGCGGCTCGGTTCTTGGTAATAAACATGCGAAAATCGCTTCGTCGTAACACTTGACAGAAAAAACCCGCCTCCGAGTCAATGGAAAGAACGGAGGGATATGCGTTAATGAAACTTCGCCCGGCTGACTTTTGAAATGCGTCCGGAGGCGGGGCCGAATGGCTCAAGTATTCCAATACCAAATGACGTTCGGCGGTCCGTAAGCCCGACCGCCCGTCCACATCAGACCTAGGAGGAATGATGTGCTGAAAACATAGCATACGACCGTCCTCGCCGGGGAGACGAAATGCAGATTCACAACTGTCGTATTCCGGGACTGGTTTTGGTCGTTAGGGCAATCGCCAGCGCTCGTCGGACTGAGGCCAAGCGATCCCAAGCTGGGCGAAGGCAGGACGCTGCGGTCGTAACACTTCGAGCGATCATGCCGGCCGATTGCCGCTTGGGCTCCTCGAGCCAATAGCTTTCATACCAAGAGCGATCGACTTGAAAGAAACGCATCGCGAGGTCGTGGTCTCCGGGAGAGCGATGCGAACGACGAGTTGGCATGGCACTCTCCTTGCGTTTATCGGACGCCTCGGGGGTCGCTACCTCGGTTCGAGGCGACATAGTCGATCTCGCCACGCGAAGTACCGATGTCCATCAGTTCCCTGTCACTTAGATCGGACAGAGCGGCGCGTAGCCTCTCGCATTCGCGCCCTTCTTGAAACGCTTCCCAATATCTTTCCAAAAAGCTGACGACGCGCGGTCCAGGGGCCAGCCGTCTGTCCCACCCTAATGCTCTATAGGTCGTGCTCATTGCGCAATCTCCGGAGTCCCAACTCGGCCGGCAGACACATCATTGCCGCCGCCTTGTTTGCGGGTGCAGTCCTAAAGATAGGTTGTGATGGCAACGGAGCAGATGACCACCGAAGCCACTACAGCAGCACGCGTCGCCGTCGCCTTATCGCTCTGACAAGCCGACTGTGGTCAGCTTCACGGCCGTTGCCTTCGCCGTCACGCTGGGCCGTGGCGTCAGAACGGCGATCTGATGCGGAGACGCCGGCATCCCGCCGTACATCAGCGTTGGGGTCGCCGACTGTTCCTTAACATCTTGCGCTCCCATAACTGCGACCTGATGTCGCGTGATCGGAAAGCCTTTCAATTCAAAGCTTGGAAGCTCTACGGCCCCTGCCTGGGAGCCGACTACCATAATTGCCGCAACAGCGGCCACCAAGAAGACTTTCTTCATGGCAAACCTCCTCCTCAAATCAAACAGAAAATCGCACCACAATTCCAAATGACATAAATCAATTCGCCGGCGCGTAATGTGAGCCGGTACCTCCACCGGTCCAGGTTAGGGGCCCATTTTAAGTCCAAGTGTGACTGAGGTTACCAGTGCAAAGTACTATGCGTCGACTTGCTCCGTTCGTTACTCTTGCCTTCCGGTAAGCCGATTGAGACATGATGGTCGTCGCCGCGGTGAGGCGAGGCTACACCCGGGAACCGCACCGGGCGTTGAGTTTTGCCAATGTATGAAAAAAAATCTGGGCGGTGGGATCGGACCATCGTATGCCACATCGCACGAGGAAGCCGGGAGTGGGCTACTCGCCCTTGATGTCGCGCACAAGCTTCTCTAGACGGCTGATGTCGGTGACCCGCAGGTTACGTCCCTCGCGACGCAACAGACCGATCGAAGTGAGACGGCTTACCTCCCGAGAAACTGCTTCTCTATGAGTGCTGACACGGTTGGCGATGTCGGAAAGCGATGGGGCCGGCGACAACAACGGTTGCGCTCCGTCTCTATCAGCCTCAGCCGCAAGACGGAGCAATTCCGCCTGAATTCGGTTTTGCACAACAAGCGTGCTGAACTCGAACACGCGTTGCGACAATCTTCTCAGTTCAGCCGCGATGTGGCGCAGCGTTGCCATTGCGACGCTTGGCTCTTTGAGCAGCAGATTTTCAAACTGACTAGAGGTTAGGGTCGCGACGGTGGCTGCCTCCAGTGCCTCGATCGATGCTGATCGTGGACTCCCGTCGATGGCAGAAATCTCACCAAAAATGTCGCCCGTCCTAAGGTCCCTAAGGATGATGGCTTTCCCACGTGCCGAGTGGATGATTGCGCGAACCCTGCCGGAGACAAGAAAGAATACATTGTTCGAAGGATCGCGATACCCGAGTATTTCTTCGCCGCGCTTGTAGGTATGCCATCTGGACGACTTGGCGAGCTCCTCCAAAGATACCTGCGATAAGCCAGCCAGAATCTGAACGCGCTTTAGAAACTCCAACTGCTGACCCGGGTGCATGGGGCTCTCTGCCTCGGACGGGACTCAATTCACCGACGGGAATCTGGACCCCAACCGTCCCGCGTTGCGAGCACTGCTTCCAAAAGCAGAACAATCGAGGCAACACTCCGGCTCTTCTTGCCGACAAATCGTCATATTACGCCGTGGCTATCGCAACTGCGAGACGATAGCACTGACCAAAGCCAAATAACACCGACCAGAGCAACGTCCGAATGCGGCCGGGGCCCATAAGGCTCTGGTTGAGAAAATGTCTTTCCCGTCGCCCCGCACCGAATCCTCCGAGTCGTGCCGGTTTGAGATCTGAGCATGTGCAGCACAGTGCGAGCGCTGAAGTCGGTCCCTACTCAACCGTCGGCGAGAGCAGGTGGTAGCCACGTGCATTGGCGCGCCGCCAATGTTATCGTCGGCCGGGCGATGCCTGCACGGGAGGATCGTCAATGACCGCGGCCACCGCCGCACCGGTATCCGATCTCGAGCAACGCATTCAGCTGCGCCGGGCGGTCATCGCCAGCACGGTCGGCACGACAATCGAATATTACGATTTCATGCTGTACGGCCAGATGGCCGCGATCATCTTCGCGAAACTGTATTTTCCGTTATCCGAGCCGCTCACCGGGACGCTACAGGCGTTCGCTACTTTCGCGGTCGGCTTTGTTGCCCGCCCGATCGGCGCGGCGATCTTCGGCCATTACGGCGATCGCGTCGGCCGCAAGGCGGCGCTGATCGCGACCCTATTGCTAACTGGCGCGTCGACGTTCCTAGTCGGCTGCGTCCCGACCTATGAGCAGATCGGCGTCTGGGGCGCGGTCTTGCTGATTGTCCTGCGGTTTATTCAGGGCATCGGCGTCGGCGGTGAATGGGGCGGCTCGGTGCTGTTGTCGATGGAGTGGGCGCGCTCCAACCGGAATCACGGACTCATCGCAGCCTGGCCGCAATTCGGCGGGCCGGCCGGGTTCTTCCTGGCGACGCTGGCGATCCTGGCGTTCAGCCACATATCGGGAGAAGAATTCCTGAACTGGGGTTGGCGCGTCCCGTTTTGGCTGAGCATTGTCATGTTCGCTATCGGCTTGTGGATCCGTCTCGGCATCCTCGAGACGCCGATCTTCCAAAGGGTGATCGCCGAGGAGCGGGTGGCGCGCGCGCCCGTCGTCGAGGTTTTCAAACGGCAGTCGAGAGAGATAGTCCTCATCGCCCTCGTGCGCATGGGCGAGATGGCGCCGATCTTCGTCTACATCGCCTTCATTTTCCCCTACGGCACACAGGTCCTTCACCTGTCGCGCGACTTCATTCTGATCGTGCTGCTGATTGGATCGTTCATATCGTTCTTTACGATCCCGTCAGCCGGGTATCTGTCTGATCGGCTCGGGCGCAAGCGGGTCTATGTGTTCGGTGCAGCCGCTACCGGGCTTTTCGCGTTTCCCTATTTCGCGATGCTCAATAGCGCCAAGCCCGGACTGGTGATCCTGGCGACCATCGTCGCAATCTTTTTCCACGATTTGATGTGGGGGCCTCTAGCGGCGCTGGCTGCCGAAGTGTTCATGCCGCGCCTGCGCTACAGCGGTTCCTCGATCGGCTTTCAACTAGCCGCAGTGGTCGCCGGCGGGCCGGCGCCGATGATCGCGACGGCGCTCTTGGCCGCCACCGGCTCGGGCTATGTCATCGCGCTCTACATCTTCGGCTGCGCGATCGTCAGCATTGTCAGCACAGCGCTCCTGCCGGACGTCAAGGATTGTGATTTCGCGCGCGATCACTTTTGACCCGATAGGTGGGTCCCAGCGGAGACCTGGATTCATCGTGATCCACCAAAGAAGCGGTTGAGTCATGGTCCCTATTCCGAAGGGCGGACCCGCGGCCCCGGGGTCGCAGCTTCCTCGGTTATTATTGCGCCGACACCAGCACGACGAGTAGGTAACGCCCAACAAGCCCAGCGATTTCAAGCTGCGCGCCGGCTTACCCACCGGGCCGCATATCCCTGTGTTGTGCAAGAAACTCGACGCATCGACGTCGCAGATGGGTCAACAGCGCTGATTTGACCAGCGCTGGGGCGCTTCCGCTTTACCCCGATCCCGGACATCTCGCTGCAACGCCCTAATGGAAGCGATGGGCCAATTCCAGACGAAAAAAACCTATCGCTCATCACCTTCAAACGGTGGCCGCCTCGTCCTTTTTTGTCGGCGCAAGGAAGCGTTTGACCGGTCGAAGGGCGTCAATGGCCGGAATACTTTCGCAGGCTTGGACGTTTGAGCACCAAGGATATGGTAAAGCCGCGAGCCATTGCATGATCGGCTCTAGCGTTTGGGCGGGAAGCACACACATAGCTTCGATGTCGATGGCGAGCTTTTTCACACGCCTATGATCGTCGGAGCCGAAATGCCAATTATAGTGTCCGCATCCTACACGAACAGCGCCCCCCTGCTTTGCCGACATCCCGACCAGCCAATCGCAACGGAAGTGCGGCAGGTAATCTGAACTTGGACGCGACAGGCAAAACGTCCGCACATTCTCGTACTGGTCGCCGAAGTTTGTGACCAGAACCTTGGTAATTTCCTCCAATCCCTTTGCCGAGCCAGGAAACGAGATGGCGTCAGTCTTTACGACCATTTCGAGTTCGCAGTCTTCCGCGAAAGCGTCCTTCATCAATTGCGGACGGTTGCTATCTTTCGCCAAGATGTACGTGCTAATCGCCTCGGCAGCATCGATGGCCGTGGATCGGTTCATCCTATTGCCCTCTATACGTTCAGGCCGCTAACCAAGACTATTCAAGCGGACAGAGGGACCTCGCACAAGGCCCGTGGGGGTGCGCTCAGGGTCAAAAGCTGCCCGCGGCGGCCAGCATGCCCTTGGTCGGGTCATCTCTCGGAAGCAGACATCGCCGCCCTTTTGGCTGAGGTCAGCCACGTGCCAATTTCGGGCTCATGCGCTGCAGCAGAAAAGATCGTCACTCGATCACCTCGTCGACACGCAACAAAAGCGATGTAGGAATCGACAGACCCAGAGCGAGCACGGTTCGCATGTTGAGCACCGTTTCGAATTTTGTTGGCCGCTCGATCGGCAATTCAGCCGGATTGGCGCCACGCAGGACTTTGCCAGCTACGACACCGCTCAACCGAAGCAGGCTGAGCAGATTCGGCCCGTAAGCCAACAACCCTCCGGCTCGCGCGAAATCCGAAAAAAGCGTAATGGCTGGAAAGCGGTGGCGCAGAGCAAGCTCGGCCAGCATCGGCAAGCTGTCGGCTACCAGCGGAGATGACAACATCACCATGGCACCGGAGCCGTGTTGGTTCGCCCTTGAAAAGGCCGCATCAAAATCCGATGGTCGCCGTACCTCTGTAATATCCAGTTGGACGTTCAGCTTTCCTCCCGCCTTCTCGACCGCCTCGACCTGTACGGGTCCAGTGGCGGGGTCCCATAGCACCGCAGCGCGCGAGAGCTTTGGATTGCACTCGACCAGCATCTCCATCCACTTCGCCGTGAAGTCTGGAAAGTCGAGGAACACGCCCGTGACGTTGCCGCCGGGACGCGCGAGCGTGGCGACCATACCACTGGCAACCGGGTCACTTTCCAAGTCGATAGCGACAATTGGAATAGTGCGCGTGGCCGAGCGGGCCGCGTGCACGACCTGAGGCGCAGCCGCTATGATCACGTTCACATGTTTCCCGATAACGTCCTTTACCAGAGGAGCGACCCGATCCGGGTCGCCTTCCGCAAATCGGGCCACAATCTCGACTTGTGCGGCAGCGGCGTAGCCAGAAGCCTGAAGGCCGGTCAGGATCGACCCCATGCGAGGGGCCATCGCCGCTTTGGGCCCCGAATAGACAAAACCGACTCTTGGGACTTCCACCGGCTGCTGCGCGCGCGCCGCGAGCGGCCATGCTACCGCGCCGCCGAGCAATGTGATGAACTCGCGCCGCTTCCTGTCGAACATAGTCTCCTCATACAGGCGCCCAACCGTCTGCCTGACGATAGCACATCAGCCACGGCGGCGGACTGCTGCGCTGCGGGATTTCGACCCAGCCTAGGTCAGCTCAGGGTCAAAGTGCTGAGAACTCAGGTTGAGCAAATCTGGTCCGCTCTGCTGCCATGAACGGACCTCCGTCTGACGCGGCGCAACTTAGGAGATGGGCCAAGA
>NZ_LBIZ01000091.1:0-78377 GCF_028128665.1 Bradyrhizobium sp. CCBAU 45384
ATGCCGCTTCAGCGATGTCCGCACTGCCGAAGGTGGATCAGCGCAGGATAGCAGCGTGAATCAAACTGCCAAAGTAGTGCTAGTGGCTGTGTCGGTATCGTCCGGGTGTTATGCCAGTAAAGCGGCGGAACATCCGCGTGAAATGCTCTTGATGGGAGAAGCCGCAAGCCAGCGCGATCTCGGCCAGACTCAGGGTCTCGTCGGCAAGCAGCGCCCTGGCGCGCTCTATGCGCAAATTGAGCACGTATTGATAAGGCGAGACGCCGTTGGTCGCCTTGAAAAGCCGCACGAAATACTCGGTGCTGCGGCCGCACAGCTCCGCCAGCTGGTCGAGACGGATATCGCTATCGATATTGGCATCAACGAATTCGCGAATGCGTGCCATCTGCCTGCCACTGAGCAGGTTCGGATGCTTGCCGGCTTCCGTGCTCGGCTTGTGGAAGTTGATCGCCACGAAACGGTTGGCGATCGCTTGCGCGATCGGATCGACGAACAGCGACGAGGCCGGCAGACCACCGGTGATGGTATCACCGATCGCCGAGGCAAGATGCTCCAGCACAGCGTCCTGATCGCCGAGCATCGGCGCGAGGCCGTTGATCACGCCGGACGACCCGTCAGGGCCGGCGAACAGGTCGGAGCGCAGATAGATGTGGGTGGATTCCAGCGGTTCGCGCAGGAGCACGTTGCATGCATGGCCCGCCGGCAGGAAGAAAACGCCACCGCGCGGGATGTGCCGGGCAACCGACTTGCCGTCCATCACATACGTGATGTCGACCGGGCCGCCCCGATGTAACACCATCAGATTGTCGGATAGTGCGTGGAAGTGCCCCTCAAACGGCCGTTCGCGCTGAACCGAGGCAAATGCGGACGACCAGCCGAGCCCTTCGCTCGAGCCGCGGAATTCGGCCTGGAAGCGGTTCAGGACGCCGTGCGTCTCCTGCACCCCAAAATTCGACGTCGCCTGCATCCGACAGACCAAGGGCTCGAGGCTTCGGTGTCGCGGAGTAAATCCCAACGGTCCTCAGTTTTCAATATAATCGACCCTACTTGGTCGAGAGCACCTCCCCGAAGCGCTCCCACTGCTTGCCGGTGAAGCGCATGAATTGCAGCTGCTCGACCGGCAGATGGTCACTCTCGCCGGTATTGACCTTGATGCCGGGCAGTAGCATCGGCAATTCCAGGTCCTTGATCGACAGCGCCTGCCGCAGGATGTTCTCGCGACTGAGGTCGTTGCCGGCGGTCTTGAGCACGTGCTCCAGCACCATGCCGTTGTTGTAACTGTTGACGTAGTTGGAATCGCGGATATCGCCGTCAGGCACGTATTTGGCCATGTAGTCGCGCCACCCCTTCACGCCGGGATCGTCCGCCCATGCCGGATCGAGCGGATCCTTGACATAGGCGCTCGAGATGATGCCTGTGCCGGCGTCGAGCCCGGCGGGCTCCATCACCGAGGACATCCATACCGACACATTGGTCAGGAACATGATCGGACGCCAGTTGATCTCGTAAGTCTTGCGGATCGCCTGCGCAGCGAATTTCGGCGTCGCGGCGATCAAAAGCGCATCCGCGCCGGTCGATTTGAGCTTCACGATCTGCGAATCGACCGTCGGCTCGGTCGTCTCGTAGGTCGCCGCCGTGACTGCCGTCTCGTAACGATCGCCGAGCACGTCCCTGAGCCCGGCGAGGTAGTCGCGACCGAAATCGTCGTTCTGCGCCAGCACCGCGAAAGTCGCGTCGGCCTTCTTCTGCAGCGCATAGCGCGCATACAGGCGGGCCTCGTTGCGGAACGGCGCCATCACCCCCATCAGCGTCAGGGGAAACTGCGCGGGATCACCGAACTTCGTGGCGCCGGAGGCGACGAACAGCTGGGGCACCTTCTTAGCCGCCAGATATTTGGCGATCGCCGTGTTGTGCGCGGTCCCCATCGTCGAGAAGATGAACGAGACGTCGTCGCTCTCGACCAGGCGGCGCGTCTGCTCGACGGTCTTGGGCGGCACGTAGCTGTCGTCGAGCGAGAGCAGGTTGACCTTGCGGCCGTTGATCCCGCCGCGGTCGTTGACCATCTTGAAATAGGCGACCTCGCCCTTGCCGAGGATGCCGAATGCGGACACTGGCCCGCTATATGGCATCGTCTGTCCGATGCGGATCTCGGTGGCGGTGACGCCGGGCGCGTCTTCGGCTACAGCCGGCGCCGCGAGAACGGACCAGACCACGTACAGCCCTGCAGCTGCGATAGCGCTTCGCATCGACACCTCCCTGATAGGCCGCGCTGAGAGCGGCTGTTTGTCCGGAGGATTGCTTCCCCCGATTCTTGCGACGTCTTTCGAATTACTCGGCTGCGAGCGGGCGTCCAATGGAGATGGGCACGGTCCTCGCGCGCCGGATCGAAGTTCTAACCAATGCTCGCAGCCAAGCGCTTGGCCTCCGTCGTCGCTTGCCGGCGCATCGCTTCGAACTGTTGCCGTTTCGGATCGACGTCTCGATCGGTAGGAAACGACTGAAGTATCTCTCCGAACGACTCTGCGACTTCGTCTTTGAATTCGCCGTGCGGAAGAATGTATGGCTGGTTCCCGACGATTCCTTCGACCACCCGTTCGCCTACGGCGAGAGGATCCATCCCGGCTTCCAACGGCGAACCGCCGGCCGCGAACGGGCCGCCCGCCGATTGAGCAGAAGCGGACGTGTTGAGGTGAAGCGTCGTGTCGACGAGATTGCTGCGAACCAGACCGGGACAAAGGAGCGAAACGCCGATGTTGTGCGGTCCGAGCGCCATACGCAACGACTCCGTCAGGCCGCGCACCGCAAATTTGGATGTCGAGTAGATGCCGCCGGGATTTGGAAGCGCGAGGATGCCGGCCATCGAGGAGGTGTTGACGATGTGACCACCTTCTCCATGCGCCCGAATCCGGGGAACGAACGTCGCGACGCCGTTGACGACGCCCCCGACGTTGATGTTCATGACAAAATCCCAATCCGCGAAGCTCGCGTCTTCCATAGCCACTATGCTCGATACGCCTGCATTGTTGCAGAGTATGTGGACCTTGCCGAATACCTTCTCGCTCTCCGTCGCGGCCCGCGCCATTGACTCGCGGTCGGTAACGTCCAGACGGATCAGATGGTAGTTCTTGTTGGAGCGATCGAGGGCGGAAGCCGCCGCATCGAGATGCGATTGACGGACGTCCGCGATAACGACCTTCACCCCATGTTGCAGGAACGCGCGGGCCATTCCGAACCCGATCCCACTCGCGCCTCCCGTGATGAACGCGACCTTGTCTTCGATATCTTTCATTCGATGGTGCTCCTGATTCCTTGCGCACGCCCCTCGACGTCATCGCGCCTTCTCGAGCATGAGCGTCTTTGACAGCGTCCGCGGCCGCCTTCCAGCATTCGACGCCGATTCAAGCGAGCCTCTTTCCGAGGCTCACACCGCCATCAATCGGAATTTGCGCACCGGTAATGTAGCTAGATGCGGGGGACGACAGGAAAAGAGCCAATCCCTTCAGGTCGTCAGCGTCTCCAATGCGGCCGATCGGGATCGTGGCTCCTATTGAATTCTGGACCTCGGGTTGCTTTAGCCACCCACCTCCTATGTTCGTGACGATGAACCCGGGCGCGACTGCGTTCACGCGGATTTTGTGTGGGGCCAGTTCGAGCGCAGCGTTGCGCGCCAGATGTGCTGCTCCCGCCTTCGCGGCCATGTAGGCCGCCCCTATCATGCCCTCATTCAAGTAGGCGGCGATCGATGTCGTGACCACGATGCTCCCGCCTCCTCCGCCTCGTTTCATGTGGCGCGCGGCAGCGCGAATGGTGGCGAAGATGCCATTGAGATTGACCTCAATGTTTCTGTTCCACCGCTCGTCCTCGTAGTTTTCGATAGCACCTGCCTCGGACGGGCTGCCGTCCGGGTTGGAAAAGCCAATTCCGGGATCGATGCCCGCGTTGGCAAAAACCACGTCGAGGCGTCCGTATTCTGCTGCGACTTCTGCGAAGACCTGATCGACCGCCTTGCGATCAGTCACATCAAGTTTGTGACCTCGAACGTCCAAACCTCTTGCGGAGAGCCGGTCCACCTGTTTACCCAGAGAGACCGAGTCCATATCAAGGATCGCGACCCGTGCACCGCTATCGGCCAGTGCTTCGACAAAAGCGAGACCGATGCCGCTGGCGCCGCCCGTGACAATCGCGCCATAGCCCTCGACAGAGAACCTCTCGAACATCATCAGCGCCCCCCTGATCGAACAGCCCGCGCCATCCCCGGGGATGTCTAGCTGTTCGCAAGCCAAAGCGAGGTCGCCTCGCCAGCATTGGACAATGCCATGCGCGTCTCCCCCAAGAATTCCGCGTCGTTCTTGCGCAGCGTTTGTCGAAGCAATTTAGGAGAGGCTGGATACCGCCGCCTGCACAAATCGATCCGGCTTGCAAAAAACTGACACAAACTGCATGTCGCAATGCGCCATCATCGTCGGAGTGCCATTCCCGCCCTACACCGGCTGCGGCAGGTTCAGCCGCTCCGCGAACCTGACGAAGTATTCGAAGCTCGCCGGGTTCGCCATGGAATCCGGGCTCGCCACCCTTTCGGCGGGAGTGCCAAGCAGCAGCTTGCGCACCGGAAGCTCCATCTTCTTGCCGGTCAGGGTGCGTGGGATCTCCTCGACCTGGAAGATCTCGCTCGGCACGTGGCGAGCGGAGCCGTAGGTGCGGATCTGCGTGGCAATCCTCGCCTTTAGTTCGTCCGTGAGCATGAGTCCTGGCTGCAGCACGACGAAGAGCGGCATGTAGGATTCTCGGCCGAGATACTCGAGATCGACAACCAGACTGTCGCGAATTTCTGCGATGTCCTCGACAACGCGGTAGATCTCCGCGGTTCCGATACGGATGCCAAACCGATTGATGGTGGTATCGGAGCGACCGTAGATCTGGCTGGTCCCGGCGGCTGAAAAACGGATCCAGTCGCCCTGTCGCCAGCGGCCGGGAAACTGCTCGAAGTAGCTCTCCCGGTAGCGTCGGCCGCCCTCATCGTTCCAGAAGAAAACCGGCATCGACGGCATCGGCTTGACGATGACGAGCTCGCCGACCTCGTCGATGACCGGTTCACCCGCCTCGTTGAAGGCGAATGCTGCGACGCCGAGTTCACGGCATTGGATTTCTCCGGCATGGACCGGCAGCACAGGACTGCAGCTCACGAAGCCCGAAGCTATGTCGGTACCGCCACTGATCGACGCAAGCCAAAGATCTGATTTGACCGCGTCGTAGACCCACCGATAGGCCTCGGCCGGCAGCGGCGAGCCGGTCGAGCTGATCGACCGCAGCTTCTCCAGCGCGACGAATTCCCGAGGGCGCAAGCCGTCCTTCATGCAGTTGGTGAGAAACGCGGCGCCGCAGCCGAAATGCGTGACGCCGTACGCATCCAGCAGCTTCCAGATCGCCCGATTGTCCGGCCAGGCCGGATTGCCGTCGTACAGTACGATCGAGGCACCCGTCAGCAGCGCGCCGACCTGCAGGTTCCACACGATCCATCCAGTGCTTGCCAGGAACATCAGGCGTTCGCCGGGACGCAGGTCGTGCTGGAGCGACATGGTTTTGAGATGGGTAACGACGATACCGCCGTGGCCGTGTACGATCCCCTTCGGCAAGCCCGTCGTTCCCGAGGAATAGACGATCCAGAGCGGGTGCGAGAACGGCACTCGATCGAACTGCAATTCGGCATCGCCGCTGACGGCATCGCCCCAGCTCATCGCGTTGCGCCATCGGATCGGCCGCTCCGCGGCGAGCGGGCCGGGGACATGGATGATGTGACCGACGCTCGGAAGCCCCTCGCGCAACTCCTCGACGATAGGCGCGCGATCGTGGGTCTTGCCGTTATAGGCGTAGCTGTCGGCGGCAAACAGAACTGTCGGTTCGATCTGGCCGAAACGATCGAGCACCATGGTTCGCCCCATCTCGGGAGAGCAACTGGACCAGATGGCGCCAATGCTGGCGCACGCCAGAAGCGCAACGACCGTCTCCGGACGATTCGGCAGGTAGGAGGCGACGCGGTCACCCCGCTTGATGCCGAGACGACGCAGTGTTGCCGCCAGTGCGGCCGTCTGTTGCCGCAGAGCTTCCCAGCTAACCTCCCGGGCCTCGCCCGTTTCACTGAGCACGACGAGCGCAGGCGATTCGGGCCGAGCAGCGCGGAAGATGTGCTCGGCATAGTTCAGGCGGGTATTCGGAAACCAATCGGCGCCGGGCATCGCGTCCGATTGCAGCACGGGGGTCGGGTCGCCGTCTGCCCGCACGTCGAAATAGTCCCAGATCGATCCCCAGAAGGTGTTCAGGTCGCTCGTCGACCAGCGCCAGAGGTCCTCGTAGTCCTCGAACTCGCGACCCTGGCGCTCATCAAGCCAACTCATGTAATCCCACAAGCGAGACCCGACGATCTTGTCCTCGGACGGGGTCCACAGCAGCTCCAAAGTCGCAGTTGCTTTCATCGTCAGTTCTTTCACTACTTGCGGCGCCCTCCGCTATCCAAGCATCGAGCGAGTAAGCCTATTCGAGCTTCGGCGAGGGGCGCACCGGCGTGCAAGGCTTTCGCTGGCATCGTCGAACACCAGCAAGCTACGACAATCCCGGGATTCCTTTGCCCAGATCCGTAGACGTCCGCCAACTTGGCCGGCTCATGGATGGCCGGTCAGACTTCCGGCCGCTGCTTCACAAGATGCGGCGGCGCGAAAAATCGCATTATGTTGGTCGTGACCTCACATATTCCGAGATCCACCTTTCCAGGAAGGCAGCGATGTCATCGCTGTTCTTTTCTTGCATCATCAGGTGGCCGTTGCCGCGCAGGCCATGGTCTTCGAGCCGCAGATGGACGGCTCGCACGCCTGCCTGAACGAGATAATCGACGGTGCCGTGGTCGTGCATGGACCAGGCCGACGCCTCCGATGTCACGACAGCAACGGGCATCGATGCGAGGTTGGGAAGACGCCTGGCCGGCTCTTTCTGAACGAAGCAGTCCGCCAGCCCCGGCTTCGGCGCCTTGCGGATTTCGCGCCGCAGTTCAGTTGGGCCTTTGACGGGCGGATCGACCGTCATCGGGATCGCAGTGAGTCCGTAAGAGAGGTCGCCCAGCCCCATTGGCAATTGGGCGAAAGGCGGCCCCATTGGCTCAACCGCGACAATGCCTTTCACCAGGTGCGGTCGACTATCGGCCACGAGCCAACCGAAGGGAGCTCCCATGGAATGGGTGAGCAGGATCGCCGGACCGATACGATCCAGCAATTCGGCACCGGCCCGCTGCATCAGCTGTTGGGACTGTGCCAAAAACACAAGGAACGGACCTTGGGTCGCGATGAATTGGTCCAGGGCTGGATCGCCGACGACGCCGGAGCCGGGCCACTGATTGTGCTTTTGCGCGTTGGGCCAGCTGTTCGGCTGCTTGCCGGGCGCGCTAAACAGCGTCATGGCAAATTCGTAGGTCAGCGGAGGTGTCATGGGACCCAGAGCCTCCGGATGCAGGGGTGAGCGACCATGCCCTGGGCGGTCGACGACATAGACCGCGTAACCCTGTTTCAGAAAGTAAGTGGCCCATCCAGGCCGTCCATCGGCAGTACCGAGAAAATCCGTTCCCTGCCCCCCACCTCCATGCACCATCACGATGGGATATGGATGCCGGATGTGCTCCGGGATCTGATATTGTACGAACATCTGGCCCGCAGCGATGGTGCCATTCGGTGTCTGCTGGCGCACCAAGCCGGTCCAAAAGAATCCCTGATCTGCCAGCACCAACGGAGCAGGTTTTGCTTTAGTTTGGGTCACGTCCCCCTCCGACTTTCTTCAGAGATCCAGAAAACCGGTCGGCAGCCCGAGATTGCTGCGACCAATGTACTTCGCGAAGGTCATGTATTGGGAGGACATGTGTCCTCGATACATCTGGGCGTCGCCAAAGTATCGAAGCATCCTTGAGCCCTTCCGCGCCGCGGTCGACCCGGCGGTCTGGAACAGGAGTTCGATGGCTTCACAGGCAAGACGTGCGCCGGTCTGCAGCATTCCCCAGAGCCGCAAGTTTTCTTCCACGGAGGCTTGCAAACCCGTCTTCGCCCACCGCTGGCAGTACTCCATGTGCTTGCGCAAGCCCTGGAGCAGCACGCCTTCGGCTGCATCGGTCAACGCTATGGCGCGGCCATAGTTGACCTGGAAATCAGTCTCGAAGGCGCGCTTGATGAAAGGTGGAACAAATGTGTTTTGCGAGAACAGGATATCGCGATATTCATCGATCGCCGCGCGCGCGGCACCGATGATAGGCGATGTCAGGGACGCGTGATAAGGACCCATGAGAACGCCGAGATACATCGGGTTGCCATGCAATCGCGTTCCGGGTGTACCCTCGGAGAGATCCTGCTTCACACCCAGCGCGTCGAAGAACGCGGTCATGTGCTCGGGCACGAAGACGTTGTCCAGCTTGACGCTGTTCGAGCCGGAGCCGCGCATGCCCAAGGTGCGGTCTCCACCCCAATCGCCCAGAATTGTGTATTGCCCCCGCGGCACAACGAAGTGGAGCATTCGTGGTGGGAACGACGTTTGAAGCAACGTCGCGCCCAGGAAGTGCGTGCTGTGCGGTATTCCCGACGAATATGGCCACACACCATTAATGATATAGCCTCCTTCGACCGGCAGGCACGTACCCCCCGGGGCAGCCCGGTGCGGTGACGCGAAATGTCCGGACGAACCGAAGATTTCGATCTGTGCAGCTTCCGACCAGTGCGAGGCTATGACGGGCGCATGAGATGCGGCCAACGTCAAGCACCACCCTGCGGACGGATGACCGCGCGATATCTCCACCATGACGCGAAAAAATGTTTCGTAATCGAACTCGTAGCCACCAAACATTTTGGGCTGCAAGATCCGATAGAAACCAGCATCGATGAACTTCTGCTGGATTTCGTCCGAATAATGTCCCCGCTCATCGGTCTCGTCTTGCGATTCCCGCAGCAGCATTCTCATCGAGGCGGCGCGGTCGACCAGATCCTGCGGAGTGAGGTGAGGCTCCGGTGCCGGCAGGCTCTTGCGGATGGCCTGAACGTTCATTTCGATCTCCTGATATTTCCGTTGAACGCGGTTGCAGCTAACCGGCGATAGGGATTCATGCCGGCGAACTCACAATCATCCTCTTGTGGCGCTCGAGCACCCGCGGCGCGGTTTCGTCCAGCATCAGGCAAAGCAAGCCTGCACAGATACAAAGCGTAGCGGCGATCCACATCGAGCTGGACGGACCGAACACGTCGGAAGCGATCCCGGCGAGGGCCGGGCCCGCGAAGCCGCCCGCGACCTCGCCCACCCCCATGATGAAGCCAAGCGCAGTAGCAACATGGGTCCGCGGGATCGTCTCGGACGGCACGGTGGCCATGAACAACGAGAAGCTGCCAACGGCGAGATGGCCGACGCCCATGAACAACACCAATAACGGCAACGGACCGTCGAACGTGACGATCGCCACCGGGGCGATCACGCCAACGAAGCCTGACAAGATGAGAATCGGACGGCGGCCAAATCGATCCGACAGCGCCGGTACGATGATCGAAGACGCGACCGTTGCAATGCCGGTCGCGGCCACGGCGACGCTCATCACGCTGGGCGACAGACCGCGGACCTGCACCAGGTAGATCGGAAGGAACGTTATCTGGATCAGGAGCCAAGACACCATCAGGCAGCTCACGATCGCGCAAACCCAGATGTTGCGATGTTTCAGCATCGTCGAAAGCGGGATCGTGTTGCGCGCAGACGCAGCCGATATCGGAGCGGCACCCGACGAAGGTTCACGGATAAATGCGACGATCAGCGCCGCCACCACGAAGCCAGGCACCGCCGCAATGTAGAAAGCACTTCTCCAGCCGTAGATCTGCCCAAGTGCGACGAGCACCAGGGGAGCGGCAAAATTACTCAGAAGCGCGCTGAAGAAATTCTGCAGAACGCCCATGTTGAAGCCGCGACGGTGCTCCGACGATTCCGCAGCCATGATCGATTGCGCGATCGGGAGGACAGGTCCTTCCGCAAATCCCATAACGAGGCGCGCGGCAAGCAACGTCAGAAACGAATTGGCCAGACCGGATCCTACCGAGCAGATCGAGAAGATCACTATCGCGCAGACCAGAAGCGTTTTGCGATTTTGAAAATAGTCCGAAAGAGTGCCGACGGCATAGCCGGCGATTGCCCAGGTCAGCGCCAGGCCACCCGCGAGGGCACCCAGCTGGGTGTTGTTCAGATGGAGCTCAGGCACCAGAAATGGTGCTAGAAAATTCAGCGCCAGACGGTCGAAAAATACGAAGCCAAACGCCGCTCCCATCAACACGACAACGAGATTTTCATAACTAAAGATGCGATTCTTGCTCATGACCCCTCCCTAGTGTTTCCCGTTCTGCTTGTTTACGGCCGCGTTCTATGCGCATTGCGCCGACGCGGCTTCTGATGTTTGAGGCGCGAGCCCATTGCGCCGGCTCTCATATAGCCGCCGCATTCTCGCGAACTCGACGACCTGCTCGGCCACGAATGCGAGCTGTTGCGCTATGATTGGATCACTGCACGCACCATCTGCGGAAAATGGCCTCTGCGCGGCGTTAATCACCGCTGAGAATGGAGTCGGCCAACCGCGCAGCGCGTGAACAATCGTCCGCAGAGTCCCCAGCGTCGCTCCCATGGCTTGGGCTCCGCCCGCGCATACGATTGCGCCGACGGCGCGTCCGGCAAGATAGCTGCGCGCATCGGCACGGAGATCCTCAGTGTAGTCTATTGCGTTCTTCACCAGGCCGGAGATCGAGCCATGATAGCTTGGGGTGGCTATGATGACGCCGTCTGCGGTGCGCAGCGCTTCGACCAGCGACATCGCACGCTCCGTACGTTCAATGGCGTCGTAGTGAGGGAGATTCAACGATTGCCCGGCGAAGATCTGCGTTTTCGCACCGAGCCGTGCGGCTTCCGTCAAAGCCAGGCGGAGCGCCCTCTCCGAGGTTGATCCGTCGCGCAACGTGCCGCCGATCCCGACGACGAGCGGAGACCAGTCCTTCATCGCAGCGGCCCACTTTCCTGCGCAACATGACCACCCGAGGTGCAAGGCGCCTCAAGCGAATGCTGGCCAATTTGGATATGCGAGCACCCTCGCCCGGCATCGAACAATGCCATGCGCGTCTCTCCCCATCATCGGCGCCGTGATTGCGTCTGGCGCCTCTTCGTGAGGTGAAAGTAGGACATGCCGGGTGGCCAAGCCTGCACAAACCGGACCGGTTTGCAGGAAACTGACACAAACTGCCCGCTTCGTTTACGGGAAACGAGCCAGCGTTCAGATCGGAAAGGCAGATCGTGGAGTTCTTAATTCATTGCCCGTCGATAAGCGCCCGGCGACAAGCCCGTCATCCGACGGAACGTGTTCGTGAAATGTTGCTGGTGCGCAAACCCGCATTGCCGCGCGACATCCGCAAGGCCAATGTTTGTGTCCGTCAGGAGTCGTTTCGCATGATGAATTCGCACCCCCACAACGTAGCGGTGAGGAGACACGCCCAGCGAAGACTTGAACACCCGTATGAAATACTCGGGACTTACGCCGCAGATCGCAGCCAAATCGTCCAGCTTGATGCAATCCGCGATATTAGCTTCGACAAAATCACGAATCGAGCGGACGCTACGTGTACTCAGCTGGCGTTCCACAGCACCCGGCGCTTTCCGCTCCCGTGCATTGAGCACGACAAGGCGATTGGCTAATGCATGCGCAATCGAATCGGCCAGGAGGGAGCACGAGTTATCACCCTCGCGCACCATTTCCTCCACCACTGCCAGGAGATTGCTGGTGAGGGGCTCCGGCTCACCCAACACAGGCAAGAGGCCAAAATCGGAGTTCTGCACTTTACCTTCAGAGCCGGAAAACAGTTCAGGACGCAGGTACACATGGATCGAGTTCAACGGCGTATTTAGCGTCACCTCACAGTCGCGGCGCGGCGGTAGGAAAAAGATCCCCTTCTCCTGCAAGTGCCTGGATACGACACGTCCATCGATCCGATAGGTAACATCGACTGGCCCACTAGCCGCAGTCACCAGCAGGGCGTTGGCATTGGCTTCGAAGCGGCCCCTGAACGGCTCTTCCCGCTGAACCGATGCGAACATAGTCGACCAGCCCAGCCCCGCACTGGATGCCTCGCCTTTCACGGCGAACTGTTGCAGCACGGAATGGACCTCGCCTCCGTCAAAAGGCCGCACGGTATGCTCGTTTTGCGCTGCGGCTGGCGATGGTAGATCGGAGCGTTTCTGCATTGGCCCTGGCTGCTTGTTCAGTTGACGCTGCGACGGTATCGACCGGGCGTTTGACCCGTCAGCCTGCGGAAGGCACGCGTCAAGTGTTCCTGATGGGAGAAGCCACAGCGCAGTGCTATCTCAGCGAGGCCTTCCTGGTCTTGCTCGATCAATCGCTTGGCCCGTTCGACACGTGCCGCGATCACATATTGGTATGGTGACTTGCCGGTCGTTGCCGCAAAAGCCCGAACGAACGACTTCGTGCCGATGCCGCACGCGCTTGCCATCGCAGCAAGAGTGATCTCACCCTCGAGATTTGCCTCGATGAAATCCTTGACGCGCCGGAGTTCGTTGTCCGGCAGCCCAGCGGTCTGAACCCGCCACGGTTCGCTACTCCTGCTGATCGCGGAGACCCTATTCGCAAGTGCCCGCGCGATCGGATCGATGAAGAGATCTGAATTCGAGACGTTCTCGCAAACCGCCTGCTCAACCGCCTGCGCCAGATGCTGTATAACCACATCCCGTTCGACCAGCAGCGGCGTAACATTGTGGACAGGAATTAAGTTTGCGCGGAGATAAATATGGAGAGTATCCAGCGCTCCATGCAATCCCACCTCGCACGCTTGACCTGCCGGCAAGAAAAAGATGCTTCCTTTCGGAATGCAACGTGAAGTGACGTGCCCGCCGGATGCAAAGGTCGTCTGCACGGGGCCGCTGCGGTGCAACACAATAAGGTCGTCAGCAATCGCGTCGAACCGCCCCTCGAAGGGATTCTCCCGTTGGATCGACGCGTAAATCGAAGACCATCCATGCCCCTCACTCGTTGCACGGATGTCCGCACCAAACCGCTGCAGAACACCGTGGGTATCGGAGCCTCTAAACTCGCGCTTGGCTTCCATCTCGTGCTCCGCGTGTAGTCAACTGACGGGGCCCGCTGCAGCGCAATATGCGCCTCGTGGTGATGAACGATAGTTCCTTATAACCACGATGCTGTAAGCACGCCAGCGCCTTCCTTCGTCTGACCGAGCCTCCGCAAGGGAGAGGTAAGGGGCTGGAGCTAATCAGTTCTGTCGCCAAGATATTCGACAGGTCGCCGATAAGGATGATGCGCTGACTTAGCGCATGGGATCTTTGGTAACGCCGATATCGAAGGTCACGACGAGATTGTTCCATGGATCAAAGCGAAAGATCTTTCCATAGACTGGCTAGATCAGTTTCATTCGGGCCAAAACAGGATCGAGCACGAGTAAATCAGACGGGCTGGCGCAGAAACACCGAGCTTTGGCGCACACGGCGAATGCACTGTCGCAAGTTCGTGATAGACGCGCACGGACATAGGGGTTCGGCATAAATCTCCTGGTGACACAAATACGTATCGACGAATGGAAAGAACACTGCGTTGACATCAGCGAATGCGCCATCGCAGTTTTCGAGACGACGGAAGTGAAGATTACGCCAAAGGGATTTTCTGACGCGTCATTCCTTGCACTGACGCTGCTAGCTAGGACCGCATCGAACCTGAGGGCCGCTCTGATCTTGCTCGATGCCAAACAGATTGTAGAGGCTCGCACTATTGCGCGCTGCTGTCTGGAAAACCTTTATTGGATTGTTGGCCTAGCTGAAGACGGCGATGAACGAACTCAGTCACAAGCGAGCCATAGGACAGGCAATCTTTGCAGGTGACTACACGCTCGACCAGCAGATCGAGCAGCCGTTGCGCAACCAAATGCGAGATCTAAACCGCCGCGGCTCTATAATGAGAACGCTGAATCCCCAAGGCTGTGGCTGGTATTCGCGATGACTTCAAGCAAACCTACATCTTCTGCTCCCAGCTTTCCTCGGACTCTGCCCACCCGTCCGTTTCGGCGCTCAATCGCTATGTCGTGAGCAACCACCCCGAGGGGCCAGGCTTCGATACCAACCCTTTGGTTCGGCCTGCAGAGATCGAGGAAACCTTCGAATATCTTTCGATGGCCGCTCTGGGTGTCTGTATAGGGCCAATCAAATAGTCGTCGGCACTTCGGCCAGTGAGCGTGCCAAGCGGCGTGTGGAGCCCATCTTTCGAGAATGGCAGTGGATGGCACCGAGCCAACAGCGGAAGGCCCACGGAAGGAGCCGCCTAGTCGCTTGGTAAAAGGAGATTGGGAACAATTGGTAGCGGGGGTCCGATACATCGCGAAACCCACTACTGTGGAAGCGCTATTTTCTTACCGGCGGGCAGCTTAGCTTGCTCAAAACGACTTTATCGGCAAGCCGCCAGTGCTGTTGACGTGCTGTTGGCTGGCCAGCGGGCAGCTCTCGCCGTTCTGATTGTGAATCGGCGCTGAAGCATAAGCAAACGCTTGGGGCTCGCGGTTGCACAATTCGCTTGCGAAAACCTTTAGGTTGAGACATCATATCGGCAGAAACTATGCCTATTTCAAAATGCAGGGTGCACCTGTTCCTGCGGTGCAACAATACAAAATTCTGCCTTCCGTTCCGTGCCCCTCGGCAAAGCGCGGATTAGTGCGGTCTGGCAGGGCCTGCCACGCGATGTTTGACTACCCCTAGCGACGTGAGGGTCCGCTATGGACACCACTAGATACGCCCCGCTGATTGTAAATTCCAAGCTCGCGCGAGACCTTCACGGCATCCAGACGGCGTCAATTCGGGATGAAGCTGCCCGTCAAAAACTTGGAGCGTTGTTGCAGAGTGCCTTGCAACTCGAATTTGCAACGATACCGACATATCTCTCGGCGGCGTTTAGTCTGACCGGAAACAGCGAGATCTATGAACTGATCCTGCGGACCGCGATCGAAGAGATGCTTCACTTCACTGCGGTGGCCAACCTCATGAACGCCATCGGTATAGCTCCCGATATCGTGGCTGCGGTGCCCCAATATCCCTGCAAGCTCGACGTCATCGATCCTCCGCTAACGCTCGACCTTCGTTCGTTTTCATTCGATCTCATCGAAAAGCTCTTTATGGCCGTTGAAGCGCCGGA
Source organism: Bradyrhizobium sp. CCBAU 45384 (assembly GCF_028128665.1). Classification (NCBI taxonomy): domain Bacteria; kingdom Pseudomonadati; phylum Pseudomonadota; class Alphaproteobacteria; order Hyphomicrobiales; family Nitrobacteraceae; genus Bradyrhizobium; species Bradyrhizobium sp. CCBAU 45384. The sequence continues at coordinate 15,239 of NZ_LBIZ01000091.1, forward strand.
GCGACACGTCGAATTCCCGACTGTGGCGATGGTAGAGGCACCGCCTCGCACGATCGGCCAGTTTTATGCGGGAATCATCGACATCATCAAACAAGACAAAATCCCCGGCCTCTTCGAAAACGCCGCGCGCGACGCCTACAAACAACGCGAGGCCAAGCCCAATTTTCATGAGATTGCTTACGTCAATGATCAGGACAGCAGCAAGTATCCACTCAAACAGGAAATAAATTTCAAGATCACCGACAAGGACACCGCCGCCGCGCATTTGCGCTGGGTGGTGAGCGAGGGCGAAGGCGAGGCGCCCTACAATCCACTCGATGCGGAAGGCCTGCCCGGTCATCATTATCGCTTTCAGTCCATTCTCAAGTCGCGATATCTCGTTCCAAACAAGAATGTTGAGTTGAAGTATTCCTTTTCCGGAGGGAGCCTTCCTTTCGATCAATCGGGCGTGCATGAATTCGACCGCAACGCGAAGGCCGGCGACTATCAAGCGTTTCCCGCAGTCGCGGCCCAGATGAAGGCTTTCAATGAGAAGTACAGCAAAATGATCAATCTGCTTCACAGCGCCTTCAACTGCCCAAGCCCAGCGCAGCAGGACGGGGCTGTGGCTGCTTACCAAGACGCGCTGCGCATCATGCGGAGCATAGGCAATGCGGCCAGTCTCATCGTTCAAGAGGCTGACAACAACCACATAAAGGCCGGCGTGCCTTTCGAATATGCCGGACCAGACATCGCTTGATCGCAATCATCGACATGCACCAGCAACCGGAGGGCTCGACCCATGGCGTTCCCGAACGATCTCACAAACGTGGCGGTCTTCAAGATCCATCCGGCAATTGGATGCGCACGCCTTGCCAACAACGACGATTACTATGAATTTTTCGAATACGAAGAGAAGCGCAAGGCAGAACAAGGGGAAAGCCTGAAATTCATGTCCGTGCGCAACGGCAAGCACCGGATGATGCGGCAGGCCGTGCGGTTCAGAATATTCGCCTACGGCGCCAACGGCAGCGAGATCGGAGAACTGACCGCGGCGATCATGGGCCAACTCGGAATCACGCCGACCTGGACCGCCAGCGTGGCGAACCGAAAGCTTAATGTGTGGTCACAAGGAAACACACCGGTGGTCGAAGCGCAGGCCTCGGCCACGGGAGGTGAAACAAAGCGATTGGAAGGCAACAATCCCTGGCATGCGGACAAGAAAGTCTGGCTCGGCGAAATCGCCGGCAATGGCCTTTTCGTGCCTCCGAAGGGAGGCGTTTATCGGAAGACTGAAAACACCCCGATTCCGGGCTACGAGGACCACGACAAGGACAACGGCATTTTGGATACGACCTGCGATGGCTCAATAAGTGTCAGCCTGGCGGGCGCCGGAAACCTGGCTGTCGTTCCTGCCAGCGTCATCGTCGCTCCACAGGACCACTCGCCCGACGTGGGACCTGGACAGCTCAATCCGCAGGATAGCGACGCAGATCACAACAAGGATTTTATCAAACGGACACGGAAATTACTGAATATTCCTGCGAATGCGATTTTGACCGGAGCAGGGTACGCAATGGATGTTGCAATGATGAATACCCTGAACGCCGATTATAATCCCGGGATGGAAATATGCCTGAGAAAAAACGGTACTGCGCTGCCCAATCCCGCCAGCGCGTTCTATCCACGAGGGCAACAGAACATCGACGCCAGCGAAATCCGGCCCAGCTACGAGGCTGGCCGTGCAAAACCGGGCCAGTTGACAGGCGGGCTGTGCTCAGCCTGGCAAACGGATCTGAGCGCATGCCTAGATTATTGGACCTCGACCTATCCGGATTCGGTCACCTTCAGCCAGGATCCCAAACAACGGTCACTCGCGCGAAAGAAGTTCGCGTCGAACGGGCCAGTGGTGTACGAACCGGAATGGCTGAATGCCTACATCGACATGATGGAGGTCGGACGCGACCTCGAAGGTAGTCCCCGATCCCTGGATGGGACCGAGCGAGACGGCAACGATGATGTTGGCGATGCTCCCACCGCTCCGTTTCCGCTGGAGCCATCGTAGCGACAATGCTCGACACCGGCGAGGAGCACGATCGGCACAGGCATACGCGGCCGCGCTCGGCAGCGTTCCATCGCTTCGACAGCGCGGCCGGGCATTTTGCCCTGGATGTCGAGAGTGGGAGGATTCACCACCTAGCCGCCATGCGCGCCAACACTCTGGACGCGATATTACGGTTGGGCGATGTGGGCCGCGCCGAGATGACAGCTCTGGCATTTGGAATCGCGACACCGTGCGCAGAGGCAGCCGCGCCGCCGCGTAGCGTTCCTGTCAAAGCGATATCGCTTGCCGTCGCGCAGTCATGCAATCTCGGCTGCACCTATTGCTATGCGCAGCAGGGAACGTTCGGCGAGAAGGAAGACAACATGGCTCCGGCTGTGGCAAAAGCCGCGATCGACCAACTCATTGAAGCCGCTCAGCCTGGCGAAGCTCTCACCTTGGCGTTCATGGGCGGAGAGCCACTCGTCAATCGCAAGACGCTGCATGCCTCGACTCGATATGCCGCGGGCAAGGCGACCGCACGCGGTATCCGAATCGGCTTCTCCATGACGACCAACGCCACCTTGCTGCGCGACGAGGACTTCGCGCTTTTCCAGGAATACGACTTTACGCTGACAATCAGCCTTGACGGCCTGCATGCAACGCATGACCGGCTGAGACCATATCGGTCGGGCAGCGGCAGCTTCGAAAAGGTGGCGAAGAATGTGCGTGCTCTCCTGGCGGCCGACGATCGGCGTTACCGAGTCCTCGCGCGCGTTACAGTGACGCCGAAAAACCTCGACCTTCCAGAGATCATGACGGGCGTGTTAGGCATGGGTTTCGACGCCGTCATGTTTTCACCCATGCTCAGCGCACCGTCCGGCAAGGACGAGATGCTCGCGCCCGATCTGGACCGGTTGCTCGATCAGCTGATCAGGTGCGGAGAGAGCTTTCGCGAGGCGTTGCGGCAGGGCCGTATCCTGCCGCTCTCGAATGTCATCAAGACTCTGCAGCGTATTCATCACTACCAGCGGGAGAACTACCCTTGCGGTGCCGGGGGCGGTTACATGGGCGTGGCGGCGGACGGTGGATTGTATGCCTGTCACCGTTTCGTCAACGATGACGAAGGACTCATGGGTGACGTCTTCGGCGGCGTCGACCCGGACAGGCAATCGAGCTGGCTTGATCGTCGTCATCTTGAGAAACAGGCTCCCTGCGGCGGTTGCTGGGCGCGCTACCTCTGCTCCGGAGGTTGCCACTACGAAGCGATCAAGCGCGGCCGCCCGGCCTGCGACTACATCCGTGGGTGGACGGCGTATTGCCTTGGCCTCTACACCGAACTGATGCACACACAGCCTGACGCTTTGCAAAAGATTCTCATTAGCCATTGATTTCCTCGCTGCGGACAAGGACATGGAATTTGCCACCGAGCATGATGTCGTCGTCCTCGGTGCAGGACCGGGAGGAAGCTCGGCCGCGATCCGATTGTCCCAACTGGGGCTGAACGTCGGCGTCGTCGAACGGCGCCGGTTTCCGCGCAGCCACGTCGGCATTTGCGTGTCGGATCACACGATCCCGTTGATCGAATACCTCGGCCTTGGCCATGAATTCGGCCGCGCACAATTCTGGCGGCGCCATCTCACGGCCGTCAGGTGGGGAGACTCGGAGACAAGGCTCGTCCCGCAGGCAGGATATCATGTGGATCGGGGGGTCTTCGACCAACTCATGTTGCGCGGATCGCGCTCGGCGGGAGCGAAAATCTGCCAGCCAGCCGAGGTGATCGAGGTCAAACGCCTGGAGGGGCCGGGCTGGGCGATAACGATCGCTGCCGAAGAACGGCGCCAACTATTGAAGACGCGGTTTATCATCGATGCCGCCGGGAGGCGTCCGGCGATTGGAGGAGCGCGCATCAAGGATGGGCCCCCGCTGATATCGGTCCATGCGAATTGGGCGCTCAAGCAAGCGGCCGAGTTCGACGGTCTGATCGAGGCCGGGGAGGACGCTTGGCTATGGTATGCCCAGACTGCGCGCGACCGCGCCGTCGTCTCGGTCTTCTGTGACCCGCGCCGCCTCAGAGTGGGCGAGAAGGGCGGCATGCAGGCGAAATACTCGGGGCTGCTTTGCCAATTCCGGACGCTCGACCTGGGGCGAATGGGGCGGCAATGTTCCGATCCGGAGGTATGCGATGCCAGCAGTCATCACGCTGAGCATCCCATGGGAGACGATTACATTCGACTTGGGGATTCCTGTTTCAGCGTGGATCCGCTGTCCTCGCAGGGCGTGCACTTAGCACTGCAATCCGGCCTGCAAGGCGCAATTGTCGTCAACACCATGCTGAGAAAGCCGGAAAACAGAAAAGCCGCACAGCAGTTCTTTCGAATGCGCGTCGCTGAACGGATCGATCGCTATGCTGGCAGGACCAGTCAAGAGTATTGGCGTATGTCGACCGCATGCTCGAACGCATTTTGGCGCGAGCGCGGAAGCGACACCTCTGAGTCCGCAAGCGACGTGCCGCATCCCCGCGCGGAATCGTCGCTGACTCACCCAACGGATCAAGTCGCCTTATCGCCAAGGCTCACGTTCGAACTGACGCCAGCGATCAATGGAGCCTTCGTGGACGTTCGTTGCGCTCTCAGACATCCCAACATCGACGGTGCCATTGCATATGTTGACGGCGTGGATTTGGTTCAACTGGTTCGTGCTCTTCCAAACAAATTCGCCTATCGCGACGCTCCGAAGATATGGGAAGGTCATGTCCCGTTGGCTGCCGGCACCAACATAGCCTCATGGCTATGGACCAGAGGCATCTTGGTGCCGGCGACGTGAGAATTGGCGTATGCTGCCCGTGGCTTGCCGAGCCGAAGCTCGCGTGCCCGGAGGGCCGCTTCGCCTTCGCCATTCTCGATGACAGTGCCATCAAGCAACCAGCAAAAGGCAAATTGCAGTCTGCGGCGTGCCTCATTCTGAGCCATGATCGGCATGTTTGAGACTGCCGCTTGCATCTCTTGCGATCTAAACTTTTTGTCTTCAGGCGTCGGGTCGACGACACGCCCAATTCATTGGGCTCTTGTACATCATGCTCATAACCTGTTTCCACAGCGGCACATGCCTTGGAAGCTCGCGCACCAGCAAAAGTCAAACCCGAAACAAACCGGCTGCTGTTGCTCAATCTCTTCCTCAGCACCTGCCTGCGTCAGCTAAACCAAAAACGTCGACGGACCGCTCATGCGTCAACCGCGCGGGCAACCGAACAGGTTGTTTTGCCTGTTGCAATCAAACAACAGTAGAGAAGGAAGCGCAGCTAGCTTAGGTTGAGGAGCTGGCGTCGTGTAACTTATCGGCATTTGATCAACGTGTTTCTGAGTGCCTGCTGTGTTATTGTGTTGATTTTTCGGAGTTGCCATGCGTACCTCCCGGATTGTTGTGCCCATTTTGGGCGGTGTTTTCCTTAGTGCCTGTGGCACGTATGTCCCGGATACGCAGGACTTTCCGGGCAATCAGAACGATCAGCAGCTGCTGGTGAGCGCGGTCGTTCAAAGCATCCACTGCGAAGTTGGGAATGCAATTTCGGATTTATACGAAAAAGCGAAGCAGTACCCGGACATGCTTCCGATGACTAAGGCCCTAGAGACCTGGGGGATGCAGTTAACGCTATCTCTTAAGACAGAAGAAAAGGGGGCACTCAGTCCAGCGGTGGTGTGGACACCCCCGTCACCCGCAACAGCGTTGTTTTCGTTGAGTGGCGGATTGACGGCTAGCGCTGACGCGATAAGGACCGACAAAATTTACTTCTACTACTTGATAAAAGATCTCAAGCAATATCGCTGTCCGACAGGGGTTCAACCAAGAGGGCCTGTGTCGTCACCGCTCATACAGAACAGCTTAAAATTCCACGACTATCTTTTTGACGTGCTGCTACCTGTCGGCAATGGTGAAATTAACCTGCCTACAAATCCTGCCGAGGCTCTCAGTACGAATGTGCTCTATTACGAGGTGAGCTTTGAGATCATCAATTCTGGAAATCTAACGCCAGCATGGACATTCACTCGAGTAGTAGTAAATCCTGCAGGGACAACGTTTGCATCCGCCTTAAGGGATAGAACGCACGACCTTCAAATAACTATGGGGCCGGGCAACACCATAGGTTTGACCGGCCCGGCACAGACCGCGCAATTGTCAGGGGACATTGGATTGTCAGTTGCAAATAGCGTCAGGACGCTAACGGGGCGCTAGGCGGTTGAGAGGGAAACGTAGATGGCGAAAGCAAAGAAGGCGAAAAAGGCAGCGAAAGCAAAAAAGACAGTAAAAAAAGCTGCTGCGTCATTTGAATTGGCAGCCAATCATCCGGAAAAGCGATACCCGGGAAGTGACGGCATTCACGACATACTGTGCCGATGGACACCTGGCCAGGGAACGGTGTGCAAGCAAGTGCCTAAAGGTGGAAGCTGGAATGATGCTTAGACGTAACTCATCACCTTCAGCGCGACCTTCCAACTACCGGCGTACCGAGGCTATTTTCGTTGAGCAAACGGTCAACACCGTCTTGGTGACGAATGGGAGCTTTGCGGCTCCTTGCTCGACCGGAAAGACGGTCTGGATACCCGTCTGACGTGCCACCAACTTTCATCCAGCAGCGATTTAGCGCCTCACGGCATTGGTAGTTTGAGCAATCGGCTGGCCGAAGCGCCAGGCTACGAAGATGCGCGAGTGACATGGCGAGACCGCGACAATACACAACTAGCTTAATGATAGGCTATTGCGATGAGAAATCTGCTTTTCTTGCTGATCGCGTTCGCTGGAGCGACTTCACCTGTCTTCGCAGGGATGCCTAACCCACATGTCGAGAACTGGGCTGATCGTCGGCACATGATAGTCGGCTCTGACCTAGAGCCTCAGCATTACGCGACGGCAGACATTTCGACACCGGACAGCAATGGCGTGGTCAACGTATTGATCACATGCGAAAACGGCACGCCGGGCTCCAGTTGGAACGGATATTTCAGCGTTCTTTTCCGCAAAGGAGAAAATGTGCTGGCCTCCGCCGTCGAGCGCTGCCAAATCACCAGGAGCCCCTTCGAACCACATAAAAAGTACCGCAAGATGGTCCCGGTAGACCTTTCCAAAGTCATTTGCCGCGTCGATAACGTTCGAACGAGCATCACTGCGAGTCCTCTTGCAATCAAACCATCCCCCAAAGACGCGCCTTTGTGCGAAGCGAGCGCAAGTCTCGGTCAGAGGATGACTTTGATGCAGAACCACGAGAAATAAACTGTGCTTCAGGGCGGTGGTAGCACGCCCGGCGCGCGAGGCATTCCACTACCGACGTCGGACCACTGACACGTCGCGAATTCCTTGAAGTGGTCTTCGGCGCTCCTGACCATCATCATTTGGACGCGCTCCGCCGTCGCCTTCGGCCCACCAGAACGCGCGAATTGCCAATATAAAGCCGCAAGGCCGGCAATATGTGGACAGGCCATACTGGTTCCGCTCAAGACAGCCAATTCCTCGTTGATGCCCGCGGAGATCACGTCAACGCCAGGGCCTACCAAGGTGGGCTCCGTATTCGAGAACCGTGCGACCGCGAGAGCCGCGTTGACAGCGCCGACGGCGACCACGCTATCGGCCGCCGATGGACTGGCTTTTCCCACCACGAAGGTGGGACGGCCGCTTTCGTTCCCTGTGGCCGCGACGATGAGCGGATCGGCCCCCTCCTTCTCCTTCCTTCTCGCCCTCAACTCATTCATCCAGGCGTCAAATATCCGTATGTTGTCGCGAAACGCATTCAGCGCCATCGAGGTAGCCGCGTCCGGATGCGTGCTCGCGGCGTCCAAGGACGCCCGATATCCGACGAAATCGAAGCCAAGCGACATCGAAATGACGTCGGCCCGTATCGTATAAGCGGCCCAGTTTAGAGCGTCGAGCAAGGCAGCGGCACCGCGCGTTCCGCCGATCGCCTTGGCGACGAACAACCGTTCGATGTTCGGCGCGACGCCGATCCGAACCCCATCTACGATACCGCCGCAGATCGTTCCCGCACAATGCGTTCCGTGGCCGTCGTCATCGAAGGCGACCCCTTCGCCGAAGTTGCCCCCCGGCTTCGAGGTGAAATCGGCTTCATCTATGGCGCCCTTCAATTGGGCAAACGCCGGATGATCTCGCTTTATTCCCGTGTCGATGATCGCGACCTTCACGCCTTTGCCATTGTAGCGTTTCGGGTCCACGCCCAAAGAAATCAGGCCCCACGCGGCGCCAGCGGCCTTGGAACCGCGTAGTATCGCGTCTGCCATCTTGGCTTCGACCTCGATCGGCTTGATCAGGGACACGGGCATCGGCCCAGCAGCCATTCCGATCTCTTTCGGGTTCGGAAGCGCGTCTCGGGTTGGCGCGTGCTCGAGAGCTACCCGACTCGAGACTTCGGGCGGTGCCGCAGTGGATGCAGTCTTCGCGTAGGGCGCCGCACCTCTTCGATCGCTGAGGGCAGGCTGAACGCGTCTAACAACCAGCCATTCCTTCATCGTCGTTATTGTCCTATATATCAACCAGGGGTCGTGGGCGCATATTACCCGAAATCATGTTTTAGAAAATGGACACGATTAAAATCGACAGAGCAATGGGAATCATCGAGGTCAAGCGCCGCGATCCTATCGATCCGAAGTCGTTTGAGCATTGCGGCATGGGAATCCTGATATCGCCCCGCGTGGCTATCACCTGTGCGCACGTGGTCAACGCGGCGGTCCCTCGGATGGTCGAAGTGGCGGAGGCTCCAGACGAGCATACGCGCATCACCGTTCTTTTTCCGATGGTGGAAGGGCAGCAGACACGTCAGTGCCGCGTCACGAAATGGCGGAAAATGGGAAAGAGCCCCCTCGACGACATCGCCATCTTGGAGTTGGACCAGCCGGCCCCTACCGCGGCTGGCGTCAACGTGCTCGCCGAGATCGTGCAGCAGCGCGACGAAACTGGGGATCTAAGCCTGTTCGGCGTCCGTGGCGATCGGGAGCTCGGCGAGCATGTGTCGGCGAGGTTGCTCGGACAATCCAGTCCGGCCTGGCGACAGATCGTGTCCGACCACGAAGAGGGCATAGAGCCCGGATTCAGCGGTGCCGGCGTATGGGACGAGACACACCAAGCCACGATCGGCATGGCGGTACGCGGCTACGATAGCAAGGTGGCTTTCTTTCTGCCAGCCAAGGCGCTTATCCGTTTCGCTGAAGATATACCGTACGAGCGGCGAGACTTGTCAGCGGTCTTTTCCCGCAACTTCACAGTTCTAGGTACGGCGTTCTTCTTCGCAGCTCTCTTTCATCTCCTCGCGGACCGCATCAGAGAGTTTCCAAAATTTTTATCCCTCGGACTGGGCAACGAGATCTTGGCCGCCTTCTGGGGATTACATCTCATCGTGGTGTTCATGCCCTTCCTACTACGGATGCTTCTTTCGTTCGCGAAGGCATACCGCGAACATCCTTGGTGGATGCGGATTCCGCAGTTCGGCTACCTAGGTGATCCTGCCCGACCGGCCGCCAGCCGCTTCGCGGCGATCGCCACGCTGGTCCTCCTCGTCGCAGGCCCGCTCTATCTAAGCGGCCATTTCATGCGTCGACTGCACAGCAACGAGATGAAGGTATATATCGACGCCAAAGCGTTCGGATACGATCCCTCGAAGCTCGTAGCCGCGGGCCAGAGTTGCGGACCCGGGCTTTCGGCGGGGTACTGTACACACCCGTGCGCGACTCTTTATTCATTGGTTCCGCCGGCGGAGCCAGGAAAGAGCGGTTACGTCAACAACTACTATCAAATCGGCGGTCTCGATCGGCACGTTCCGGAATCGGTAACTTTCTATCCTATCGTTCAACCGATCGCCCTGTGGGTGCTGACGGCGGCCTGCTTTATCCTTTCGGCTCTGCTCGTTTGGCGCGTCGCGAAGCCGGCGCGCAGACTGCTCGACGCGCCGGCGCCAAACGACTATTTGCTGCAGTAGACCTTGATCTGCTTGGCGGCCGCATCGCGAAGCTTGTCCTTTAGATTGGCGATCTGAATTCCGGTCTGATTCTCGAACTTTCCCGCCGAAACATCCGCATCGAGAGCCTCGCAAGTGTCGCGATTCGCCGACACGCTCGCAGTCAAGTCATCCTCAAGGTCGGCCGAGATCAAGGCCTGGTCGGATGTGGCGCACCGGACGTGTACCGTGATGGTGGCGGCGACGACCGGACCCGTCTCGCACAGAGAGAACGAGCGCAATTCGAGCGCCTTTGTCTTGTCAATGCCGAACGGGCCTTTTTTCAAGCCCGCACATGCGTCGTCGCGATGATCCGCGACTGCCTTTTCCGCGGCCTTTTTGGCGATCCGCGTGAGAGCAGTATTGCAGTTCTCCTCCGTCTGCGCCGTCGCCGGCGACCCCAAAAGGGTGGCGACGATGATCGTTAGGATCCTTGGCCACCCCGTGCTTCGAGGACCAGCCTCGAAGGCAATCGCGACGGCCCGGGAAAATACACAATAAGTCATTGGTCGCCAACAGCTGATCGGTCTTGAAATCGTCCACCACGAACGCTTTGCCAGCTGCTCTGCAAACAAGATTGTTCTGCTTGCAGTAAACCGGCCCCTCGATCTTGGATACGCTCCACGCGGTCGCTCTCATGATCTCCGCGGCGCCGGTGTAGTCGGCGCGGAATTCCGGGCTAAAACATCACCATGGCGCTTTCTTGCCGCCCTGAGTCACGCCTGGCGTACCGAGATTCGCGGCCGAGATTTGGTATGCGATTTGGGTGATATTATACGCGTCCAGCGCCATGCACTGGACTAGCCAGGTGCTGAACGTATCCGGGCCGTTGGCCGCTGAGTTGCCGCAAAACCAACCGTTCGTTAGCACCGCGTTCCAATCCGCGACCGTAAGATTCGTGAGCGGCGCCAGGCGGCCTGTTGCGTCCGACCCGTCAATCTTCATCGCAGCGATATTGGCGCGCGCGGTGTCTGCGTTCCCGATGCCGGAGAGATTGCCGGCCTTCGACAAATAGTTCGACAAGTTGACAGACCCGGCCGAAGCTGCGGCCGCTGCCGCGCTTGCAGCAGCGTTCGTAGCGCTCGTACCTGCGGCGCTTGCGCTCCCGCTCGCTGCCGCCGCTGCGGCCTGCGCAACAGCAATCGCCGCTGCCACGGCGTCACCATTCGTCGGATCGAACGTGAGCTGAAGCGACTTCGACAAGCTATCGTAAGTGACAACATTGTTCTTCAGCGCGCCATCTGATCGCCGGACATCTTCGATCGCTGCCGCGTGACCGGTGATCGCTTCCGAGATGTTGGCGAACTCCGCGTCAATCTTCGTCGCTGGCAGCGGCGTAGCCGGGTTGCTCGCCTGAAAGCCGCTGAAGTTATAACCAGGTGTGTAATCGGTTGGGTCTGCCACTGCGGCATTCAAGCGTAAGGGTCGATGGTTTCCCCGTAAGTCAGGAGCGGCGAAGCAACGGCCGAAAAGCGCTCGCGCGGCGCTATCGGCCACGGTTGACCGCCTCTCCTGGCGTTTCGAGCAACTGTCGCAATACCGCGTCACCAATCGGCGTCTCGGCGGCTCTGGTTGTCAGGCCACGCATCTGCTCAACGCTGTCGGGCGCGAGGAACATGTCCGCGAGTCGCCCGGTACCGCGACCCAGCCAAGCCCGCCGCATGCGGTCGCGCACACCAGTCGAGATCGACAGGCCGCCCGACTTCACCGCGGCCGCTGCCTCGGCGCTAAGCGGCGCCATCTCCAAATCGTGGGTGATCTGTTGGTTGAACGCCGTCGCGCTGCCCTGCGGCTTGCGCATGCCGGTCGCGCGCAGCACGTCTACGAGATCCTGCATGGACGACGGCGGTGGTCCGCCTGGCTGCCAGGGCCCGACACTAAGCGCGTCGATAACGGCGTTCAGGTTCGTCTCAGTCTGCGGCGTGCCAGCAACCTCTTTCGCGAAACGAGCTCCCCCGTATTGATTCTCTCCGCCCACAAGGCGGCCAGCGCTCGTGTCGTACTGATCAGCCAGGCGCTGGCGCACCAAGGCTCCGCCGAGCCCCGGGTCCTGGCGCTCGATACGGGTGATCGCGTCGACGATCTCGCCCTCGCCACCCGACAAGGGCTTCGCCGGCAACACGGCGTTCGCCGCCGCCCGCGTATCGGTGGTCGCAGCAAGGCGGCCTAGCGGCCCTTGCTCGAGCGGCTGAAGATTCTGGCGCCTGGCCTGCTCCTGCAAAGCCCCTACCCGCCCGGAAGCTATCGGACGCTGATGCGGCAGCGCTGAAAGCCAATTCGGAGGGGTGATCACCCCCTACCTTGAGGGTGCTTCGGCTCGGCTGTGCATATTTTTCCCGGGTTGTGGATACATACGCGCGCAAGCTATTGATCTCGCGCGCTGGTTGTTGTTTGATATGCCTACTTTTTAGGCTTGGGGGCTGTTTCACATGCGTAAAATTGCGATTGCGGCGCTTTGCGTCGCCTTAGGCGGCTGTGCCGCCGCGCCGAAAATGGGATGGGTCCGCGTCGACGGTCAGTCCTCCCGCGACAACCCGGTTCTGCAAACCCAGTTCGAAGTGGACAGGACTGCCTGTCTCGGCGAGCGCAACAAGGCGGCCCTGTCAGGCGTGACTGTTGCAGGCGGCGGACTGGCGGCCGCTATGGCTGCTCAAGATCGGTCCAATGCTGCTGATACAGTCGCTCAAGGATGCATGGCGGAGAAGGGTTATTTGCTCGTCCGAGAGGAAGAAGCCGATGCAAAGCGCGCCGAGTTGGCGAGGGTCGCCGAGCTGAAAAAGCAACAGGAGGCTGCGGCTGCCGCGCCTGCTCCGAAGCAAAAGAAGCCGACATCTAAACCCACAATCGCGCCGGGTACGTGAATGAAATCTATTAGATCCGTCGCAATCATACTTACATTCGGCGTTCTGACCTCTCCTTGCGACGTGCAGGCTCGCGAATTTGGCGGCTACGAGTGCTCCGATGATTGTTCGGGTCATGCCGCTGGGTATCGGTGGGCGGAAGCGCACAATGTAACTTCCGACTCGGGTTGTCCGCTGCGAGGCAACGCAATCTCTTTCTACGAGGGGTGCTTAGCGTATGTCGAGGATCCCAATCGGGGAGCCGACGAAGACGACGACGGCGACGATATCGATTGATGAGGTCGAGCCCGGCATTTGCTTCGCGTGGGTCGAGGCCCGGCCAATCTTCAAAATAAACGCGTGAGCTACTGAGACCAAGGAGGAAGAAGATGAAGGCGCTGATGATCGTTGCGGGGCTGCTGGTGACATTTAGCTGCAGTGAGGCGTTGGCTCGTGGCGGCGGTCGCGTTAGTTACGGCGGCGGACATCACACGAGCAGCCACGGTGGAAGCTTTGCTGGGGGCTCTGGTTCGTCTCACCGTGGCGGGACGTACGTGAATTCGAACACCGGCAATCGGTACGGCACCCACCAATAGGAGCGCGTGAAATGGCAAAGTCGACTCGAAATACCGGCAAGCAGTGGACGCCAGGCGAAGTGAGCCAGCTCAAACAACTCGTGAAAGGCAATACGCCAACGCGAGTGATCGGTCTGAAGCTGGGCCGGACCGAGAACGCGATCTATAATAAAGCATCAGAGGAAGGTATTTCGCTAGCTCCGACCAACCAGCGACCCTACGGCACAAAGAAGTAGGACTGCGCGCGATGGGGCTGTTTTCGCGCAAGGAGCAGTGGGAACGCACATTCCGACTCAAAAGTCACCATGGCATCGCAAGGGGCTTCCTTGTCGTGCTTTTTTGGTTCTGGGGTGGTGTCGGCCTGCTGTTCAACGCGGGAACGCTATTCGGTCTCACCGGCAGCATCGGCGTCGGGACGTCCGCCTATCTGACAGCAACGTGCCTTGTATGGATCGGCGGCATGGTGCTGTTCGGCATCGGCGCCTACTCGCTCACACGGATTTTGATGGTGAACGGCCGATGCCGCTAGGCGCCGGCGACGTCAGGATCACGGAATAACGCAGCCCTTCCTCTGTCACTGAAAACTGCAACAACCGAAGAAACGGTGGAATATGCGACTGAAATCATTCCGAGTAAGGGAATTCCAGAGTGTTCGAGATTCCGGTGTGATCGAGGTCGATGATATCGCCTGTCTCGTTGGAAAAAACGAGGCCGGGAAGAGCGCACTACTGAAAGCGCTGTATCGATTGAATCCGGTCGTACCCGCTGAAGGAAAATTTAGCGTAACCATCGATTACCCGCGCATGGACGTCGAGGACTACCGCCACGCGGTTGAGGCGAACAAGCGCGATAAAGCAATGCCCATCTGGGCGCAGTACACGTTAGAGGAAAACGAAGTTGCCGACATCGAGGACATGTTCGGTCCTGATTGTCTCGTCGCGAAAACGATGTCGCTGTATAAGCACTATGACGATGATAGATGTTTCACATTGGAGGTAAACCAAGACAAGGCGCTCCAATACCTATTTGCAAATGCGGATCTTCCGGAGCCTACCCGCGGCGCCATTGCCGCAGCCGGATCAAAGCCTGCAGATATTCTGACCGCATTGAATGGTCAGGAACAAACAACCGAAACGAAGCGGCTGGCTGGCATAATCGCGCCAATCGCAAAGGATAGCCTTCGGAAGTTTATTTACAATCACTTCCTCGTTAAGGTTGTGCCTAAGTTTCTGTACTTCGACGAGTACTACCAATTGTCTGGACATGAAAATATCCAGGCCCTGATCGATCGATCTAACTCGGAGACCTTGAAGCCCTCCGACCACCCAATGCTTGGCTTGATCAGGCTTGCTCGGCTCAGCCTCAAGGAGATGGTCGAGGCGAAAAGCACGATCGATCTCAAGGGGAAGCTTGAGGGTGCGAGCAATTATCTATCGAAGCAAATATTAAAATATTGGTCTCAGAACAAACATCTCCGCATGACGTTTGACGTCCGACCTGGTCTGCCTGAAGATCCGCCGGGCATGCAGTCCGGCACTAACATATGGGGTGGCGTCTTCGACAGCCGACACCTAGTAACAACCGAACTCGGCAGCAGATCAAGAGGATTCGTTTGGTTCTTCTCGTTCCTGGCATGGTATTCCGACGTAAAGCGCAATGATGATAGGGTCATCCTGTTGCTCGATGAGCCAGGATTGACGCTTCACGCAAAAGCACAGGAAGATTTGCTTCGCTATTTTGAGACGGAATTAAAGGGCGAGCACCAGCTAGTTTACTCCACACATTCACCGTTCATGATCGACCCACGTCATTTCGAGCGCGTCCGCATTGTCCAAGATCTCAGCATCGAGAAGGACGGCGATTCAGATGGTGAAAAATCCGCAGCAGGAACCACCGTCCTACCCGACGTCTTCGCTGCGAGCGACGACAGCCTATTCCCTTTGCAGGGCGCACTTGGTTACGAAATTCACCAGACCTTATTCGTCGGCCCATATTCCATTGTCGTCGAAGGTGCGGCAGACCTCCTCTTCATGCAAGCAATTTCGGGCATACTGGAAGCGTCTGGACGAACAGGGCTCGATCCGAGATGGACGATAACGCCTGTCGGCGGCGCGTCCAAAGTACCGACGTTCGTTGCCCTGCTCGGGGCCCAGCGCGGAATGAATATAGTCACTCTGCTGGATACCCAGAAGGCAGATGAAGCATCGATCGAAGCGATTTACAAAGAAAAGCTACTGAAGAAGTCCAACGTTCTGACGTTCGCTGACTTCCTTGAAGGCGCATCTGAGGCTGACATCGAGGACATGTTTGGACTCGATTTCTATTTGCAACTGGTAAACGCCGAGTTTGCGAAGCAGTTGGACACTCCGATAAAGCCAACGGCTATAAAATCGAAGCACCCCCGCGTCCTAAGGCGACTCGAGGATCATTTCGAAAATCATCCACTAAAGAGCGGCAAGTTCGGTCATTTCAGACCTGCCCGTTACTTTGCGGAACATGCGTCGTCTCTAGTCAAGTCGATACCGAAGGAAGCACTTGATCGGTTTGAGAAGGCCTTCATCGCGATTAACAAGCTTATTGATTGAACTCCAGCATCGCCTATCCAGCATGATGGTGTGGACCCTGCGGACCACACCACGCCGCCACCCGCCCCTCCACACGTACTACGCTGCCCCTCACCCCAACACCCGTCTCGCCTTCGCATCTTTCACCGCAGCCACAACGCGCATTGGCAATTCCGCGTTCTGCCGCGTCATCGCGGCCTTAATCAATGCAATCGTCTTCTCGCTAGCGTCGCCCTGGATAACGACCGACCCACCGTGAACAGTGACACCTCCACCTCCTACCCCACCACCGCGCAGAACATCATTAGGAATGATCTGAGCGCCCCGCGGGACGTTCATAATCTCTGGGCCGTTTTCGCCGACCAGGGACAGACCGCCCGGCGCAGAATCAGTACCGGACGCGAATTGCCCAACGAGTGGGGCACCACCAACCGACGTCGGGCCGACAGCGCCAGCAATAGAGCCGTTCGCGTTGATGCCGCCACCGCCGATGCCAAGCAGGCCGAGGAGCCCGCCTCCACCTGAGCCGCCGAACGCCGACGACCAGAGATTATCCGCAGCCATCTGCGCCAGCTTGTCAGCAATTTTGCCCAGCGCGTTAAGCCCGGCCTCCTTGAGCGCGTCCATTGCGGACGCGCCGTTGCGGATCTTGGTCTCGAAGTGTACCAAGAATCCGCTGTTTATCTGCTGCCCGAGGTTGGCAAGCTCTTTGATAGTGGCGTTGAAGCGGAGGCCAGCGGCCTCGCTGCTGGCCAGAGCAGCTGGGATATCGTTCCCATAAATGCCCCTCAGTTGTTGGGCAATTGCCAAATCCTGCGGCGTCAGAAATGCAGACTTGGCGCCGAATTGGATATCAGACGCAACTTTAGCCTTTGCCAATGCATCAGCGGCAAGACCTGCGTCCTGCGCGAGGTCTTGAATTTGGTCCACAGCTTTTCGGTGATTGGAATGTCGGCCAACTGCGCAGCGTTCAGAAGCTGCGCTTCCGCCTTGGCTTCCTCTGTCGCGGCAGCGCCCTTGCCCTGCGTTTCCGCTAATGCGTTGGTCGTGACGACATATTTGTTTAGGGATTCCGTGACGCGATCGTATGCGTCAGCCGCCTCTTCGCCATCCTTGCGCTTAGGTAGTTTGGCTGCGTTCGGGTCCGCGTGATTAGCAGATGCAGGGCGTGCTGCAGGCGTCGGTACGCCCCGGGGGAATTCTACCTTGGACTGCTGCTCAGCAGCCGCAGCCGCCTTCAGCATGTCCCGAGCGAGGTGCGCCTTAGCGCGGCTAAGTTCTAGGCCGGCCGCGATTTGCATATTCTCTGGCTTGCCAGAGGCCTGCAAATTCTCAATCGCGCGGGTAACCTGGTCAACGTCCTGAGGCAGACCGCGCAAGTCCTTCTGCAGGATGTCCGCCGCATCGGCCCACCTGTTGAATGTTTCCTGCCCGCTGCCAGTTTGAATGTTCTGTGAGGCAAGCGCGGTCTTCACCAGTTCGTTGGCTTTTTCGATAAGACCGTCCAGCCAGCCAGCAATGTCCGCTGCTGTCGATTTAAATTGTGCAGCGAGTTGGGCCAATGACTGCTTCCACGCGCGATCAAACTCGGCGGCCTTGGCAACAGTGGCGCCGTCAATCACGGCGCCTGCAGCGTTCGCGCCCTGTGCGATATCCTCAAAGGACTTGCTGCCATTGCGAAGCGCTTCAACCGAGCTCTCAGACAGGCCAAGCATCTGCGCGGCTTTTGTCTTTTCTGGAATTGAGTCGAATTTATTGATCAGACCGCCAGCTATCGTAAGAAGCTGATTTAGAGTAATGACCTGACCGTTGCGGTCCTTGTACTTGATGTTGTTGGCATCAAGCAGCCGCGTCAGAGAGTTTTCGTTCTCCTTGGCGTCCGCCAAAAGGCTGGCGACCTTACGCAAATCGGCGACAGACTCCTCCGATGAAACACCGCCCTGCCCGGCAGCGAACTGAATCTGCTGGAAGCGCTCGGTGGTTAGTCCCGTATATTCCGCATTCTTCTGCAGATCGGCCAGTCGGCCGTTAACTTCTGTCAACGCGGCAAGAAGTCCGCCTACCAATCCAGTCACGCCAGCGGCAGCAGTGCCAAGAGACGCGAACCCACCCAGTCCAGGATTGAGGCTCGCAAACGATTGCTCAATGCGCGCGATCGCACTATCTGCGATATCGCCGGCCTGATTCATGTCGCTTTGGAATTGGTCCAGCTTTGCGCCGAGTTGTACTACGAGGTCGTTGCTCAATTTAGTTCCTTAGTAATACGGGGTGGTTGCGCACACCGCGCCGTGTGCTAAAGCGCGCTCCTATCAATGAAGGAGCGCCAAGTTGGCCAGGAACAAAAACGTAGTTCGCCGCGAGTGGACGAAGGACGATATAAAAACTCTGAAGGCACACTCTAAAGCGCGGACGCCGGTCGCGAAGATTGCGAAGGAGACGAAGCGTACTGTTGGCGCGCTGCGTCAGAAAGCACTGCACCTGGGAATTGGTCTGGGGCATCAGCGATGACCGCGCCAGAATTTAATATTGGCTGACACGAAACTGACGCGATCTGGTGCAGACTATTGGTCGTGCAGCTAAGGCCTGGGGAACTCATCGCCCAGCGCGTGAGGTTGAGGGCTCGTCATAGCCAGCCCCGGCGGGCCCTCCCTCTCTTCCGTCAATAACACTGACGTACGGAAACACTTTCCAGAGTGTGACATTATCGACATTGCACCCCGGCAGCGTCGCGTTAGGCTAGTTCTGCCGGGGCTGGATCCCATATTTCACTTACAAATTTTAACCCGGCAGGCCGCAGTGGTTCGCCGCTGCGGCCATTTTGTTGAAAAGCGCGTTGGGTGCGTCACCCGATCCGCAGATTCTCAGCGGAGTCCTTGCCACGATTATTCACGACATCGAAGCTGACCTTGGCTCCCTCTGCGAGCGAGCTGAAACCAGCCTTCTCAACCGCCGAGATATGCACGAACACATCCTTGCCGCCGTTGTCCGGGGCAATAAATCCATAACCCTTGGTCGGGTTGAACCATTTCACAGTACCAATAGCCACTTTGAATTCTCCGTTTTCAAACCAAAAGCTAGGATGCGCGGTCGCTCCTAGTGGCGCGCCAACGCCCATGGCTTCAACAAGCTATAGCCGGGCGGCATGGTCGTCCAGCCTGCAGGCAAGCATCGGCTCGAAGCAACTGCGCCCGCAGTTCGACCACAACTTCCACCGGCTTCGGGTCACATCCGATCAACGATCGTGGCTCCTGATCCAACGGACTGGCCGCGAACTTGCTGCGCCCAAGCGCTGCGGCGAGCTCAGTCCTGTCGGCATTGGTCGGCCCTTTGTGCGCGCGCCTGAATAGCTCAACCGCCTCGGGGGTGATGTGCACGCGATGACGGCGCCTGTCCCGCCGCGATCTTATCGGCATGGCGGCTCTCCGAACTGTTCGAATCCCCAACAAATGTACCTGGATCCATTCGGATGTTCGGCGTGCCAGCGTGCCATGATCTCGGCACCGAACCGCTGCCAAGCGTCGTCGCGCCGCCTCTCGGTCGGGGTGTCCGTGCTCGTCTAGTTCGCAGATGCCGTCTAGGTCCCCCGTGCACGGCCAGCCCAGTTCGAGCGGCCATTCCCAATCGTCCATGGTACCGGCAGCCTGCTTGCGCCTATCTCTCCGCTTGCGGACCGGCATTTATCGTCGGCTCCCGTAATCTGGCGTACGGGGCATGCGGGGCGCCTCCGGAGCGCTGGCGCCGTCAAGCCCAAGCTCCCTGACCAGACGGGCAAACCCTATGCGACTATCCCGCTCGATAGCGACTTCCGGGCGCGGCTTGGTTCCAAAACGGTCGATGAAGGTCAGGCCATCGGCCTCAATGATTTCACGGGCCTGGACTCCACGGTCCCACGCCTCGCACGCTAGCGTGAGGAGCCTGACATGGTGCTCGTCCAAATCGAAATCGGCTAGCACGCTGCGAAACCATTTTGCGGTGGTCTGTCGCAGGTGCCGAGGTGGTTTAGGGGTGGTCATATGCAGGTCATCCAAATTTTTGATTCAACCGGGCTAAAATGCGCGTTCGAGGAGGCCGCCGGTCTTTTCCGCTGAAGGTGTGAGAGATCGGACCCAGCCCTCCCACCCGGGGGCCTCCCCTTAGCCCGCACTCACGGTCAGCACGCCGCTGTTAGCCCACAATGCGCCAACCACATGCGGATCCGCGGTGGGCAGAGCTGACACAATCAACTTGCCGGCCGCACTCACGGAGAAGGTCACGCCGTTGAAATTGATAGAACCGCCGAGATCGACGGTAAGCCTATCGCCGCCAACCTCATGATCAACTTTTGTCGTGTAGCTGCCCATAGTGCCTCACCAAACCCGCAGAACATCAGTTACGCCGCCGTCGTCACTCACGACAAACTCAGCACGATCTCCACCGTGCAATTGGAACGGACCTTTCCACTCAAGGTGACGCCGCTCGGCAGCGAGGTCGCTTGCATAAATCTGCACGGTCCTGCCATCGTCCAATACGGCGATGCCGCGGCGCCTGTGGCGATCCCAGCTATGTATCAGGCCATTGATCGTTGTCATTTCAGGATACCTCTTGCACGCTGCTTTTCTCGAATTCGTTGGAGTGCAGCAGCGTTGTTGGTGACTGCGATGGATCGAAACTTCATCTCCATCTCAGCCCGCCGCGCAGCTAACGACTTCGGCAGTGATGCCGCCCGATCGGGAGGCGGAGGCGATACGCAGTTGGCGCTCGTATCTTGGTACGCAGGCCACGTCACAAGCGACAATTCTCTAATCTCGGCTTTCGTGATCACGCGCAGTGGCATCTCCTCATCTGCCCACGACCAATTCTCTTCATCAGGCCAAAAGCCTATCGAGACTTGATGCACCAAACCTGACCGTACTGACGCGATTGCCTCCTGCCCAAGTGGAGACGTCGGATCGGGAAAAAGCGTGTATCGCAATCCGGTCGTATCAGCTTTAACCCGAAGCGTTCTGTTGCTCACTCGACCGAGCGGTCGGTCGTCCTGGTGGCTCCAGAGTGCAACAACGTCGGGACTGGCGGCAAGGAAAGCGTCGAAAGTCTGAAGCATCGAATCTCTCAAGAAAAAGTCCCCCGATATTCGCGGTGTCCGACCATCGAATGGCGTACCCAGAGATTATTCATTCCTTACTCACCGCGCTTCTTTTGGCGCTCTTTGAGCATTCGCGTTGCGATCTCCACTGCGGATTCATCAGTCGTGCAGCGTCTTTCTCGCCGACCAACTTCACTCGCCGCGAGACGGACCCGCGCTTGCTTTCATCTCCGGAATAGACGTTGGTCTTAGACATAGCCCGCCTCCTTCCATTCGCGCAGATAGCGCGTAAGATGTCCGTCTTGACGATCTCCACAGAACGTCGGCTGCAGCGGCACAAGCGAAGTCCACGCAACGTCGTTAGCGTTTAGTTCGTCGATTAACATGTCGTACTCGTCGCGCGCAATCTGAAGCGCTTTCACCGCGGCAACGATCGCCTTTACGCGACGCGCGTACTCTGGCTTCACAGCAGCGCATACAGGCCCGACTTATCGGCGCACCATGAACCTGAACCAATCATCGAAATTGCGTCAGACCCAATATTGCAAGCCGAATGACACTCGAACGTGGCGAGCCTGGGCCTGATAGATTTCCTGCGACATGGAAGGATTGGCATCGAAATGCCGCGACCGGCCCTACGATGCTGGAAGTTGTCGTTACCGGATCAAAGTGAAGAACCGCACGCATCCGAGGCTGGCGGCATGAGCCTGAACACGACCGCGGTCCGGATCAAGGTGACCCTCAAGGACGTGAAGCCCGAAGTGATGCGTCGCCTTGTCGTACCCGTCACCCTGCGCCTTGATCGGCCGCATCTGACGCTTCAGGAGGCATTCGGCTGGACGAACAGTCACCTCTTCGAGTTCTTCGCTGGTGAGGTCCATTGGGGTATTCCCTCTCCGACAATGATTACGGCCACCAGCCCAGGGATGCCAGCAACACGCGGCTTTGCGATATCGTTCGCGAGACCGGCGCCAAGACGATCCACTATCTCCATGACTTCGGCGAAAGCTGGGACCATGTGATCAAGCTCGAAAAATGGTTCGAGAACACCACGTCGGAGGGACTTCCCCTCTTGCTCGAGGCCGCCGGTCGTTGCCCTCCGGAAGACGTCGGCGGTGCGCCAGGCTATGCCGAATACCTCGACGCCATCAGCGACCCCGCCCATCCCGAGCACGAACACATGCGCCTCTGGGGCCCGGATCGGTTCGATCCCAACGTCATCGATAGGAAGGCGCTTGAGGCCGTAGTCAACGCCTTATCCGACGTATGGAAGCCGCGGCGACGCATTACGCGCTCAAAATAGGCGTCAAGCGTCAATCAAAAGGGCCGCAGAGCTACGCTTACGCAAAAGATTGAGCACGCTGAGTTGCTGAGGCTTAGGATCAAGCTGCTGCATTCGATGCTAGCCAACTTACGCAATGGGCAGCTCACCAACCTTTCTCCAGGTTGCCTCACGTCACGGGCTCGGCGGCTCGCATCAGATGTTTGAGTTTGACGAAGACCTGCTCGATCGGATTGAGGTCAGGGCTATATGGCGGCAAGAAGATGCGATGGGCGCCTCTGGCACACCTTCTCAACGTACAGGGTGAAGAGCTCACCATTGATGGGGCCATCAATCACCCAAGGTGCGCTGATCCTATCGTGAGGCAGCGCTGCGATGAAGGTCATTGTCTTCCAATGACCGAAAGGTGCAGAGGCTTGGAGGCGCTGCCCACAAGGTCCCCAGCCGCGCAACGGTGCCATATTGGTTTTGATCCACGTCTCGTCGATAAACACCAACCGCGCGACGTCGATCTTGCCTTGATGTGCTTTCCAGCGGGTCCGCTTACGGGCGACGTCGGGACAATCCTGCTCGGCTGGTAGAAGCGTTTTTTTGAAGCTGAGCCCTTCGGTGTGAACAAAAGTCCACACCGCCCGCACGTCTGATCCCGCGTGCAGCCAGTTCCTGCGTCAGTTTGCGCAAAGTGAATGGCCCCGAGCGAATGCGTTTGCGCAGCCAGTCGGCGTTGGCATCCGACAGAACACGTTTCTTATGGCCGCCGATTTGGCCAGGTGACAGGCCTCCGGTATCCCGTCTCAGATTCTTCCACTTCGTCACGCAGGAGGGGCTGATCTGGAGCGCCTCGGCAATCGAACGAACCGTGTCAGCTCGCGCCAAAGCCCGTTCCCGGATGTCTTCCGAATAGGGTCGCGTCATCCATGCTGGCCTCCGTCCTCCAGCATGGAGGTTGAATCAGAAATCGCTCCCGCTGGGAATCCCGATTCCAGTCAAAAACAACATGCTCTAATGCAGGACATCAAGTCAAAACGGGACTGAGCCCTGTCTGTGATTGGTTGGCTATCGGCACACTGGCGCGCTGGAAACTCCGAGAATGCCTAGACGGTCGCTTCTGAAACATGATGCTCGATGCCTTCGGCGTCCACCTCTGCGGTCTCACGGGGCACGCCAAGCACGAGCAGCATTTCAAGGACCAGACGATGGCGGGCGTGCACCCGCCTGGCGAGCGCTTCTCCCTTGTCGGTCAGAAAAATACCGCGGTAGGGACGGCCCACCGCCAGGCCTTCCCTCTTCCGCCGCGAGATCGTGTTGATCGCCTTCGGATGCGAAACCCCGAGCCTTCGCGCAATGCCGGTGGCGCGGGCCTCACCCGTCGAACAATCAGGTCGGCAATCAGCTCGACATAATCTTCGAGGATGGCGGTCGAGCGCGCCGAACGGGCCTTGTAAAGCGTAGCGCCTGCGCCTGTTCGGTGGGAAGCTCATCGAGCGATGGCGCGACATCCGTGGAAGCCTTCGGGCGCATGTGAGAATCCGGTCTCTTGGCATCTGACCATGGGCGCCGGGCCATGGCTGCGGTGGCTAACGTCCATGCTGGCGTCGCTGACGCCATCTCGCGGCACAGATCGGCGACCGAAAGGCCGGCCTCATGCTCCTTCAAGATTCCGATGATCTGCCGTCTGAAAAGCGACTATGCTTCAGGCTCTGGTCCTCGTCTGGGCCAGAGCAACTGCGAGCTTGATTAAGCCGGCGGGGCGAGGTCACCAGCGGAATTGCCGGATTGAGACACCCGTCGCCGATTGCTTAGTCTATTGCAGGGAGGCTCTCAACTGGAACAGCAAAGCCAGCTTTTACCCGATCCAGTACGACCATCGTCTTGAAGCCTTTGATGTCCGGGTGCTTATGGAAGAAGCGTCTAGTGAACTCCTCATAATCCTCCATGCTGCGTGTGGTAACGTATAAGATAAAGTCAGCATCGCCAGTAACGTAGAAGCCGTTGACGACTTCAGCTGATGATTTGATGGCCTTCTTAAGCCTATCAATTATATCCGAACGTTCCCGCTCCAGTGTAACCAACACAAGCATTTGTATTGGCCTTCCAACTGCCTTCGGCGAAACGATTGAGACATCGGCCTCGATGATGCCTTCCGAACGGAGTCTCTTTAGTCTTCGTTGGCATGCCGTGGCCGAAAGCCCCGCCAATGCACCGATTGCATCGGACGTTAGACGGTTGTTCTTTTGCACGATCTCGAGGATACGCGCGTCTACCCGATCGTATCGCATAATCCACTCCCGCCTTGAGGTGAATTTCACCGCCAGATTCAATGCGCCCGGCGCAGGAAATCGTTCCACAGCAGTGCCGCCGTCGGGCCAGAACCGCTCGAAGACAAAGGCAGCGCATTTACGCACCCTCGATTGCACGGCAGAGGAGAGAGCGGGCAACGCCGCCTTGTCTGTGCGAAAACAGTCCAACTTCGCCGAAGGACTAAGCTCCTGTTTAGAGAAGGTCTCTGAAGTAGGACTACGAGCCAGAGCACCCCTGCAAAGGGAAAGTCGTCTGAGCGAGCGATAGTGAATTACAGTACGCTGCACGTCTCACCGTCGTAGAGCACTATCAATCTCACACCGCCCTTGTGTTAGCCGTCAGCAACGCGCGAAGCTCACTTCTGGTACGCCTCTCGGCGCGCTTTGAAGCGGTCGACGCATTTTTTGGAGCAAAGGGCCGTCCGCCACCAATAGTAGCGGATCAGGCCGAACTTTCCGCCGCACATCGCGCAGCACTTTGCTGAACCGTGCTGAGAACCATCGAAGCTGTTGCGCATGCGTCGCCTCTTCTCGCATAGGCTGGACAGCCTCCATTTCTTCGCCGATGGCGCGTGCAATCAAATCCGCTGTTCGAATTTCTGATGAGGTCTGATCGCATAATGCGCTGTTAGGCGCCCCCGGAATCGCAGACGTTTTGCAGAGGCGAACCACCGAACGGAACTTCATTTCCACAGGTGCAAACACAGGATCAGATCCGCCCCATGGTCACGAGACCAGTGAGGATCGCCAGAGCTTCAAATAGGAAATAACTGCCAAATATCAGTTCTGCGTCGTGCGCCGTGTCGATGTCCCGCGCCGACACTTTTCGGGTAAAACATCCCCCCGTGAGCATTCCAGGTGGCCGCTCGTCGGAAGGGACGACGGGCGTCAAATATGCCGAGACCAGTTTGGCGACTGTCCGCTCCGCAAAGTCTCGGTACTTGGCGCCCGCAGTGGCGCCCAGTGCGGACGCAAGTCTCAAGGATGCTGCCGCGGCGATAGCGGTGGCGGCGGTATCCCGGCTCGTGTTTGGAATTGCTGGATCGTCAAAGTCCCAATACGCGACCAGATCCGTGGGCACGTGATCGATCCACCAGTCCAGCACGCGCACCGCATACTCGCGCCACAGCGGCTCCTTTGGACGAACCATTGCCGCATGAGCGGTATAAAGAATCGCCCACCCCTGCGCACGTCCCCAAGTGCTCACATCGCTGTATCCCTTATGCGTGTGCGTCCTGAGCACCTTACCTGTTTGCGGGTCGAGTGTGGATGATTGGATCACCGAATTATCGGGCCGAACATGAATCTCCAAGACCCTCCGCATGTGGGCATTGGCGATCTCGTCCATGCGCTGATCCCCCAACTGGTCCGAGGCCCAGTAAAGCAATCCCGTGGCCTGGAGAGAGTCGATGCTGCTTTCAGCAGTACCGACAGCATTGGCTTCCTCGGCATCCTGGCCGAGCGGGATCAAGCCAAGCTTAGGATCGAACATCTGCTCCAGCGACCTGGCTGCCGTGAGCGCGGCATCGCCTGCCATGTCATCTGCGAAGAGGATGCTTCCAAGCGCCGCACCGTGGTAGAAGCCAAACCCCTTAAAAGCGGTCCGGAGCCGGGCGCGAGGCAGCATTCTGCTCAGGGCGGCACGCGCGTCAGAAATCGGAAAGCGCTGTGGATCGGCCAGATGTGCAAGCCAAAGCTGACCAACAAAGGCGCCGCCGGTCCAATCACCGTCGGGCGTGAACGTCCATCTTCCATCAGTGGTGCGAGCCCAGTGCGGCAGGCCAGTTTTGGCAGTCTCCCGCGTTTGCGTGATGCGCGCCAGCATCCGTTCGCGTGCGGACAAGTAATTGCTTCCGGACATGTTTTCTCCAACAAAGCGTCGGCTCCAACGGAGCCCTGATTAGAAGGCCGAAGCGGCAAATTCAGTCGCCGATGTAGACGAGCCCGCGCCTTTTTGCTGCGTGATAGACGACGACGCTGAGCACCGCGACCACAGATCCATAAACCGGGAACATCCATGCCATATTTGCGTGCTGCAACCAGACCAGCAAATAGGGAGAGGTACCCCCAAAGAGTGATACGCCAAGCGCATACCCGACAGCGATGCCCGTCGTGCGCACCGCGCGTGGCATCAAGGTGGTCGCAATAAAGTTGTAGAGAGCCATGTTGAAGCCGACGATTGCGCCGCCGAACACCATTACAAAGAAGAACGTCGAAATACTCTTCTCCGAATAGAGCAACGTCAGGAAGAAGCACGCCACGAGCAAGAGCCGCAGGAGTGTGAACGCTCGCGAAGCCCGAACTTTGTCGGCGAAGGCGCCCACAAACGGCGCCGTAACGATCCAGATCACGCCCATCAGCGTCGTGATCCCGTACACCCAGGTGCTGTTCTCCTTGAACACGCCATTCGCCAGGTTGGGCAAGCCGGCATTCCACGCGTAGTTCGCGATCTGCACCGCCCCGACGACCAGGATGACCGCGAGCAGCGAAAGCCGCACGCTCCAGAGCGTCTTCCAGACGCCACCGGTTGTCTCCTGCGTACGTGATAATTCATCCCGATGCATGACGTGTTTGATCAAGGTCTCTGGCAGCTTGCTGCGCAGATAGATGATCAGCAGGCCGAGGGCTCCGCCGACGGCAAAAGGTAGCCGCCAAGCCCATTCGTGCATTGTCTCGGACGCCACCGAGGCGCTCACGAGAAAGGCGACCAAACTGGAGCCGAAGACACCGAGCTGAATGAACGTGCCGCTGATCAGGCCAAGGTAGCGCCCTTCTTGGCCTTGTGGAGCAAGTTCAATCGCTATGGCATTTGCGACTCCGGCCTCGGCGCCGGTAGCAAGTCCCTGAACAAGCCGGATGATCAACAATATGATCGCCGCTGCGACGCCGAGCTCCCTGTAACTGGGCAAGACCGAAATGAGCAGCGAGCACAAGGCCATCGCGGTGACGGAAATCATCATCACGCGCTTGTGGCTGATGCGATCTGCTATCGGACCGAGGATCGCAGCTCCGACCGGTCGCGCGAAGAAGCCCGCGCCGTAAACGGCGAGTGCGGCGAGCAGCGATGTTGTCGGATCACTGGAGGGAAAGAAAAGTGGCGACAGAAAAGAAGCCATCATTCCGTAGACAGTCCAGTCGTACCACTCCAGGGCCACGCCACCGCCCAAAGCAATGGTCATGCTCCTCGTGGCAACTCGTTTTTGGGGCGACACTGCCCGCGCCGAGCTTTGCGGATTGGCTGTGGGGATGGGTTCAACGATGGTAGTCATTTGTTTCCTCGCATTTATTATAATGAAAACGTTTACATTTCTTCACGGCAGCGCAGTGTGGAGCATTGTCGCATCGCGGACGACTTGCTTGATCAGGAACGGATTTGGGCGCTTCCCTCAGCGTCCGGAGAATATTGGCTGCCGCTTTTCGACGAAGGCAGCCACGCCCTCCCTTTGGTCATCGGTTGTGAATGCGTAACGGATAGCGCGTCGCTCAATCGCTAAGCCAGCCGACAGCGCGGTTTCGTAACCTGCCTGAATCGACTCCTTGGCCAAGTGGGCAGCAATCGGCGCGCGCTTCGAGTTGACGCGTGCTATCGCGAGCGCGCGTTCGACTAACTCAGACGACGGCAGCATTTCGGATGCGAGGCCAGCAGCCAATGCCCTTTCCGCGCTGATTGGCTCACCTGTCAGCACCATCTGCATGGCAAGGGATTTGCCGATGCTCCGCGTCAACCGCTGGGTCGCGCCATCTCCGGGCATGATCCCGATCGTGATTTCCGGCTGCGCAAGCACGCTGTCTTCCGCGGCAAGCAGGATGTCGGCTAGCATCGCGAGCTCGAGGCCGCCGCCGAGGCAGACGCCTCGAACCGCTGCAATGAGCGGCTTGGGGAAGCCGGCGATGGAATCCCATGCATGCTGCCGTGCAGGATCGCTCAGCGCCTCAAAACCGTGCTGCTGCATCTCCTTGATATCGGCTCCAGCGGAAAAGCCCTGCTCATCACCCGTCAAAACCACGCACCGCACGGCCTCGTCAGAGCGAGCCGCACGAAGCACATCCGCAAGCTCGCCCAAGAGCGCCGCACGCAGGGCATTCCCTTGCTTTGGGCGATTGAGCCGCAGCAGGAGTACGGCCGGGTCAGGCCGCTCGGCGATGACAAGAGGAGGGACAGCTTGATTCATATCATTCCTTCAAATCAAACTCTGCGAAGGGCTAGGCGCCGGCGGCTTTCTTCGGAAGGAAGCGTTGCATGTTCGCTTGCGCGGTCTCATGCAGAATGTCTTGAACGAAGTAGCGGTTGGCCAAGTCATCCATGACTTCTGCCCTTGGGGTTACCGAGGTGGTGAAAAACTGCTTTGTGGTGAGCACGGCGTGGGGCGGCATTGCCGCCAGGCCCTTGGCGTAGCGGAGCGCCGCCTCGCGAGCGGTTTCAGCCGGCGAGGACAGAATGTCAGCCAGGCCCAACCGATGTGCCTCCACTCCGTCGATCCCAGTCGGGCTCCAGCTCAAGGACCGAGCCGCAAACGGGCCGACGCGCGCGGCCAAAGTGTCCAGCCCGAAGCCCGGCAGCCAGCCCAGAGACACTTCCGGCAGATGCCAGCGCGCTTGCCGAGCGGTTACGACAACATCGCATGCCGCTGCGAACATGAGGCCGCCGCCCAAGGCAAACCCATCCACCGCGCAGACGACAGGCTTTCTGGCAAGGGCGAGGGAGCGCACAAATGCACCCAGCCGGCGATTCAGGTCGAAAGTGTCGTCGATGTCGCCCGCCGAGAAATCCTTCAGGTCTGCGCCGGCCGAGAAACCGGGGCCATTCCCAGCGATCAGGATGACGTTCACAGCCGCGTCGCCGGCTGCCTTGCCCACCGACTCAGTTAGATCCTTCAGCATGTCTTCGCCGAGCGCGTTGCGTCGCTCCGGCCTATTCATCGCCAGGATCTGGACTTTGTCTTCGCATTCCATCGAGACGAACTTCACGTCAGCCGCTCCTTACGCCGGTCCTGCCCTATCATGAAACTGCACCGCCAAATTCATTGGCTCGTCCTTGAATATCCTCGCGTCCATCAGCTTCAGATTGGGCGAGACAATTACGTCGAACTCAATGTTCGCCAGCACATGCTTTTGGACAGATATGCCAGGTGCGACTTCGGTGAGCATGACCCCGTTTGGCGTAAGCTTGAACACGGCACGCTCGGTGATGAAAACGACCTCTTGCTGGCGCTCCTTTGCAAAAGCGCCACTGAAGGTGATCTGGTAGACGTCCTTCACCCACTTCTTGACCGTTCCCTCGTTAGCGATGACGAGAGTCCCGTTGTCCGGGATCGCATTCAATCCCGATGCCGTTAGGGTACCGGAGAAAACGACTTTTTGGGCACCCTGGCTGATGTTGATGAAGCCGCCTGGCCCTATGATCTTGTCGCCGAAGCGGCTCACATTGACGTTGCCGTGTCGATCGACTTCAGCAGAAGACAAGAATGCGATGTCCAACCCGCCACCGTCGTAAAAGTCGAATTGATCCGGCTGCGGCGCAATCATGTCGTAATTCGTACCTGCGCCAGCGTCCTGTCCGGGGGCAGGAATACCGCCGATGACCCCCTGCTCGGCCGTCAATGTGACTGAACGGTAGATCCCCTCTTCTGCGGCCACAACCGCAATTCCGTTCGAGATCCCATAGCCGATGTTGACGGTAGCTCCCGGGTACAATTCAAGGGCCGCTCGTCGCGCGATCACCTTTCTCACATCGAACGGCAGCGATGCGATCTTCCCGTCGGGGACACGCATCTTTCCGGCATAGGCTGGGCTATACTCCGTCGCATAGGTTTGTCGCTGATGGGGATCGACGACGAGGTAATCGACCAGAACCCCAGGGATTCTCACTTCTCGCTGGTTCAGCGTATTGGATGCTGCGACCCGCTTGACCTGGACAATGACTATCCCGCCAGAGCGGCGCGTGGCAGCGGCAATCGACATGCTTTCGCCGACATATGCCTCGTCTTCGAGCGAGATATTTCCCTTCTCGTCCGCAATACTGCCTCGCAGAATCGCGACCTGGATGGGGAAAGTCTTGTAGAGCAGGTGCTCTTCTCCTTCGATGTCGACAACAGCAACCATCTCCTCTCTGCTGCACTCGCTCTGCTTGCAGCCGCCGATACGAGGGTCAGCGAAAGTTCTGAGGCCCACTTTCGTGATCACGCCGGGGCGTCCCGCCGCGCTTTCGCGGGTGAGCTGCGCCAGGACTCCCTGAGGGAGGGTGTAGGCTTCAATTTCATTGGCGAGCGCACGCCGCCCAAGCGCCGGACAATTGTTCAAGCCGCTGGCTACCACTCGACGCACCAGGCCTGGGGCTGCGAGCTTGTTGAATCCTGTCGTTGCCCAATCGCCGATGGCGACCGTTCCCACCAGCATCAAGTTCTTGGGAGACCCCTGCTCGGAATGAACGTCGCGAAGGGCGTCAATGACGAGCTCAGGGATCGCAACTCCGGCAGAGCCGCCGAAATAGACGCAATCGCCATCGGAGATCAGCGATACGGCTTGCCGAGCCGTGATGATTGGCACTTCGCCGGTTCGCTTATTCTTTTTCAATTGCATGCCTTCACCACTTTGATGCGCCTGATCCCTGTGGGGCAGCCTTGTGCCCCGGCCCGCTTCTGCATACGCGGGAAGCGTCGTTTTGAAAAGGTTTACATTGCCATTGGTAATCCGACAAGTGAAAAAGACGGAGATCCGCAAAACTCAAGCAAAACAGACTCTAATAGGCCCTTGCCAACGTCATTTTGCCCAATATGATCAATTGTATCGACGCTGGCGGTATGATAACGATTTCAATAGTATGGTCTGAGGGGGCCGCCTTTTAGGGCTGGCTGGTGGAAAAGAAGTAGGCTCATGGCGTTAGAAAAAGCGGCCCGGATTGACCGAGGCAGGCAATCACCCACTGTGGTGGAAATAGCGAAACGGGCCGGTTGTTCTATCGCGACAGTTTCGCGCGTATTGAATCGGCCCGAAACCGTCGCAATTGACTTAAGAGAGCGCATTCTTCGGCTCGTTGATGAGCTCGGCTATGTTCCCAACGGATCAGCACGCGCGCTGCGATCTTCGCGGTCTCGACTGATTGGCTTGATAGTTCCGACGCTGGATGCAGCGATCTTCACGCGAATGCTCGAAGGTCTGGAGAGCCGGCTGGCACCGGCCGGCGCTTCGCTGGTCTACTCTGCAACGGGTTACGATCTGGATCGGGAAACACGCGTCGTGCGCAACCTGATCGAAAAGGGCGTCGACGGTGTTGTTCTCGTGGGTTCTTGCCACAGGAAGGAAACATTAAAACTGCTGCGTGAGCACAAGGTGCGATATGCTGTAACCTACGCCCTCTCGGACGACGTTTCGATCCCCAGCATGGGTTTTGACAACCGCAGCGGCGGGGCTTTGGCGGCAAACTACCTTGCAGATCTCGGCCATCGGCACCTTGCAGTTATTGCTGGCGTAACGCGCGATAACGACCGAGCATCCGGTCGCCTCGAGGGCTTCCTCGCCATGGCTGAGCGTCGCGGAATAAGCCGCTCCAGTATTGTCGTTGTGGAATCGCCCTACGAGTTCAGCAGGGGTCGAGCAGCCGCCAAAATTATTCTGAACCAAAACAAAAATGTGACTGCGATATTCTGCGGCAGCGACGTGCTGGCTGTCGGAGCGATGCGCGCATGCCAAGAGGCAGGATTAAGCGTGCCCAAGGACATTTCGATGATCGGGTTCGACAATCTCGACATCGCAGAGTATCTCACTCCGGGGCTGACGACAGTTGATGTCCCGGCTCGCCTGATGGGCGAACAGGCCGCCAACTATTTTCTGGCGGATCAAAATTCCCTGGACATCCATGCAAGGGTCGAGCTCGAAACGCGTCTGATCGTTCGAGACTCAACTGCACCCGCGAAGGATCGCTAATAACACGCAGCCTGCGCGCATTGTCTTGTCAGGCTCAATTTTCTGCTCCCCAGCCGCAACACAAGTGTCAGCGAACCTCACAGGTCAAACCACGCCGTTAGCGGCGTTCCGAGAAATTCCGAACCATGTTCGTAGCAAGGTGTTTGCCGGCGAAGACAAGGGTCAGTTCTCGTAACATTGTTCAAGGCGAGCGACATTGGCGATCCCGATCGATGCACCACACCAGTCGCACTTCCGATGCCCCTCAATCCCTCCCCAGAGAGATTCTAACTCATGCAAGATCACACAAGCCAGACCTATGGAGGTCTGTTTCCAGTCGCGCCAACGCCATTCACGGACTCTGGAGATCTCGATCTGGAGGGGCAACGGCGTGTTTTGGATTGCATGATCGATCAGAAGGTCGACGGAATTTGTATGCTTGCCAACTATTCCGAGCAGTTCCTATTGTCGGACGAGGAGCGCAGATTGCTAGTTGACCTCTGTCTGTCACACGTCGCCGGCCGCAGACCGGTCATGGTGACTTGCAGTCATTTTAGCACTCGGATTGCGGTGGAACGCGCACGCTATGCCGCCGAACGAGGCGCAAGCCTACTGATGCTGATGCCGCCCTACCACGGTGCCGGTCTCAAGGCGGATGAAAATCATATGATCGAGCATTTCGCTCGTGTCGCCGATGCGGCGGGAATTCCGATCATGGTTCAGGACGCGCCGCTCAGCGGCGTAACGCTTTCGGTACCCTTTCTCGTTCGGCTCGCACGGGAGGTGCCGCTTGTTAACTATTTCAAGATCGAAGTCCCGTTTGCCGCCGCGAAGCTGCGCAATCTGATCGAGGCGGGCAATGCTGCCATAGTCGGTCCGTTTGATGGAGAGGAGGCCATCACCATGATGGCAGATCTGCAGGCTGGAGCGACCGGGACGATGTCGAGCGCGCTATGTCCGGATTTGTTGCGGCCGGTTTTCGATTATCATGTGGCGGGTCGCAGCGGGGAAGCGGCCGCTGCCTATGCAAAGGTGCTGCCCTTGATCAATTACGAGAACCGTCAATGTGGCCTGCGGGCAGCCAAGACCGTGATGATGGAGGGTAAAGTCATCAGATCTGACGCGGTGCGGCATCCGCTCGAGCAAATTCATCCCCATACGAAAGCCGGCCTGATTGAACTGGCGCGCGAAGTCAACCCTTTGGCGCTCCGCTGGGGCCATTGAAATGGTTCTGCCTGAATTAAGTTGGTCGGCGAACTGACGTGCGAGGCCGAAAGCTCATGCACCTCCGGAATTTAGTCAAGTTCAGAGCTTATCGATGACAAACAACTATATTGCTGGCGAATGGCTTCCGAGCTAATCCATGCTCGGTGCCTCGCGCAATGTGGCGCTTGGGGACCCAGTCCTGGCTGACGCCGGCTCGAGTGGCCTCCTGGCTTGGGAGGTGCGACTGGCGCAACCTGTTTCCGACGTTCGGGAATGGTCCGGTACGCCGGTTCATCCATCCCACTCCTCGAGCTGTGCAGCTCATCATCCTGGCCGGCAAATGCGCCGAGGAGATCGTGCTCCTGCATCAATCAGTGGGGTTCGCCGGAGAGAACTAGCACCGGGCTACCTTTAGTAGCTGCATCAGTTCAATCTCTCGAAGATGACGTTTAGATCGGTGACGGCAGCAAGACGGTACGCTCTGCTCTCCATCAGATCTATGATGCGAGCCGTGTTGCCACCGAGAAAATGCTCACTTGGCTCGCACTGGATTATGGCAGGCTTGATGCGCTCGTGGTCAATGGCCTTGACGAGATCGTAATCTAATCCTTCGCAATCAATCGACAAGAA
Source organism: Bradyrhizobium sp. CCBAU 45384 (assembly GCF_028128665.1). Classification (NCBI taxonomy): domain Bacteria; kingdom Pseudomonadati; phylum Pseudomonadota; class Alphaproteobacteria; order Hyphomicrobiales; family Nitrobacteraceae; genus Bradyrhizobium; species Bradyrhizobium sp. CCBAU 45384. Next base: position 49,616 of record NZ_LBIZ01000091.1, read on the forward strand.
ATCGATCTTGTTTGCATAGGGCGTCAATAGCTCGTTGATGTCTATAGCGCTCACCTCGATATGCTCTCGCACACCTCCTAGGCCGTCGAAGTCTCCGAAGCTCTCGATATGCGCTTCATTCAAAGAAGACAACTCATGAGCGTTTCCGATGAAGAGCGTGGCAGACGCGCGTGAAGTTGGCAGGACAACGGACGGCACGAGAACGTCTCTCGGACGCACTGTCCGGATCAGCGATCCCAATTCAGGATTGGGTTCGACTAGAACACCTTGCGCTCCTCTTTGATACATAAGATAGGTATTCGAGGTGGAGATGGGGTGATTAGCGCCGATCTCGACGTAGAACACGCTCTCCCAAGATCTTTGGCTCTTGGAGAGTCTTGCAGCCAACATTCCTTCCAAAATAACGTCTTCTCCGGCTTGTGCGTAGCTAACTGGGGCGAAGCGCTTGATCCGAGAGTTGGGAAGATTAAGCCTTTCGACTTCCCGGTTTATGCACTCGTTCTCAAGCTCGGAAAACAACGACTTGCCCTTCACATGTAAGCCGTTAAAGATAGCTCTCGCATGGTGGTCATCCCGGGGGCAACTGACTATGCTGGTAGTTGACGACTCTTGACGGAGCCGCCTGCTTTTATCAAAAAGCTCTTCTGGGTCGTGGTCGCGGATCTGTGAGGGCAAAGCCAAATGGCCGAGCTAAAACTGCAGAACACCGAGGCGTCTTGCGAGTTCTTTGCCCGTCGGGGCCGGAAGCAATAGCCAAGGAAGTCAAACTTGACGTTCGCATAGCTTCCTTTCCGCCGGCTGTCCTTACAGTAGATTGATCCTGGTTTTGGTGGGGTGCATCTCAAGTCCGCATTCCGCCAGGCGAGTTTGTAGCTCGGCCTTTAGGGCTTCCGCTTCTTGCTCGCTCCGGCAGTGCACTAGACCATCGTCTGCATACCTACACCATGGGAGGTCAGGGTGCGTCCGCCCCATCCAGAGGTCGAACGTGTAGTGCAGGAAAAGGTTGGATAATATAGGGCTGATCACGCCACCTTGAGGGGTGCCGCGGGTTCGCTCGATAATTATTCCATCCTTGTCCATAGGTGCCGTCAGCCATCGTTCGATGTAGAGCAGCGCCCATTTGCACGTCACGTGCTTCCGGACAGCCCGTAGCAAAAGTTCGTGGTCGATGTTGTCGAACAGACCTTTGATGTCGAACTCGAGAACCCAGTCGTATTTCCAGCACCGCTTGCGCGTGACACCGATGGCATCGAGTGCCGATTTTCTCGGCCGATAGCCATAGGAGTCTGCCAAAAATATTGGGTCCAAGTCCGGCTCAATGAGTTGTTTGACAACCATCTGGGCCACGCGATCCGCTACGGCTGGCGCTGGCCTCCAGCCTTTTTGGGAATGGAGACGGCGCGCACCGGTCGTGGAAAGTAGCTTCCTGAGCTCATCCGATTCCAAAGCTTGTAGAGATTGTTCTGCAAGTCGGAGTCGAACTGCTCGATCGTCTGTCCATCCACACCGGCCGAACCCGCATTGGATTTGACCGCTTTGTAAGCCTCGTACACACGTTTCTTATCGATATGAAACGGCTTGTTTGTCGTGATCGTCGTCGTCATCCTGTTTCCAGTTGCTACGTCAATACGATTGTCCTGACCCGACCCCTTTGCTCCGGCCCGATTACGGGGCCTTCACCGCTCGTACGGGTCGGTCCGCCCCAGGCCCTGGCTTCGGTACTCTCGCCTCGCAGTTTTGGCCGCTTCAGCTTCTCCCTTGGCATCCAGGGACTGGTTCCTGCAGTTCCGCACGAAAGCCTGCATCCGCTTCACGCCCCCTATACGCCGACTGCTATCTGCCCAGTACTCAGGTAACCGACAGATTTATCCCAGAGGATGCGAGCGCCTCCGGTTTTGGCAGTGTCTAAAGCCTTTCGGCGCGTCACCGAGGGTTTGCTCACGCTCGTCTCTCGAATGCTCACCTGCCCGAATTTCATTCGAACTTTTGATCCAACGCTCACCACCACGCCTTTTGAACGCAGCAGCTTGGACTGGTTTGGGACCTGCTCCTGAAAGCCGATCCCGAGGGGCCCGCCCTCATCTTTCGCGCAGCTTATCCCCACGGTCAGTTGTTCATTGCAAACCCCCTTCCGTGTGCATCTGCAGCACACCCCGCACCCGGCTCTTCCCGAGGGTAATCCGCGTCATATCCGCGCCTGCGCCCATGTGCGAGTGATTCGTGGAGTTGGCAGGCGGAGGCGTGCCGTCAGGGTCTCGAACTCCGGCCAGCCCATGCGCCGACTTTTCTGGCTGCGTCTCAGCCCCGCTTCTAAGCCGCGCTATTGCACCCAAAATCGAGTCACTTCAATCTTGCAAAGCGACTTTCAGTGCGTTTTTGAGAGCAACGCACCCGTGATCACAAGCAATGGCCAGTATGCGTTCTAAACGCGCGCCTCTCGTCTTAGTCGGCCATTCGTTCCTCCATCAACCAATGATCTAGGTGAAGCTTGTGCGAAACTTGGTGCGTGCGAAGCATTGCGGATAGTTCGTGCGACGCGTCCAAACTTGCGTCCCTCGGTGGCGTCATCTCGGAGCCAGCGTCCGATTGCCGTTTGAGACTGCGATGCCGATTTCCTGCGCTTGATGCGAAGCCAATGCGACATTGGCGGTGCCCGGCTTAAAGGCCGCTCCGAATGTTATCAGGAGATCGTGCGTCCGCGTTCGCCCAAGCGATGCGAGCGTCGAGCCGTCGCCGGCCGAAAACCGGACGAGCTTCCAGACCGGATTCGCAGTACCGGAGGTGATCACCACGAATTTGACGTGGTAGCTCAACACATCTTGTTTGAACGTATCCCCGGCATCTCTAGGTATCGAAGACGACGGAAGTGCAAGCTCGGACTGGAGCCTATCCCGCAACCACTCCGAGATTCCTAGATGACTCTCCAACAGGAACGACGAACCGTGGAACGAAGGTCTGTCTTGATCACAAGTACCGCCGGAGAATTTGCGAAGCTTATCAAGATTCCAATAATTGCCGAACTTGTCCTCGCGCGTACCTTGGGATGAGAGCGTTCCGCCGAGGCCGAGCGAGCGCGCCTGGCCGTCGGCTAGAGGATCGATGAACGATACGCCGGGATTCAATGCCCCCGTCTCGTCGACCTGAAGGTCGACGGTGGTCTGTACTCCCCATCGAGTCGGCAGCAAGGCGTCGTTGTCATGCACGGCCTGAACGATGTCGCAATAGATCTTTTCCCGGATCTTGAATTCAAGATCGCCGCCTGCTGTCAGTACCGGAGTGCGGGACGTCTCCCACGCCTCCTGCATCTGCGGAACGTAGGTCCCGCATCCGGAAAGGGCTACGCATATTCCGGCCGCCGCTGCGGCCGACGTGATCGCTCGCTTCATCGTGCCCACTCCACGTCACTGCTGCTGTTGCGTCTTCTTGAGAGCGTCGAGCAGCGATTGGAGCGGAACACCGTTAATACTGAAGTTTTCGAAGTGCGCAGCACACGTCCAAAGGCAAGACGTGCGACCGCCCTCCGAGTTCTTTGCGACGTTGCAAGCGGCGCGATCACAGTTGATTTCCTGGGCCGGGAGAATGTCCTGGCAGGCCGGCTCCTTCTGCTTGGGGCAGAGGATCGTTTCACTGCGGACGGAATTTGCAGCGCAGCACATTAGAAGGGTAGCGATGAGAAAAGAACGAAACATTTTTGCCCCCATAGAAATACAATTGCAAATTGCCGCATAACGAGGTAACAATCAAGTCATCGATATCAGCGATTTTCGTCGGGACGTTATGCAAGACGCCGTTTGACTAGGCCTGCGTAGGGCCAGGTCGGGTTCTATTTTCTGCTTTAACTTTCGACCCGTCCTCAAGATTCGAGCAGCACGATTAATTCAACTTCGCGGAGGTTTTCCGTGAGCCCTTTTTCATTTCGAATAGATTGCGTTCGCGTCCTCGCAACTCTCGCTTTTGCCGTTCTTCCTGCCGTGAGTTATGCGGAGTGCACGGCAGACCCTCAGTGGCTACCGAGGACCCCGACACCTACCTTCGACCGACCGCCGCCGCATCCGGCACCGGATTGTGTTTTCTACAAACCTGCCTGGCACAACTTCTTGTTCGCCGCCCAACCTGTGAACGGAAATCCGGCCTTCCTCTCCTATCCGACGATTGGTGATGTTTTCGGAGCTGCAATCGGATCGAAATTCGCGTCAAAGAGGCTGAACCTGTTGGCTGTGGCGCCCCGCGCGTTAAAAGGGTCGAACAACTTCACCGCTGATACGATGAGATTCCCGGGACCGAGCACCCCCGGCTCCATAAACGCAGGGGTGCGTCAAGCGGGATTTGCAGGCCTTCTGATCGATCAGAGCGGCCAACCGATCTTCTATGCCATACATATGAACCAGAGGTTCGTCGACTTCGTTCGAGCAAAGAAGCTGACCACCAAGGCGGAGATCGAGAGCGCCGACCCCAACCTCGAACTTCCAACGGGATCGGTCGAACTTAAATCTGCCTGGCGCGTCGTTCCCAAGGGTAGCATTCCGTCGAATTATATCACGGTTACCGAAGCCAGCGTTCCAACGCTAAAGCGTAATGGCCAGCATCTGGAAATCGATGAATCCGCGCCGCCTCGGACTGAGACCGTCGCGCTACTCGCTCTTCACGTAGTGTTCAGACCCGAAGGCCATCCCGAATTCGTCTGGGCGACCTTCGAACATGTGAATGAAAACGGCGTACGCGATCTGGCACCGGCTGCTGCAGCTCGACCCTCCGTCGACAATGGGCTGCCGGGCGGCGTCGACGGACCGATCAGTGCACAGGACTTCACGCTTTACAAAAATGGTACCCTCGCGTCGGCAGCGAACCATTTTCTGAAGGACGATGCGATGGTGACCTCGTTTGACGAGAAATCCCAAACATTTCTCAGCGGTGGGAAGCCGGTTGAAACGTCTATCTATCGGTTGTTCGCTGGATCAAAGTCGGTTGGAACGGGTATAGGCGAAGATGGTGATGTCACCGATCTCAACACGTCTATGACGTCACTGTTTGCGCAGAGCGCTCCGAACGACCCGCGTCGCAATTATCGGCTCGTGGGGGCGATCTGGATGGATAAACCGCAACTCCTCACGGTGGACATGCCTATCGTAAATCCGGCCGGTATGGATACAGACGATCCGGCTGCGATCGTCGCCGGCGAAGATGGTCTCTCGAGCATGGCGATGGAGTCCTTCACCCAGAATAGCTTCGTCAACTGCTTCAGCTGTCACGATACGCAGGCAGTGACGGACAGCAACGCCAACGTCGTATTGAGCGCCAGGAAGCTGAACGTCAGCCACATTTTCTCGAAGTTCGTCATCGACTCGAAATAGCGAGGAGACCGAAATGGGTTTCGATCAAGTCAAAGGCATCCTCGATCAAGGTATGACGACATGGGTCCAAGCCAAGGGGAGGCCGGCCAACTTGCAGGGCCACGGCGCGACGTTCAAATGGGACACCAAGGCCGATCTCCTCGCGGCGTCGGGCCATGGAAAGCGCCTCATTCAACCGGACGTCATTGGCCAAAACGGCGCCGCCGCCAACCTAGTGATCGATCTCCGGGCGGGTATAGACAGCCCTCTGCTGCGCATGCCGAAGGGCGGCCCATTTATACCGGATGATCAGATCAAGATTATCGAGGACTGGATCACGCAAGGGTGCCCGGACTGACGTCCCGACTCGCAGGAGAACCAAAATGACACTCACGCGAAGAGCGATACTGTCGTACGCCGCGCTTATCGGCCTACCTCAGGTCGTCGTTCAGACGGCGGTCGAGGCGCAAACCGGCCCCGTAAGAACCCGCCAAAACGCCAAAACATTCTCGCAGGACCCTCAGAAGGTGGCCGCCTTGCGTGCCGGTGTCGGCAAGATGAAGGCCAGGACCAAAGCAAATCAGGATGATCCACTCGGATGGTATTACTGGTCGGCTGTTCACGGCACGACCGACGACCCTGGCAGTCTGGGCAAGATCTATAATCAGTGTGAGCACACGCGCTTTAGGCCAAATCCCTTGCGCCCAACGGCCGTGGCTGAACATTTCATCTCGTGGCACCGTCCGTTTCTATTCTTCTTCGAGGCAACACTCAAACGCGCCGCCCAAGAGGCCGGAGCGACGACCCAGTTCGATCTACCTTACTGGAATTGGTATGAAGACGAGGACGTGCCGAAGATTTTCACTGAAGGCAACGATGCGACTAATCCGTTGTGGCACGCCAGAGTGAACGAAAGCGTCAATAGCGGCGCATTATCGCGGTCGCCGCTGGACCAGAAAGCCCTGTTGCCGCCCTCTGTGTCCGACTGGCGTAAGTGCTTTTCGATCCCGTTTGAGCTGGATCCGCACGGTGCCGTTCATAATCTGATTGGCGGAGATATGGGAAACATCTTGGCTTCGGCGAGAGATCCGGTTTTTTGGGTTCATCATGCGAATATCGATCGGCTCTGGACGGTCTGGACGAAGATGGCCGGCCATACGAACCCGAACGACACGGCTTGGAAGCAAACGACCTTCACGTACGACCAGGCTGGCGACATGAAGCAGACGGCTGGCGCGGTGGTAGATAGTCAAGGCTCGCTCGGATACCGTTATGATGACGAGGCACCACTTCCGGCATTTCAGCCGGCTGTGATTGCCGCAGCCACCATCCAAAGCGACACACCGATGCCTCTGCCTGGTCCCACAGCCAATTCAGCTATGGCTACTGTCGCCGCGGCGAAGCCAGTGGCACTCGGCGCAAGTTCTGTGGCGGTCGACCTCAAGCTACCGCAATCGGCCCAAACGCAGCTCCATAGTCTCACCACCGCTGGCACTCCGCCCGGTCCTGGCGCAATCACCGCAGCATGGCTTGTCCTCGAAGACGTCGAGATCGGAACCGACGGCAAGAACGGCGGTTTCAGCTTCAACATTCTGGCGACGTTACCGGACGGGCAGCAAGGCACCCGGCAAGTCAAGGTAGGTCAGCTCGGTACGTTCACTTGGCCTACCGATGACGGGGGCCACGGCGCCCACGCGGGACATTTGGCGCCTGTATCGCTGACCATTCCGCTGAAGGATGTACTTTCGGAGCTTGGTTTGTCCAATCCTGGAGATCTCGCCAACGGGCTACGTGTGGTGTTTCAGGCCCAGCATAAGGAGAAGCCTGGTGAACCTCCAAAGGAATTCGTGAGGGTGGGGTCTATTTCGATCAAGACATCGACCGCGCCATTGCAATGAAGGCCGACGTCGCCAGCATCAAGGAGGCGGCGTTCTGTTGTCGGCACAGTCGTTCGAGGGCTTGATTTTGATCCGGCCCCTCGCCAGGGTCGTTTATGATTTGAACTCTGCTGTAGCGGCATTTCTGTCGACGGGACGGCCGAGCCGTTGCGGCCTACGCCCTGCTCAAAAGCGGGCGGGCCTCACTTCAGATCCGGCCGGATGAAATTCTTGTAGAGCTGGTTTTCAATTCTCTCCACTCGTGGGGTGGCTTGTCGTTCGTGTTTGAATGCAACGATCCACATGCTGGCCGCGAACACGAGCGGCGGCAGATTTGTTGCGACGGCGATTGCCGCCATCACGACGAAGAACGTCTCGGAGGTGACGTCTGCCGCGAGAGAAACGACGAAAAGACCCAAGAAAGCCAGAAGTCCATCTATCAGGACCAGTGTCCGTGCCAACGACCCTTCCCATAATCTTCGGCCCAACTGCAGAATACAGAGCTAAAGGGCCAGCTCGCTGTAAGACTGCGTTATCTGGAACGATTTCGCCGCAGCATTGGCGTCTGAGCCCAGACGTCCGTTAATTTCTTCCAGATGCTCGTCGATGACGGATAGAGATCTTTCAGTTTTGACGCTCAGCGGTTCGTAGAACGAATCGAGCGCTCCGAACCCAAGATTTGCTCCGACAGCTAGTTGCAGGAGGCTTGACAAGTCGCTGAGCGGCATAGCGCTACTCGCGTCCTAGGCTGGGGGCGCACCAAGGCGACCTTGCCGGCCGGGCAACAAAGCAGGACGGCGACTTGTTGTGTCCTCGCGAGCTATCTCTCTTCAGAAGTGTCGGCGCTGGGAGCTGGGCCTCGTCCCAGATCGGAAAACTCTGCTGAAACGTACCACGCGTGCCTAGCGGTTAGCATGCAAGTGACTTAAGCGGTCCAGCCCCTGCTCAATGAGAGATATTGGAAGATAGCTGAAACACAGGCGCAAGTACCGGCCACTTCGTGGGCCATAGTTGCGACCATTTATAAGGTGCACGTCGTGCTCGCGGCTTGCCGCTTCAATAAACCTCTTCGGATCCGTACCCAGAAGACGAACCCAGAACGAAAAGCCCCCGCTTGGCACGCTATATTCCGGGTCGCAAATCCGGCTGCACTGCAACAAGCTATGTACGCTGTCTCGCTTCGCTCGGTAGTGCTCGCGCAAGCGTGTTATGTGCGAGTCAAGAGCGTTCGATTGCAACAACCCCAAAACGATGTTACTTAGAACCGGACTTACGCCCCCGTCGCGTTTGAGGTGCGCAAGCCTATGGATGATGTCCGACTCCGCAAGCACCCAGCCTACCCGTAGCCCCGGTCCGGCAATTTTCGAGATGCTATGGACATTGATCACGTTATTGCCTGGCGCCAGCCAATGCGCTGGACCGTTGTAGGGTAACTCAGCATAGACAAGGTCCTGCACCAAGAGAGCGCCACTGCGGGCTAGCAGTGACGCCAATTTGGCCACATAGTCGCGCGACATCTGGCGTCCGGTCGGATTATGAAATGCTGGCATCGTGTAGAAAAGCTTCACCCGGGCATTGGTCTGCAGCATTGCCTCGACTTCGTTTAGATCCACTCCCTCTGCGGCCAGACCTAGCTGGACCACGGTTGCACCCGCGATCGAAAACGTACGCAGTGCACCCAAGTAGGAGGGATCCTCCGTCAGGACCACGTCACCGGGGTCAATCCAGCTATCGGCAAGCAATTGTAAGGCCTGTGAAGCTCCACCCGTAAGCATAATTTGGTCATGCCGCACACCGTACCTCAGTGCGAGCTTTGTACGGAGTTCGGGCAAACCCGCCGCATCCGTATACTGCGGAAGATCTGCGAGAGCCACACCTGTACCTCCGTCAAACCCGCCCGGCCACGGCAGTTCTGCAAACATCACCGGGTCAGCCAGCCCGTAGCCAAAATTGATACCATGCTTCGCACTCGAGGAGTTGAACGGCGCGAAACCCTGAGCGATAGCGCTGCGTCTTGAGATGCGGGAATTCATGGCTTCATCATTCGGATCGTCATGATTGCGAAATCTGTTCTTTGCGAAAGCGCTTATTGTACTCCGCGGCAAAGTTTTCGGGTATTGGCGCGCTGAAACGGGGAAAATCCACCGACGTCTTTGGCTGGGCTGCTACGGCGAAAGTCTCGAGGGACGGCCGCCATGCACCGCCAAAGTAATGCTGGCCGTAGCCCATCGCTAGCTCAGGTACTACGGGATAGAGGAGGCTCAGGAACAGCGAGATCTGCGCAGCATTCCATGTCCAATCGTCTGCATGTGCAAAGCCAGCTAGCTCGAAGCACCTGTCGATGATATCAAGCGCATCCCAGAAACGAAGTCCGGTGACCGCTTCGGCGTAATCTTCAGCGAAGCGTCGGAAATTCGGAGAGAGTTCGGCGCTCTCTACTGTACGTGCGTTTTCTGCACACCGCCGTAACGCATCTTCCCAGACCCGCATGTGTGACGCTGCCGAGATGAGTCCGTCGAGATTAAAATCGTTTGCGTCGGTTCCAAAGGGCTTGGCCACTCGCGCCAGCGCATAACGGAGTACGTTTGGTCCTACGTCACGCGCCACTTCATCGGCCCAAAGAGCATGGTCACGACTAGTGGAAAACTTCTCGCCTTCCAGCTTGTAGAAATCCTGGACGGAGTGATTTTTTGGAATTCGGTAACCGCGCGCGAGTAGAGCGCCGGCCACACCTAGCGTGTAATAGAAGCGATTATCTTGCCCCATGAAGAAGAGAAGTTCGCTATTCTCGTCGTGCAACGTCGCGTTTGCGTCCAGACCTAAGCGGGCGCATTGCTCGCGAATTCCGGTATCGAAGCACCAGAGGCCCTCAAACCATGTAAGCAGCGTTTGGCCGATCAGAGAGTCCGGCTGTTTTAGCTCCACACCGTGCCTGAAATGGCGGGTCATCGGCAAGCCGCGCACCTCCCGGTGTAGCCAAGCGCGCGCCTTGGCGCGTATCGGCTCGGGCCATCCGCTTTCTCCAATGGCCTCGTGCAGTGAGTGAGCGAGACGTGGCATGTCGAACACGGCCTGCGTGATGGGTCTTAGCACAAGATTGCGGCCGCAGGTGACGTGCCGGGCGTCGCAGATTGTGTCGTGCTGAAGAGCCAGCCCGCAGTTCTCACACAGGTTGCTGTCGCAAGGCGATGAGCAAGCCGGGCAACGGCCAGTTGCGAGCGAGTCCGCAACGAGCTCATCGCAATCTTCGCAATACAGTTGGACGCCCTGCCGTACGTCGACGTAGCCGGCCACCTGCAGCTCGCGGAATATCGTCAGCGCATTTCCCTTGTGAATCGCGCTCGACGTGCGCACGAACACATCAGGCGTAATTTGCACGGCGCGCAAACACTCTAAGATCTTGTGAACGTATTCTTCTGCGACCTCGCCAAAGGATCGGCCGAGCTTTCGTGCCGTTTCTAGCGTATGCGTGCCGTGCTCGTCCGAGCCGGTGATGTAGTAGGCCCGATGGCCGGTCATGCGTTGCAAGCGGACGAATATATCAGCGAGTAAATACACACCGCCGACGTGGCCCAGATGTAGTTTGCCGTTAGGGCAAGGCGGCGCGGGACAGACAAAATAAGTGCGCACGTCAATCCCACCAGATCGAGATGAACTTGAGAGTGCTCTCTTGGCTGATATTGCGAATAGTGTGCGTCTGATGTGGCGACATGTAACACAAGGTCGCTTCGCTAACATCACGGGCCTGACCGTCGACTTCGAACTCTCCACGACCAGAGATCAGCAGCCACAGCTCGTGCTCCTGATGATCGTGCGGGTCGACCGCATCGCCTGGAGCGAGCTCCACGACTGAAGCGCCAAATGCTGGGCTGAGACCCTCCGGGAGATGTTCTAAAAGGCGCCAGACCAGAACGCCGTATTCGGTTCTCATCAGAGAATGATCGAGCTGTGTCGTGTACACGTTGGTCTTCCTCAGAAGTGGCTATCAGTCGCGATAGAATATGCCATTGGGACGCTTTAGGTTCTCAAGATCCGCCAAAGCTTCCTCTGGTGGGTTGTAGGCACGCTTCATACGGTTGTATTCGGTGCGTGTAGGCCCCCCAGTGGTTGCGCGCTGGAATACCAAGTGAATCGCACGTCGCGACCGATCGCTCTTGTTTGGCAAGGAGTAATGGGGCGCATAATCGTCGAAAATGAATACATCGCCAGCTTTCAGTCGCACCGGCTCCCATGCGAATGTCTCGGCGATCTCCGGGTGAATCACACCACCGGCATCCATCGGAAACATTCCTTCCTTATGGCGAGCTGGCGTGAAGAAGAGCCCACCGTTACCCGGGCCGGAGTCGTCCACGGCGATGGATGCAATTGCGTGCACCATGCGTTCGGGTATCTTGTGCGGGACATGATAGATGTCCTGATGAGGGCGGTATCCGCCGCTGTCCGGATACTTGAAGATCAGAAGTTCCTTCAACATCCGTGTCTTCTCATTCAAGAGCGTCTCGACCGCTATACGAATGCGGCCATCGGCTAAGAGGGCGCCCCTTAGAGGGGCATGGTAGTCTAAGAAGTTCTCGGCCTTTGAGATAATTTTTCTGCTGTCACTCGTCTTCTCGAACCACAACATCCACTTGTCGGAGCTTACATCCCAACGTGCAACTTCCTCAACGTAACGAGAAATCTTGTCGCGCGTCGCTGGATCGAAGAACTTCTCCAATCGAAGGTATCCATCTTTATTCCATTTCGATTGTTGCGCTTCAGTCAGCATGTGCGAGCTCCTTCCTAAGATGAGACGGATCAGCTGTGCATCTGCCGAGGCGGGTTGCTAGCACCGCATTAAGAGCGGTCGCGCTCAATAGGCTCAGCAACATCACGTCAGGACCGAATCCACGGACCAATTGCCCTCCGACCATAGGAAAGCCGAAGAGCCCGAGAAAGTATGCGAGGGTAAAGATCTGCGATGTAGCGGGCACGGAGACGCCGTGCTCGCCAGCGAGATTGACGGCTATCGTATTCAAGGTTGAATAACTCAACCCATAGCCGGCGGCAAAGAGGACAGAGGCCGCAATATAGAGTGAGGTGCTGCCACCGTTGAGAAGGAACAGTACCAGAGACGCAGCGGTCAGTAGGATGAGCGTGAGCGCCAGTCGGCGCAACGGCAGGCTGCCCATGAGGTGAGCGACTGAGAGGCGCAGTACCACGCTCGTAGCAGTAAACACGAGAAAGAACAGATCGGGATTCAAGTGACGTGATGCGGAATACGCGCTCTGATATGTGGACAGCCCCGCGAACATGCAGGCTGAAATGGTAATCATGGCGATCGGGAGTGCTGTGCACTTCTGAAGCAGTGTCGTAGTCGCGGCCAGTGTAATTGCGATATCTGGCATAGCCAGTGCCGATAGCCTCGACGTCGCGCGTCTTGTAAGGTCTACGCAGGCGGCGGCGATCACGCACGCAATCGCAAGCACCACGTAAATCGTTGCCAGCGTGCCAGTGTATTTTGCAAGCAAGTGACCAAGTGGAGCTGCCAGGCCGAGCCCAGCCATTTGTGATCCGGATAAGACCGTTAAATACTGAATACGGGCTGAGGGCCGTAGATGGCGGATTATCTGCAGCGGTGCCAAAATGAAGAACACCGACCAGGCAGCGCCCACCAGCAATCCTCCACCGTACGCCGCTCGCGTATCGAGGGCAGCGCCGGCAAAGGCAAGCATGGCTAACGCCATAAACAGCGATGCGACAGTCAACGTGGGCAAAAGGCCCATCCGCTTTGCCAGCCACCCTGCCAAGCAACAGGAAACGAGAGTGCTAGCCATGCCGCTGGAAATGACAAGACCCGCGGCTTGACCATCCGTTTCGAGCGCATGCATGTAGTCCGGCAATAGAAAGCTAGTGCCGTAAGCTGCTGCAATGAAAATGGAGGCAATAAAAAATGGTACAAAGGCGCGGTAGTCGAGCGTGCCCGAAAGCTGGTCGGCAGTGTTGGCCGTTCCATCCGCAATCCGGCCCTGCAGCGGTGAGGTCGAGCCGCCGTTCATGTGCCACCCGATACCTGTCGGGTTGATCGCATCGCAACCCCACCGGCGTCTCGTTCAGACGCGTCCGAAGGTGCGTAAACCTGAATCATCTGCCTATCGGATGTATTCAAATAGAACGGTCGGCCGAGGAGGCTATTGATAATTTGACTGTTACGGTACGCGACCAAAGATAGATTGGCGCTCTGCAATCCGTGCTGCACGCGGCTTTGATTTTGTAGATATATTGGTCCTGGCATGGGCCGACCGAAGCGGACTGCGTAGTCCACGCCAAGTACTGGCAGGCCATCTTCCATACACGCTCCCTCGAGCAAGGCCTCCAAGAAGGGCGGCGTACGTGGCTGGAAACCAGTAGCAAGCACGATACGATCGACGAGGATGCAGGTATTTCGTTGCGTTGCGACCTCATCTAGATCTACTCGCCAGCCCTGTTTGTGGGAGGTAATGTCTTTCACGACTACGCTCGGCAACACACGAAAACGATCGGCCAGCGTGCCATCTACGGTGCGTTCGTACAACATTTCATATAAGCGGTTGCACAAGTCGACGGAAATGCCATCGCTCGTAAGCATCTCGCCCTCGACCAAATCGCGGCGTCGCTGAAGCGGTAGAGCGTGAAAGCGATGGCTATACTCGGGCGTGTAAGCCTCATTCACGAAGCTGTTGTCGTCGATGGCAAAAAAGTTCGAACGCGACGTTGCCCACGTGATCTGAGTGGATACAGAACGAGTAAGAATGTCCTCGATAATCTCAGCCCCGCTCTGACCGCCTCCCACAACGAGCACATGCTCGGCCGCATGCGGTAGCGGCCGCTCGAGATAGTCAGCTGCATGGTAGACAGTGCCACATAGGTAGGATCTGGCGCAGGCGGGGATCCGGGGCTCTACGCCAACACCAACAACAACAGCGCGTGCTAAGTATGTGGTCGTATTCGTGTTGATGCGGTAGCCGTCTCTAAAGGGAATGACATCCTTGGCGTCCTCGGAGAAGCGGAGCGTCTTGAGTCGCCCTGCGACCCAGCGGTAATACTCAATAAACTCCTGCCGGGACGTTGAAGCATTGCGCTTGTTGACAAAGCTGTAGATCCGACCATGCAGTGCCAAATAGTTGAGGAATGAATATGGGCTAGTAGGATCGACCAGGGTCACGCAATCCTTGAGCGGCGACACCTGTAGGCGACTGTTCGGCAGCGCAAGGCCTGGATGCCAGACAAGCCCGTCTCGCTTCTCCAGGAAAAGTGCGCGGAGCGGAGTCGGTTCAATAAGCGCTGCAAGACTAAGGTTAAATGGGCCGATCCCAATTCCGATGATATCCAGGATTTCCACAGAAGCCTCCTTGAACTCGTGTAAGTTCTTGTCGTTGGCGCTCGCGTAAAATCTGTCCGGGTCCGGGTACGTCGCTTCATTGATTAAGCTCGTTTGTGTGACTTGGGATGGGGCAGCGGCTTGGCCTGTAGCCGCGGCAGTGGTCTGTCTGCTCATTAGCAACCGCCATGCCACGTACAAAATCTCGACTGCGCCTTGTTGGACGAGAAGAACATGTCCAGCTACGGCATTTCGTGCGGAATTGCCCAGGCAGCTCTGTCGGATTTACGACATTCCGGCGGCAATCGGACATACACATGAGGAATTCGGCGCGCAGGGATCTATGGTTGAAGACCAACACACCGTGAGTGCTCGTCTACACCGACAATGTCGGCTACGTTGACAAGCGCGTAACGGCACTCGCTAGCCGTTTCCCCTGGGGGTGGCGCCAAAATGATAGCTCAATCCGATCTTTCCGACATGATAGTTCCTAGACAGGCTCGTTGTGTTCGCCGGAAGAATTGCCAAAGGCGGATCTTGCACGGTGGCAGGAGTCGCGACACTCGGCCCGCCGAAATGCAGATAGTCATACTCGGCTGTAAACGACCATGCGGGCGTGAGCGCCTGCTCGACGCCCAGCCCGATGATGCCCCCGAGACGACCATAGTCGAAATCGGTTTTCTCCTGTGGCAACCGGCCCCCTCGTAGTTATTGACGAAGTCGCCCTGATTGTTTTGCCAAGCCACGCCTCCCTTGATGTAAGCCAGTGGGTCGCCCAGCACGCCGAACGCGTATGGTGCTGCTGCGACGGAACGGGCAACAAAGGCAAAGCCTGGCGGATCGTTCCGCGTTTCCTTGAGCAGCGCTTGCTGATTGGTGCCGAGCAGGCGCAAGTAATTCGTTCCGCCACGTTCCATGAAACGCAAAAAGATTCGCGCGATAAACAATCTGGCCGGCGTCGGAATCTTCAAAGTAGACACGGACCTGCATGTAGTGCCGTCCGTCTCGAACTTCGCCGTCAAGAGAGACTGTCACAGCGCGGTTCCTCTTATTGCGCGTCCGGGACCCTCATACAGAGGCGTTTTTCTGAGCAAGCGCCAAAATCTTGAGTTTGGCTCCAGCTGCCGGAAGCACAGCGGCCTGAATGCGGCAGGCGTTGCGCTGCTGACGTCGACTTCGGACGAATGTATCGAAGATCTATCGTCAGCGCGTATTGCGGGAAGTGCGCATAAGAACGTAGGCGGAGTTCTGCTGCTACCGAAGCTGCATCTCTGGGATTTCGCGATGAGCGATGGCAGCCCCTTTCATCGGCAATCCATAGACCAACTATCCGCTTCCCCAGGGCTCTCTACCACTGCGTATTGCACGGTGGACTACGAGGGCATCCGCCGGATCGGACCGAAGGCAGCCGCGCACGCCGCCGCCTCCCGCGCGTTCACGCCGGCGCACGTTAGCCTCCTCCCGCAGCGTCGCTGCGGTAGCGGCTGGTCGAGGTCTGGTAGTACTGCGCGCGGATGGCCGCCATGGCCTCGATCAACGGTCCCCAGGGCGCGGGAAAGCGTTCTTTCGCTATCACCCGATCCAGCATGCGCGTATGGCCGGCTAGCTCGTCGTTGAGGAACTCTACCACCGGCATAGCCGGATAGCGCTGCAGCAGCAGGATCGCCGCGTTATCGGCCTCGCCGGCGGACCTGTCCATGTCGCGTCCATGCAGATCGTTCTGCAGGCGCCCTATCGCGGAGATGAGCCGCAGGACCTGGCGAAACGCCGGACGCGCGCGCAAGGTCGCCATGTCCAGTCCCCACAGCAACGACAGGCAACAGAACACGTTCGCGTAGGCGATCGAATCGATGCCGTTATGCAGGTGCTCGGCGTAGGACCAGCTTCCCGCCCCTGCCGCCTGCGCGTGTCCGGCGCGCAGCGCCGCGCAGTAGCACCGGGTATCGTCGAGAAGCTGAGCATAATCGCGACGATCGTAGGCGAGCGCGGCCAGCGAAGCGCGCAGCACAGCGCAGCCCTCGAATCCGGGGAGCGCGCACGGCACGCCCTGCCCCAGTGCCTGCTCCACCGCGGCGAGCTGCTCCGGCGCGATCAGGCCAAGGTCGTTGCAATCGTCCAGCCAGAACAACAGCGCCAGTTCGCGATAGAACGCCACGGTCAGCGTTTCGTCCTGCGGATCGCGGCCGGTGCGGGCACTGATGTCGTGCAGACTAGGGTAGATGCGCTGCAGGATGTACTGGCCGCCCCTGACCGCTTCCACGGCGTGCTCATCGGCGAACCCGGTCAGGGAACGCCCCCACTCCAGCACCTGCTGCATCGCGCGTTCGGTCATGGCGCCGCTCCTGTTCCCTCGGCCAGGACGCGCCGCCCCCAACCAAGCGCCAGCCACAACCCGGCGAGTTCGGCCACGCGCACGACCCGGGTGGGGCAATACAGTTCCTTGCCGATCCACAGCGGAGTCTGCGGCAATGCATGCGCCGCGTGGCGGGCGAGCATCCACTCCAGCGCACGCGCCACCGCCTGCGCAATGCGCCGCCGCCCTGTCGGCTCTTCGCTCCCGTCCATCACGTGCAACGCGAACAGCGCATAGGCAGTTTCCTCGAATGTGGACACGCGACCGGCGCCCCAGCCGCCGTCGTCGCGCTGCGCCTGCAGCAGCGCCGCCAGCGCGCGCTCGTCGCGCCACCGGGGCTTGCCTTGCGCCAGCGCTGCAACCGCATGCGCGGTGGGATACAGCCACGAAACGTGCCATTTTTCGTTGTCCCAGAGACCGTGCGGGTTGCGATTGGCCTCGACGTAGGCGCTGGTGCCGGCGGTGGGCTTTCCCAACAGTCGCAACGCATGCAGGGCATGGATGTTGGTCGACACCGAGGCATTGCGTTCGCCGTGGAAGGTGACGAACAGCTCGCCGATTTCGAAATGGCGCAACGCATCGACCGCCCGGTCGCGGCCTGCAAGGCGCAGGACGCACAACGCAACGGCGGTGTCGTCCGCATCTGCCGCGAAGTGCACGGCCGGGCCCAGACCGCGCACGCCTAGGCGGGCGTCGAGCTGCGCGACGATCACGCGCACCGCCCCGGCGAGCGCCGGATGCGCGAACAGACCGGCCAGATGCAAGGTGTACAGCGACCAGCATGGCTCGAACACATTGATCGGCCAGACGTTCGGAACGACACCTTCGATGCCGCTGCGCGTCGCTCGCGATGCCGCCTGCAGATACGCGTCGGCGCGCCCGACCTGCGGCGTGCTCCCCTGTGTCACGGCGTGCGCACGCCACGCGGCGGTGGCCGCCGGACTGATGCCGATGCTGCCGTCATCATCTGGCCATGCGGTTGTCGGCGACGTCCCCCAGGCTTCCCAGGAGTGCAGCAACGGATGGCCGCTCGGCAACGTCGCCACGGCGCCCAGCTTGACCCGCGCTTGCCGCAACGGCAACAGCGCCGGGTGGCGCGGAAACGCCTCGCCGCCCGGCAAGGATACGGCCTCGTCGCAAAACCGCGGCAGGATCAGCTCCGTGCCGATCGGCGCGTCGTCCGGCACCGCATGCGCATAGGGATCGGGCTGGCGCTGGAGGAACCGCGTTGCAGCCTGCACAGCGTCGGCAGCGCCGGGAAGCGAGTCGACACGCTGCAATGCCAGCAACGCCGCCCACGTCGGCGCATGACGGAACAGCGGGAAGTCCGCGCTTCCCCATCCGCCATCGGCCTGTTGCTGCGCGATGAGCCACGCGTATGCGTCCTGCCGACCGGTGACGTTGCCGCGGAACTGCAGAGCTCGCGCCGTGTCGTAGATCGATGGACCGACGCTGCCGCCATCGCGCATCTCGCACAGCAGGTAGCGCAATTCGGAAAGGATCTGTTCAGCCAGCGCGTTCACGCGGGATGTTCCTTCTGCAGACGGTGGACGGGAACCAGGATCGGGCAGACGCCGCGCACGTCGCCGCAGGCCCGTCGCTGCCGTACTGGGCGACCGCTGCGATCGGCGCCGCGGGCTCGGACACAGTGCAGCATGCACCGCTGCCGCCGGCCGATCGCATGGCACAGGGGCGACTCCATGCGTACGGGCGCGCTCATGCGCATGGCGCGTGCTGGAACAGAGATGCGTCGGCCCGCTGCAGGATCTGCGCCAAGCGTTCCGCACGCGCCCCCAACGGGGCGACGGCCTCCCCGGCGTCGCGCAACAGATCCGACACGAACTGGCGCGCTGCCTGCAGCCCCATGATCGACGCGCAGGTCGGCTTCCGCGCCGCCGCGTCCTTGCCGGGGGTCTTGCCTAGGGTCGCGGTATCCGCTGTCGCGTCGAGAATGTCGTCGATCACCTGCAACGCCAGGCCGAAACAGGCGCTGTAGCGATCGAGCGCACAGTACAGCGCAGCGTGCGCGACATCCTCCGTGATGGCGCATAGCGCGCCCATACGAACGGATGCGCGCACGAGCGCTCCGCACTTCATCCGGTGCATCACCAGGATCCTGTCCAGCTCGACGTGCTTTCCAACCAGCGACAGATCCATGGCCTGCCCGCCCGCGGCACCCTCGACGGACACCGCCTGCGCCAGTTCGCGCACGAGCGCGATACGGTTGTCGCCCGGCGCATCCAGGCTCGCCAGGGTTAGGAAGGCGTGCGCCTGCAGCGCATCGCCGACCAGGATCGCGGTGGCTTCGCCGAACTTGACGTGCACGGTCGGGAGGCCGCGGCGAAGCACGTCGTCGTCCATCGCGGGCAGATCGTCGTGGACCAACGTACAGGCGTGCATCATCTCGATGGCGGCACCGACGTCATAGAGCATGTGCGCCGGCGTGTCGGCCAGTGCGCCGGCAGCCAAACAGAGCAAGGCGCGCGTGCGCTTGCCGCCGTGCAAGGTGGCGTAGCGCATCGCCGCCATCAGCTCGGTCTCACCGTCGTCTTGGACGCAGAGAAGACGCGCCAGCGCCTGTTCGACCCGCTTTACGCCGTCCTGCATCCAGATCTCGGGCAGCAGCCTGCCGGATGCGCCGCGCGCCTGCGCGCCCAATCCGCGGTTCGCGGAAACGCCAGCTCGGTCGTCGTGTGGCGTGGAACCGGTCTGCATGTTGTTCATGTCCTTGTACCTGCCAGGAGACAGCCACGACGAGCGGCGAGCCGCCGCGGTGTTGCAGGCCCCGCACCGAGCGCGCGCGCCGAGTGCAGCAATGCCGCTCGCCGCCGGCGCCGCTGCCTCACCACACGGAGCATGCGATGCCAACTCATGAGAATCCGATGCGGGTAGCCATAGACGGATGTGCGGTCGGGTAATAACGCCGGCCTTTTTCGACGCCGCTCAGCAACCGCGGCCTCACCCCGGCCTCGTGCATGGTCAGCGCCAAGGCGATACAGAACTGCACCAGTTCCAGCCATGCCAAGTGGTAGCCCATGCAGACGTGTGGGCCAGTACCGAACTGCAGCATGTCCACCGGCCGGATCGGGTCGGTGCGTTGCAGCCACCGCGCCAGCCGAAACTGATCAGGCGCCTCGTGCAGCAGCGCCGAGGTCGAGAAATGCAGCAGCGGTATGCACAGATCGGTGCCCGCAGGAATGCGCCGTTGGCCGAGTCGCAATTCACGCAGTGCGCGACGCACTAAGAGCGGCGTCGGCGGATGCACGCGCAGCGTCTCGCGGAACAGCGCCTCGGCGATCGGACACTGCGTCAGGTCCGCGTGCCGGATCGGCACCGCGCCTACGCGTTGCGCCTCCTCGACCAGGGCGTCCCACAACCCAGGCTGCCGCGCTAGCTCGATCACCATCCAGGCCATCGTCGAAGCGGTGGTGTCGTGACCACCAAGCAGCAGCAAGCGGATATTGGCGACCAGGACGTCATCGGAAAGCTCATCGTCGCTGCGATCAAAGGCGCTCACCATGTCGTTGATCAACCCGGTGCGCGAGGCATGTTCGCGCGCGGCGCGGACGAACTCGCGCAACCGCGCATCGATCCAGTCGCGGGCAGCGCGGCCGCGCCGCAAGGGCAGTCCGGGCAGGTCGATCGGGGGCGCGACGACCAACTGCAGCAGTTGCCGGTACTTGCGATGCCATCCCCGCAGGTCGTGCGCGGGGATTCCCATGAGACTGAAGATGAGCTTGAGCATCAGATCGCCGGTTTCGCGCAGGATGGTGACGTCGCCCCGGTCACGCCACCTCTGCACGCGCGCCTGGATGACGGGCGCGAACAGCTCGCCGATGCCGGCCTGGGTCAGCCCCTTGGGCAAAAGCGCCGCCTGGATCGCATCGCGCGCCTGCCGGTGCGCGATGCCGTCCTGGGCGACCAACGTTCCGCCAAACAATTCGGGCGCGATGTCTTCGATCAGCGCCGAGGACACGTCCTTGTGCCGGAGCAGTGCGAGAGCATCCGGATCCATGCAGGTCATCAGGTGGCCGACAGGACCAAAATCCAGCCAGAAGTGGCTACCCAGCGTCTGTTCCGCGCGCCGGAGCAGGCGCGGCAGGTCTCTGGCGATGGCGGGAAGATGCCCGACCAGCGGGAAAGCGCCGGGCACGACCGGGATGTCGTGCCGCAGGCAGTGTCGACGGTCTAACGGGTTGAGCAGCATGTCCGTCAGCCGCATGGCGCTGCGGCCGCTTCGGCGGTATCGTCGGCAGGCCGCGCGGCCCAGCTGTTGCCACCGTCGGCGTATGTCGGCACATGCGCCAGCATGCCGCCATCGATGCACACGACCTGGCCGGTGATGAACGCAGCATCGTCGGAGAGCAGGAATGCCACCAGCGCGGCCACGTCGTCGGGGTGGCCGACACGCGGCAGGAGCTGGTGCCGGCGCAGATGCCGTTGCATGCACGCGTCCAGCTTGGCGAGGAGTCGCTCGGTCATGATGAGACCCGGCGCAACCGCATTGCAGCGGATCTGCGCATGACCGTATTGGGTGGCGAGTGAGGCCGACAGCATGTTCATCGCCGCCTTCGACGCGGCGTAGGACGTCAGCGCGGTGTCACCGCTGAGCCCCTGGCACGACGACATGTTGACGATCGCGCCACCACCGCGGGCGATCATCCGTGGGATGGCCTGTCGGCAGCAGAGCAGCGTGCCACGCAGATTGGTCGCCATGGTCTGATCCCAGACCGCTAGGTCCAGCTCGAGGATCCCGCGGTCGCGCGGGGTCAGATGCATCGCGCTCGCGTTGTTCACCAGCAGGTCGACCCCACCGAAGTGCCGCTCCGCCGTCTCGAACAGCACTGCCACCGCCTGCGCATCGGCAATGTCAATCGCCAGGGCGAGCGCGTGGCCCGCTTCGGCCGCGATCTGCGCGGTGCAAGCGATAGCCGCCGAGCCTTCAATGTCGGCCACCACCACTCTGCCGCCCTCGCGCGCGATGGCGAGGGCGCATGCCTTGCCGATGCCGGCGCCGGCGCCGGTCACCACGGCCACTTTGCCTTCAAACCGTCCCATCGTATCATCCTAGATTGTGCCGGTCTTTCGCGGCATGCCGCTCGGCCTCCGCTGAAGAAGGCGCAGGGCCGGCGCTGCCGCGCTCGCCATCGCCAGCGTCGCTTTCGATGACCCTAATGGCGGCGACCGGGCACTGGCTGGCCGCGAGCCGCACGGCGGCGTGCAGCGCCTGCGGGACCGTCGACACGCACACTTCGGCCACGCCGTCCGGTTCGCGCTGGCGAAAGGTGCCCGGCAGCGTCAGCACGCACTGCCCGCTGGTTCCGCACAGGTGCTGGTCGACCATGACGCGCATCTCAGCTCCCCTGCGCATGCAGCCGCACCGGCAGCGCGCGGAACGTCCGAAGGAACGCCGAGGGCTCCCGGGTCGGCTGTTCGGCCAATGCTAGCCTGGGGAAGCGGGCCTGGATTCGCGGCAGGCTCTCGGCCAACTGCACCCGGGCCAGTTGCGCACCGAGGCAGAAGTGAATGCCGTGACCGAAGCTCAGCATGATCTTGCCGTCGGTCGACATGCCTGGACTGGTGCCGTAGAACCGCGCGGCATCGAAGCGATCGGGATCGGCGAAAGCGTCCGGGTCGCGATTGCCGGACGCGATCAGCACGCGCACGTCCGCGTTCTTCGGGATTACCACGCCGCCCAGTTCGATGTCGCGCAGGGCGATACGCGGAATGGAGCTGAACATCGCGGGCGCGTCGCAGCGCAGGACTTCTTCGACGAATGCCTTCACCCCCGCGGCGTCTGCCTGCAGCCAGCGCCGCTGTTCGGGATACGCCAGCATCGCCAGGACCGCATGGTCGATGGTCGCAGCAGTGGTCGCGAAGCCGCCCAGCAGCATGCCCCACAACATGCTGATCAACTCGGCATCCGATAGCGTGTCGGCATCATCATCATGTGCGCCGACCAGCATCGACACGATGTCGTGGCGGGGATCGGTGCGCTTGCGCTTTATGAGGCAGCCGAAGTAGGCCAGCACCCTGGCACTGGCCGCGTCCGCCGCGGCGAGCTGGGGATCGCTGGCGTGCGGGTTCAGGCCTTCCAGAATGGCGCCGATGCCGGCGGCGAGCCCGAACATGTCGTCTTGGGGCATGCCAAATAGTTCGGCGAAGACCAGCATGGGCAAGGTCAGCGCGAATTCCCGATGCAGGTCCACCGCCTCCCCGCGCTCCAGCGCGGGCGCCATGCCGTCCAGGCGCGCTGCGACGATGCGCGCGATGCTCGGCCGCAGGTTGTCGATCTGGCGCATGGTGAAATCGCGCGAGATGAGCCGGCGCAGACGCGTATGCGTCGGTGGGTCCTTCATCGCAAGCGTGGACGCCAGCAGATTGAGCGACAGGCTTCTCGCCGCACGCGGGAAATAGCGCGCCAGTTCGCCCGGCGCCGGTCCCCGAAACGCATCGCCCGTGGCCTTAAATGCCCAGGAGATATCGGCGTGGCGGCTCAACAGAAAGAGGCCCGACGCCGCGCGATGCACCGGATCGTGCTCGCGCAACCACCGCATGAACGGATAGGGGTTGTGGATGCAGGTTGGCGACGCCAGTTCGGCGAACGCGTCCCGGCATGCTGCCGTGGTTTCTTGCACGTCCATCTTGGTTACCTGTTGGTTGGCTGATCTGACCGGCGCGCGGCAGATTCCGGAGAAGATCGAGATCGCCCGTGGCGTCCGCGGCATCACCAGAGCACGGGGAACTGCTCGAACCCGCCCGTGATGATCTCCTTGCGCAACTTCAATTCTTCGGGCGACACGGCCAGGCGCAACGCGGGAAAGCGCTGGAAGATCGAACCGAACACCACCTTGAGTTCCAGCCTGGCCAGCGCCGCGCCGATGCAGGAGTGCGACCCGGAAGAGAACGCCAGGTGCGGCTCTCCGTCGCGTCCGATGTCGAAGATTTCCGGGTCGACGAAATGGCGCGTATCGAACGACGTCGCCGGCAGGCCGACCAGCACCTTGCTTTCCGGGGGAATATGCACGCCCGCGATGGTCACGTCGGTCCTCGGATAGCGCATGATGCCGTCCCAGCCCGCGCCCGGCGGGTACATACGCAGGATTTCCTCCACCGCCTTGTCCACCAGGGATGGATCGCGGACCAGGCTTTCGCGCTGTAGCGGATGGCGGAACATAGCCAGCAGGCCGAATTCGATCTGCGCGACAGTGCTCTCGTGGCCCGCCACCAACATGCCCGCCGCCAGGCCGATCGCCTCTTCCTCGGTCGCGTTGCCCTGGTCGACCGCCGCGAGCAGATCCGTTAACAGGTTGTCGCCCGGATCCTGGCGCTTGTCCCTCATCTTGCCGCGAATGTAGGCGCGCAGTTCGTCCCGAGCCAGGCGCGACGCGCTGCGCGGGCCGCTTTCATGCTGGTGCGTCATCACCTCGTCGGACACCCCGGCGAAAAAGGCGTGATCCTCGTAGAGCACGCCCATCAGCGCGCTGATGACCATGGCCGGAAGGGGAAATGAGAGGTGGCGCCGCAGGTCGGCCGGCTGGGGCTGGGCTGCCAACGTCTCGAACAACTGCGCGGCGATCGCCTCGACCTGCTGGGCGAGCAGCTTCACCCTGTGGTTGCTGAAAGACGGCGCCACGATCGTGCGCAACCGGGCATGCTCGGCCCCCTCGTGAGAGACCAGCCAGCCGGGCGAACCGAGAATCACCGAGTCCGGGGTGAATGCCGCCGGCGGCATTCCCGCCGGCCGGAACGCCGCGTCAGACAGTACCGCCTTGGCCTCGTCGTAGCCTGTCACCCACCAGCCTTTGTGCCCGGACGGGAAGCGCACGCGGTGGATCGGACCGTTGGCGCGCAGCACCAACATCTCGGGCGAGGGTTCGATGTGATCGACGCGCCACATCGGCAGCGTCGGCAAGGGTTGTTCGGACATGGGGGCACTTCAACCTCTAAGTGATGGAAGGGCGGAAGGTGACCGGCGGACGCTGCGGGCAGCGAAGGACGTAAAACGGCATGTAGACGACGTCCTCCGCGGCGACGATCGGTGCTAGATCCTCCAGTCGCACCAACAGCGCGGGGAAGGCGCATCGCAATTGCAGGCCCGCCAGCGCAGCGCCCAAGCAGAAATGCTTGGCCAATCGACAGGAGCGGGTTGTGCCGGGTGACATCGAACCCATCGCCATAGGATCGACTGACCGCAGGGATTGGTGAAGGAGGTCGACCGTACCTGTCCGCCAATATAGCCCCCGGACCAGTCCCACACTGCCGGTGGCAGTTTCACTCCTGGCTCAAAGTTCGCCGCTTTGGTTGCGCCGCTCGCGACGGGCGCAATTGTTGTGGCTCCCAAAGGAAGCACTCTAGATCGCATCCAACACCTGCCTGCATTTTCTCGGTCAACAACCGAGCGCCAAGTCACTGCCACAGCAAACCGTTGGAGGGATCAGACACTAACGCGGCGGTCCGTCCCGAAGACCATCGCAGTGCGCTTGGCAACTATGCCGTGAACAGAGCAAATCGCGTGCCGAAGTGAATTCGCAGGCTCAGCAGACGCTTCGCAGCGGCGCGTAGTGTCAGGTTTCTGGCATTGAGTCTTAATGTCGACAACCGGCCCAGCAAGTGCCCGACAAAGGCCTGCTCTCGCGCTTAGTGTGCGGGGCAGCCCTTGCGCGATATTTCAAGCATGCTTGGCTCTCGGGGTGGACCTCGTCAGGACCTTAGATGCGCTCGCAATGCTCCGGACGAACGTAGCGGAGGCTTGGGGAGATGTAGACGCTTTTCTTTGCCCGCAGCCGCTTGCCCGCACGGCCGCTCAATGCCGCGTTTCCGAAAGCCGGCCGGGCCATCCGACAGTACATAACAGCTTCGCGAGCTGGGTGAAGCGGGTCATCCAAATTCTCTGTACCGGGTAGACCGCATAGCGACGGTCGACCGCTATCCGTCGCCGACCGGCATCAGGTTGAACTTGAGGTTCAAGCCTTTGCCGGTGGCTATGCGGCGAATTTCCCAGCCCGCACCTTGCGGCCTCGATGATGATCGACAGGCCGGAGGCGATCAACGGCGCACCCCGCACGGCTCAACAGCGAAGGAGGAACTTTCTTGTTTCACGAGGAATGACGGCGCAGCCAGCAGGGGATGAAAGTTGTGACGCCGCTGTTGTGCCATAAGCGATCGAGGCTTCTTAGCCGGCCTTCGGCCAGATCCACTCATCGAAGACGCCGCTTCGTCCGCTCGACCCGAAACAGAACTGACATCGACGAGAACGTGGCGATCCTCGCGTCCTGCAAAGACCGGCGAGCGAGTTTGACCGAGATTGGCTCTCGGCCGCGTGGCGACAGGCGGATCAAAACCTCCGCGACCGCACTCGAGCAATACGCCTGCCAAGTCGAGGCGGCCGTACTTGTGATCCGCGCTATTCGGTCGATCGCTCACGACACTCGCCACGTATCTGCCTCACTGCGAGCGAGCCGCGGCGCTTGCACTGCCCTGAATGTCACCTCAAAAGACGATGACGGCGTGCGCTCCGGCTGCGTGATAACGTCACCTCACGCGGCGTGACGTTATCCGCCGATCGGCCAATCCCTGCCGGGCTGGTCCGAGCCCGGTCAGTCGCCGGCCTCTGCATAGACAAAATCCGTCCACAGGATGGCGTCTCAGAGAATGTAGCCGCCTGGCGAGCGATCACCGTGCAAACAGGCAATTTCCTCTGGCCTGCGCCACGTACGCATCCTGTCAGATACAAGCGCGCTTCATGTCTGAAACCCGCCTCCAACTGTCTTCGAAAGCCACTGCGTCAAAGACGCAAGCGAGCCCCTTCTACAGTGATGGCCCAAATCCTGCACCGCCTCTCCGCGTCAGGGCGGCGGCAACAAGATGGGAGTCGTGTTTGGGCCTCGATCTGTCAATCGACAATGTGGTTGCCGTAACAGAAATCGCCTGTCTGCACCCCGCTCGGGGAACGGAATACGCTCCGGCTTGCCACGCCTCGCGCGGCTGACGGCTGCTTGCTCACCCTGAAGAGAGGCGTCAATTACATGGTCGATGAATTTGATCTTCGAACCTTCACGCCACATCCGCAACGCGACGCCGTGCTCGGCGAAGTGCACGCGCGCCCTTTCACCCGCCTTGTTTCGCCATTCAGCGTGATCCACTTGGCTTTTCTTGCGCAGGGTGAGGCGGCCACAAGCGATCGCTGCCGTTTTATCGATTTTTGCCTCGAGCGCAATCTTCCGCCGCCTGAGCAATCGGCGAAACTTCATCAGATTGTCATCGAGCCCGCTACGCTACGTTGGGAGCAGCATTCGGAATTCACAACATTCACCTGGATCTGGAGAAACACAAATGGTTCTGCCGCAGACCGATTTGACAAAGTTGATGGTACCGTCCGATCACTGATCCGCGCGTTGCGTCAAACCGGCCAGTTGCTGGTCGCGATCAGGCTAGAAGTGGAGCAGGACGCCTCGCCGACCAGGCGCGCCGAACAGGTTTTTGACAAGAACAGCCTGGCCATGGTTGCTACAAAGAGCGGCGCAGGCGTTGCCGCCTCAGACTTCCGCGTAGACGAAAAAGGCTTTACGAAAATTCTCGTCTGCGACCTTGGATTGACGTCGCACGATCTCGGAGCGCTGGTGCAACGGCTCCTGGAGATCGAGACCTACCGTCCACTGGCGCTGCTTGGCCTATCGGCCGCCCTTGAGCTTGCACCTTCCGTTGATCGCATCGACCGCCGCCTTGTTGAGGCGCTCGAAAAAATGCAGAGCGGTGAGGGGCTGCAGTTCAACAACGATTTGCTCGCCGAGCTGACTGCGCTGGCCGCCTCCTTCGAAAAAGGCGCGACCGGAAGCCTGTTTCGCTTCGGCGCCAGCAGGGCCTACAACGAGCTGGTCCAATCACGACTGTCCATCATTGAAGGCAATGATGTCTCAGGTTATCCAACCTGGTCGTCGTTTCTGGCGCGCCGCATGGCGCCCGCAATGCGAACCTGCGCGACCGTAGAGGATCGTCAGGCGGCTCTGTCGGTCAAGCTGGCGCGTGCCGCCGATCTGTTGCGGACCCGTGTCGACGTCGAAATCGAACGACAACATCGTGACCTGTTGCAGGCTATCAACGAACGCGCGAGACAGCAACTTCGTCTGCAGTGCACGGTCGAAGGATTATCGGTCGGGGCGATAGGATATTATGTAGTCAGCTTGTTTAGCTATCTTGCCAAGGGCGCGCATGACGTCGGACTGCGGGTAGAGCCCTCGTTCCTGACCGCAGCCTTCGTGCCGATCGCAGTCAGCGTGATCTGGCTGGTGAGTTACAATATCCGTAAGCGACACCTCAAGCACGACGACGCGCCGTAGGTTGCTTGCGACTGAAGCTCCTTGAGGGAATCAGTGCGTCCATCCTGCGAAGCTCGCATGGTCGTGGTGCGACGCTGCCGCAAGAGCGCGGCCAGCTCCTGCGCAAATTAATGCCCGCCCAGACCAACCGGGCGAGGCATTGCGGATCGGATCAATCGCCGTTCCGACAGTTAGGACGAGACCAGATCTAGCTGAAGCCCTCGCCTTCTTCATCGGTGAACAGGTTGGCGAAGATCGGAGCAGTGAAGCTCGGATCGTCGGTATCTGGGGGGTTATCGCCCGGGCGGCTGGTTTCGGGCATGATGCGGACGTTCTTCGCCTGCAGCGCCGAGGGTCCGCACGAGGGCCCCGCCCTTGCGGGAGACGTGTGGAGGCGGCGCGTAGCGTTTGGATGCCTTGCGCGCGCCAAGGGCGCAGCCCTTTAGCTCTTTGTTGAAAAAAGAATGCGAGCGGCGTGCCGCTCTCCGTATTCGCGCGAGTGGGGATCGAAGCCGAATGGCCGAGACGGCCTTGCGGCTCGGTTCATA
>NZ_LBIZ01000092.1:0-79108 GCF_028128665.1 Bradyrhizobium sp. CCBAU 45384
TCCTTGGAACGTTGAAGCTTCGCAACCTCAGCTTCCTCGGTTCAGACCAGATGGACAACCTCCTGAAACACCAAAGTTAGCCCCGGGCTGCGCGAAGCGCAGTCCCTTGGCGTAACCCACCACCTGCTATCCGCGTGGAGAGAAGTGGTGGATTACGCCTTCGGCTCATCCACCCTACGTTTGCGACGAATTTCTCCTGTGAAATCAACACCCGTTCTACTGTGCATGGGGTTGTTTTCGAAACTTGAGGAGACGAGACCGAGTTCACGCCACGCGGCGAACCGCGTTCAGCGTCTCGATGGTCATCCCGACCTCCGCCGCCGGGCAGGGCTTGCCGAAATAATAGCCCTGCACCGCGGTGCAGCCGCATTCGCGCACGAAGTCGAGCTGCTCGATCGTCTCGACGCCCTCCGCCGTGGTCTCGACGCCGAGCACCGAGCCGAGGCTCGCGATGGTGCGGACGATCGCGACACTCTCCGGGCTTTCGCCGAGCGTGCCGACGAAGGAGCGGTCGATCTTGATGCGGTCGAACGGGAACTTGCGCAAATAGCTCAGCGACGAATAGCCGACGCCGAAATCATCCAGGCTGACGCGTACGCCGAGCGCGCGAAGCTGGTGCAGCATCTCGATCGTCGCTTCGCTGTCGTCGAGCAGCGCCGTCTCGGTGACTTCGAGCTCCAGCCGCTGCGGCGGCAGCCCGGCTTCCGCCAGCGCGTTCGTCACCATCGCCACCAGTCCACGCGAGTGGAATTGCACGGGCGACAGGTTCACCGCGACGATCACCTCAGGCCATGAGGCGGCCGTGGCGCAGGCGGTCCGCAGCACCCATTCGCCGATCGGAACGATCAGCCCGTTCTCCTCGGCGATCGGAATGAACTCGGCCGGCGAGACCACGCCGCGCGAGGGATGCTTCCAGCGCAGCAGCGCCTCGAAGCCGGTCAGCTCGCTGCTGTCGAGCCGCACCTGCGGCTGGAACACCAGATGGAATTGGTTATCTTCCAGCGCGCCGCGCAGATCGTGCTCGAGCGCGTGGCGGCTGCGCGCCTCCTCTTCCATCCGCGGCTCGAACAACTGATAGGCGCCGCGCCCTTTGGCCTTGGCCTGGTACAGCGCAAGATCGGCGCATTTCATCAGCTCGTCGGCATCGAGCCCGTGGTCGGGCGCGATCGCGATGCCGACGGAGACGCCGACATGGATCGACTGGCTTTCCAGCGGCGGCGGGCGGCCGATGATCTCGACCAGGCGCCACGCCAGCCGCTCCGCCGATTGCGGCTGCGGTCCGCGCTGGAGCACGGCGAACTCGTCGCCGCCGAGGCGGGCGACGGTGTCATGCTCGCCGACATTCTCCTTCAGCCGCGCCGCGACCCAGCGCAGCAGCCGGTCGCCGGCAGCGTGGCCGAGCCGGTCGTTGACGGTCTTGAAATTGTCGAGGTCGAAGCACAGCACCGCCATGGACCCGCCGGCGATCGCGACCTGGTTCAGTCCCTCGCCCATCTTCTCGCGGAACAGCGTGCGGTTGGGCAGATCCGTCAGGGAATCGTGCCGCGCCATATGCGCGACGCGGGCCTCGGCCTTGTGGCGCTCGGTGACGTCCTCGTAGGTGACGACCCAGCCGCCATGCTCCATCCGCTTGTGGTTGAGCTTGATGATGCGGCCGTCGCTTAAGTGGCGGTGCAGCGTGTGTTCGCCCTCGCGCAGCCGCTCGACATAGTCGGCATAGAGCTTGGCGGCGGTCGTGTTCGGATGGATGCCGAGATCGCAGCTGTGCTCCATGATCTCGCGCATCGAGACGCCGGGCTTAACGATGTCGGGCGACAGGCCGTACATCTCGATGTAGCGGCGGTTGCAGACGATCACGTGCAGGCTCGCATCGAGCATGCACAGGCCCTGGCTCATGTTGTTCAGCGCGGCGTCGAAGCGGCGGTACTGCTCGCTCAGCTCCTCGACCGCGCGCTCGCGCTCGGTGATGTCCTCATAGGTGGCGACGAAGCCGCCTTCGGGCAGCGCGCAATAGCGCACCGAGATGATCGTGTCGTTGGTCATGCGCCGGCGCATCGGCGCGGAATCGTTGTTCTCGATCCGGGCGCGCGCGGCTTCAAGGATCTGCTGCGGGCTGTATTCGGATGAAAAGGCGCCGTTCGCCATCGATCGTTCGATCAGCTCGGACAGGTGCGTACCCGGTTTGCTCTCCTCCGGCGACAGCCGGTAGATCTTCTGATAGGTGGAGTTGCAGACACGCAGGCGCATGTCGCTGTCGTAGAACGCGAGACCATGCGCCATGTTCTCGAGCGCGGCATCCAGCATGAGGTTCTGCTGCTTCAGGGTCTCCTCGGATTGCAGCCGCTCGTTAACATCCTCATGCAGCGTCACCCAACCGCCGTCGGGCATGAACCGCGATACGGCCTGGATCTTCCGGCCGTCGTAGCGCGTCACCAAAACGGATTTGGGGTTCCGGGTCAGGACATCGTTGATCCGGGCATTGCGGAATTCGTCTCCCGGCATGTCCGTTCGGTTGCCGCGGGCGAGCCAAAGGTCGATCGACTCGGTGTGCGTAATACCCGGTTTCAGAATGTCGGGATCGAGGTCGTAGAGGTGCAGGAAACGTTCGTTGCAGACGACGAGGCGGCTATCGGCGTCAAACATGATGAGGCCGTGAGACATGTTCGCGAGCGCGTGCTGGCTGCGCTCGGTCTGAAGCCGTAACTCGGCTTCTAGGCGGGCGAGGCGGCTGACGTCGTCGCAAATCGTCATCCAGCCGCCAGCGGGAAGCGGCTTCAGCTCGAGCGTGATGACAAGGCCGCTTGCGAGCGTCTGCCGGGTCCGGAACGGTTCGCCGGCCGCAATCGACGCGATCCGCGTAGCGTAGAGCGCGTCGAGCTCGCTCGCCGGGATATTGCCGCGCGCTGCGCTGTGGGCGAGCACGTCGCGGTAGCACGTTCCGGGCCGGACGATGTCGGGCGACATGTCGAACAGTTCGACATACCGGCGGTTGACCAGGACGATCCGGTTGTCCGCGTCGTAGACGCAGACGCCCTGTTCCATGCCGTCGAGCGCAAGCTGACTCAGCGACAGCAGGGCCTCTTGGCCTTGCTCGCGGCGCGCACCGAGCTCGTTGTCGCAGGTCGACATCATGGGATCAGCGGATCTCGGTGGCAATAAACTTAACACAACGTAATTCAGCCACTGAGCGTAGCGAAGAGGCGGGAAAATTCCCTTAAGCGCCGTAGTTTACGGAGGGTGTCTACTGATGCTGAGAGTGTTGATCCCAGACCGCACGACAATTCGCGCTGTCGTCAGCGCGTATCGCGCCTACGGCCCGTACAGCACGAGTTCCGTATCGGTGAGATCGGCCAGTCGCGGGCGATGCGGGCCCTTGAAATATTTGCGGCCGCGCTGCTCGGTATAAATACCGACAAGGCCGGGAATGGGCTCGTTTGAATCGACGAGCACTGAGATCTTGCCGAGCCGCAGCAGCAGCCGGCCGATGCGGCCGGCGCAGGTGGCGTATTCGGCGGCGCCACGGCAGTAGATCAACTGCATCACCGGCGGTGCGATGAAACCGCGGCGGATGCGCACCGGTTGCAGGATGAAGGGGAATACGCCCTTCGGCGTGCGGCAGACCAGGCTGAGGCAATTGTAGCGCGCATGCCGTGTCAGGAGCTCGGTCTCGGCTTCGGAAAGCCCCTCGATCGTCTTGGCGTGCTGCGAGATGACCTCGATCTTGCTCCGGCGCGGCGCGCGCGACAGTGCCGGGACCGAGACGAACAGACCGCGACAATAGGCGCGGAAGCCCTGCGTCTCGACGATCGGCCAGGTCCACGGTGCCGGGCTGATGTTGAGATAGGTCACGTGCTTGTGCCGCTGCGCGATCTTGGTCAGCAGCGGCGCGTAGTTGCGATAGGCTGGTTCGACATACCAGCTCGACAGGTTGCACTGGATGGCGGTCTCCTCGCCGTCCTTGCGCGCGGTATAGATCAGCAGCAGCACGCCGACCGGCTCGCCGTCATTGTCGAGCATGTAGCCGAAGCGCGGATAGCCGTCCGGCACCGGCCGGAAGGCTTGCCGGCGCAGGCCCTGGATCCAGTAGTTGCGCGAGCGGCCGACAAAGCCGCGCGTCAGCAGGTCCGCGATGCCTTCGACATCGGACTCGGTGATCTCGCGACATCGAACCTTGGTATGGATCACGCTCGTCTTGCCCGTAGAAATAGGAAGCCTCTTGTTTTAGCGCCAACCTTCGCCGTGGGCGTCGGCCGCGATTTGCGGCTGGATACCCAGCATCTCCCGCACCTTGGCGGGCCAGGCGGAAAGATCTGTGCCGTGGGTGTGGAACATGGCGACGGCGAGACGATCCATGCCGAAGGCGACGCAGCCGGTGTGGGCAGGCTCGCCGTTGGCGTCCTGGATGCCCCAGGTCGTGCCGAAATGTTCGCGGTGATAGTTGAAGCTCATGCAGGCGGTCGGCTGCTCCTCCGAGCGCAGCGGGATCAGGAGCTCGAATTTGAGCTGCTGCTGCTTCTGGCTGACCGCCTTCATCTGGCCGACGCGGCCGAAGAAGGGATCGCTGGCATAGTCGACGCGGAAAGAAAGGCCGAGATCGGTCGCGATCTTCTGCGCGCGCACCATCCAGCGCTCCCGGAAATCGGCGACGTCATCGGGCGTGCCGATGCAGACATATTCACGCATCCGGAACGATTGCAGCCGGTCGAGATGCTTCGATGGCTCGCGACGGAAGCAATCGGCTGCGACGTCGAAGCGCAGGCCACCCCTGGGCAGGGGCCCGCGGCTCGCCGCGATCGGATAGACCGGATAGCAGGCGGCCGGCGACAGCACGAGGTCGGCGGGCGAGAGCGACGAAGTCCAATCGCCGCCGGCGTCGAAGCGGCTCACCGCGGCGTTGATCTCGCGTTCGGTCCCGTGCAGACCGCAGACGCAGCCAAGCAAGTTCGGAAAGCTCTTGAGGTAGCCGGATTTCTCGAGCTGGGCGCGGCTCATCACCGGCGGAAACCGCATCACCTCGGTGCTGGCTTCGCGATGGCTGGTGATCAGCGCAGCGAGCTTCTCGACGACGCCCTCATAGAGCGCGGTGCGCGCATAGACGCCGTCCGCGCCCATGCGGTGGAACAGCTTGTCGGCGAGATGATCGAGCGGATCCGCGATCTCAGGCGCGGTCTCGGGCGAATCGGGGAAGACGGCAATGTTCATGGTCCGATGTCCTGTTATCTCAAATTTGTTCTTGTTGAATTAGTCACGAAGGCTCGCCGGCACGCCGCTCATCAGCGTCGAGGTGGCGGCATTGGCCAGGATACGGTCGTTGTTGATCATGATGGGTGACGACAGGACGTCGCGCAGGTGGCGGCCCATGGTAAACTCGCCGTCGTTGCGGTAGCCGGCGAGGCCTGCGGTACGCATCGCATGCATCACGGTCTCGACCGCGAGCTCGGAGGCCTGCACCTTCAGCAGCGTGATCGAGGACTGGAAGTCGAGCGAGCCGAGCGCGCGCTCGTCATGCTCGGCGCGGGCAAAAGCATCGAGATTGGCAGCGATCAAAGCACGCAGCTTGGCCAGCGACATCTTTGCGGCGGTGAAGTGCGCGGCGGCCGGCGGCATCTGGCCACCGGAAGAGCGAGCGGCCTTGCGGACGAAAGCCTGCGCGCGCGTCACCGAGGCCGCTGCAATGCCGGCCCAGGTCGATGACCAACACAGATGTGCAAATGGCGTCATGGTCTGGGCGTGGATCTTGTCATAGGCTTCCGGGAAGACGCGATCGGCAGGACAGTCGACCTTGAGCTCGAAGCCGGTCGAACAGGTGCCGCGCATGCCCAGCGTTTCCCAGCCCTGCGTCTGCTTCAGCGAATAGTCATCCTTGGCGAGTGCCAGCAGCACCTGGTCGGAAGCAGCCGCATCGGTGGCCCGGCGGGCGATGGTGACGAGGCCGTCGGCCTGTGCGCCGTAGGAGATCACGGTGGCGTCGCGCACCAGCGAGACAGTATCGCCGGCGTGATCGACCGCGGCCGCACTGGCGCGAATGTTGCCGCCGTTCTGGCCTTCGGTGGTAGAAGAGGCGAGCAGCCATTGGTCGCGGGCGACCCGGCGCATCATGGTTTCCATCCAGGGGATACCATGGCCATGCCTGATGATGCAGGCGACCTTGGTCTGATGCATCGCGTAGATCATTCCGGTCGAGGCGCAGGCGCGCCCGAGCGTGTAGCAGATGTCGGTGACGTCATGGATCGAGGCGCCGAAGCCGCCGAACTCGACCGGGATCATGACGCCGAGCAGTTTTTGCTCACGCGCGGTATCGAATGCCTTGTGCGGGAAGCCGGCGTCTCGGTCGACGCCGTCGGCCTCGGCCGCAGCCACGCTGGCGGTGCGCGCTGCGCGCTCGATCAGGGAAGGACCATGCTCGAAAAGGCTCGGCCGCGTTTCGTCGAAAGTCTGGACTGCTTCACGCACGTTCATACTCGTCCGCCTCCGCTTCGTCGTTCGGGATCGCCGGCATCATTCGCGATGTCGCTGAAAGAGATCCTCCGACCATCTTTGCTTGTGAGACGAGGCTACGGATTTAATTCAAATTCGTCGATGAAATACAGGGTAAACGGACCGCAATTCGGAACGAACAGTTAAAGGCCGGTTTTTCGCATCCCCCGGATTTCCGCGATCGCGTTAGGGTTCTGGAAGAAGCCCAAATTCCTGACAATCTGAGTCATCGTTTACTAACAAACGCGAAGTATTGGTCGCGCCCATTGTGAGATCGACCCGTCGCGCCCATCGTACCGGGCGACGGGTTCGATCGATTGTTGACAGACGGGAAATTTAACCATGCAGGCCTTCGACACCGACGTGCGTCACCGCATCATCAAGCTGGTGAAGGGCATCCTCGAGCAGAACTCGCTCAGCGCTGACGTCACGCCGTCGACGAAGCTCGTCGATGCCGGCCTGACCTCGATGGACATGGTCAATTTGATGCTGGGTGTCGAAGCCGAGTTCGACTTCACCATTCCGCAGACCGAGATCACGCCGGAGAATTTCCAGTCGGTCGAGACGCTGGAGCGGATGGTCGCGACGCAGCTGAAGTTGGCGGCGGCGGCTTAGCTTCGCCGGGACGACACTGAATGTGTGGCAAGCGCCTAGGCTTGTCACGCTCCGCCACCACACCCCCGTTCCAAATTCGCCGCAAAACTGGCATAGCTTAACCATGTCGCACGCGGCGGACAGGGGTGAGTAGGCATGACACAGGCGGTATTGGGCATCATCGGCGGCTCCGGCATCTACGATTTGCCGGGTCTGGAGGGCGCACGCGAAGAGGTGATCGGGAGCCCCTGGGGCGAGCCGTCGGCGCCGGTGCGGCGCGGCACCATCGCGGGCCTGCCGATCGTATTCCTGCCGCGCCACGACAAAGGTCATCGGCTGTCGCCCTCCGACATCAACTACCGCGCCAATATCGACGTGCTGAAGCGCGCCGGTGTCACCGATCTGATCTCGCTTTCGGCCTGCGGCTCCTTCAAGGACGAGATGCCGCCCGGCACCTTCGTTCTGGTCGACCAGTTCGTCGACCGTACCCACAAGCGCGAGAGCTCGTTCTTCGGCAAGGGTTGTGTTGCGCATGTCTCGATGGCGCATCCGGTCTCGCCGCGGCTGCGCATTCATCTCGCCGCAGCGGCCGAGGCCGAGGGTATCGCGATCGCGCGCGGCGGCACCTATGTCTGCATGGAGGGACCGCAATTCTCCACCTATGCGGAGAGCATGACCTACAAGACGCTGGGCTATTCCGTGATCGGCATGACGAACATGCCCGAGGCCAAGCTCGCGCGTGAGGCGGAGATTTGCTACGCGACCGTGGCGATGGTGACGGATTTCGATTGCTGGCATCCCGATCACGACGCCGTCACCGTGCAGGACATCATCCGCGTGCTGACCTCGAACGCCGACAAGGCAAAGTCACTCGTGGCACGGCTGGCCAGGGATTTTCCGCGCGAGCATGAGCCGTGTCCGATCGGATCGGACCGGGCGCTCGACACCGCGCTGATCACCGCGCCCGAGGCGCGCGATCCCGAGCTGTTGAAGAAGCTCGATGCGGTGGCCGGGCGCATCCTGCGCGGTTGAGACGCAACAAGGTCGAAAGGCAGAACGCCATGAAGGTCGACGGCAAGCATTTCCGCAGCATCTGGCGCGAGCGCGACGGCTGGTCGGTCGGTGCGATCGATCAGCGCCGGCTGCCGCATGAGTTCGTCGTTGCGCGTTTGACCTCATGCGAGGACGCGGCGGTCGCGATCCGCGACATGCTGGTGCGCGGTGCGCCGCTGATCGGCGCCACCGCCGCCTACGGCATGGCGCTTGCGATGCGCGAGGACGCCTCCGACGCCGGACTGAGGCGCGCCTACGACACGCTGGTCGTGGCGCGGCCGACCGC
This sequence comes from Bradyrhizobium sp. CCBAU 45384, assembly GCF_028128665.1. Taxonomy (NCBI): domain Bacteria; kingdom Pseudomonadati; phylum Pseudomonadota; class Alphaproteobacteria; order Hyphomicrobiales; family Nitrobacteraceae; genus Bradyrhizobium; species Bradyrhizobium sp. CCBAU 45384. Next base: position 8,411 of record NZ_LBIZ01000092.1, read on the forward strand.
GATCAATCTGAAATGGGCGCTCGATGAGATGCGCGCGACGCTCGCGCCGATCGATCCGGTCGAACGGGCGGAAGCGGCCTATGCGCGCGCTGACGAGATCGTCGAACAGGATGTCGAGATCAACCGCGGCATCGCCGGCAACGGGCTGAAGCTGATCGAGGCGATCGTGACCAGAAAGAAGCCGGGCGAGACCGTCAACGTGCTGACCCATTGCAACGCCGGCTGGCTCGCGACTGTCGATTGGGGCACGGCAACCGCACCGATCTATCTCGCGCATGAGCGCGGCATCAAGATCCATGTCTGGGTCGATGAGACCCGTCCGCGCAACCAGGGCGCCTCGCTCACCGCGTGGGAGCTTGGCCATCACGGCGTGCCGCACACCGTGATCCCCGACAACACCGGCGGCCATCTGATGCAGCACGGCATGGTCGATCTCGCCATCGTCGGCACCGATCGCGTCGCCGCCAATGGCGACGTCTGCAACAAGATCGGCACCTATCTGAAGGCGCTCGCAGCGCACGACAACAACGTGCCGTTCTATGTCGCGCTGCCGTCGCCGACGATCGATTTCGCGGTGAATGACGGCATCAGGGATATCCCGATCGAGCAGCGCAGCGGAGCCGAGGTAACGGACATGACCGGCCGCACGGCCGATGGCCGGCTCGAGACCGTGCGCATCGTGCCGGAAGGTTCGCCTGTTGCGAATTACGCCTTTGATGTGACCCCGGCGCGCCTCGTGACGGGCCTCATCACCGAACGCGGCGTGCTGAAGCCTGATCGTGCTTCGCTCGCGGCTGCGTTCCCTGAGCGCATCGCTGCCGCCGCAGAGTAGCTCTCGTGTGGTGGGCAAAGGCGCGAAAGCGCCGTGCCCACCACATGCTTTTGGTGGGCACGCTTCCGCTTTGCCCACCCTACGGCATTGGCGAACTATCCCAGCTTCATCTTCGTCGCCGCCTCGAGCTCCGCGATCGCCTGCGCCCCGCTCGTCACCTTGATCGTGGTCATGCCCATCTCGCGCGCGGGCTTCAAATTGACCCCGAGGTCGTCGAGATAGACGCATTTCCTCGGATCGACCTGCAGCGTTTCGACCATCAACTGGTAGATGCGCGGGTCCGGTTTGCGCAGGCCGATCTTGGCGGATTCGATGACGTGGTCGAACAACACCATCACCTCGGCGACATAGAGCGAGCGCCCGGTCATGCTGCCGATGGCGTTGGCCGGAAGGTTGTTGGTGATGCAGCCGGTCTTGAACCCGGTCTTGATGCGCTTCAGCGCCTCGACCATCTCGGGACGGAGATCGCCCTGGAGCAGCGGCAGCACGTCGCGGCCGCGCACTTCGGCGCCGAGCGCCAGTGATTCCGCCGCGAACAATTTGTCGAATGTCTCGATGTCGACCTCGGCGCGCTCAAATTTGGCCCAGGCATTTTCCAAATGGTTGGCGGCGTTGGTACGCCTGATAATGTCGACGGGCAGGCCACGTTCGGTCTCGAACCGCGAAAACGCCTCGAACGGCGAGCTCGTCAACACGCCGCCAAAATCAAAGATCACCGCCTCGATCGCCAATGTCCCGCCCTCGTCAATTGCTTTCCAAGACGGCTAGCATGCGCTATCGGCAAGGACCAGTCCTGCCGATGCCCGAATCTGTTCCATGAAGAAGCTTGCCATATTCGCCATAACCGCGCTGCTGGTTGCGACGCCCGCTCATGCCATCGTCGGCGGCGGCACGCCGCAGACGGAAGGCGTTGCGCGCGCGGTTGTCACCATCGTCGGCTCGCGCGGCAATTTCTGTACCGGCACCTTGATCGCTCCGATGCTTGTGCTCACGGTCGCGCACTGCGTGCAGCCGGGCGCAGACTACAAGATCGTCGAGCGAGGCGCGGACGGTCAGCCGCAACTGCTGAACGTGCGCACCGTTGCGATCCATCCGGGCTTCAACATGCAGGCAATGCTGGCGCATCGCGCCACGGCCGACGTGGCATTGCTGCAACTGGAAATTCCACTCAAGGGAAAATCGACGGTGCCGGTCGGAGCGCCAACTATTCCAGTCCAGGTCGGCAGTCGCTTCACCATCGCCGGGATCGGCGTCACCGTGCGCGGCGACGGCAAGAGTGGCGGCACGATTCGCGTTGCGGGCCTCGTTGTTACCGGCCAGCCCGGCACGTTCCAGATCCGTCTGGTCGATCCCGTAACCAACGGTGTTCGCGACGGAATCGGCGCCTGCACCGGCGATTCCGGTGGTCCCGTGTTTGAGGACAAGCCTGGTGGCGCGGTGCTTGTCGGGGTCATCAGCTGGTCGACAGGGCCGAATAATGCCGCGGGCTGCGGCGGATTGACCGGTGTCACGCCGCTGACGCTCTATCGCGACTGGATCCTGCAGACGGCGCGGAGCTGGGGCGCGGCGTTGTAGTTTGATCGCGACTTGATCTATGTCATTTTGCGAGGGAAGCGCGGTTGGCAACCATGCCCGTCGCGGAGGAAACGCGTCGCCAAGCAATGGCGGCCTGAAAATGACAAGGCATAGAAGCAAAAATGAATGTCGCTGTTCGCAGTCACGCCGCCACTCAACAGGCCTCAGAACATTTCGACGTGCTGATCGTCGGCGCCGGCATCTCCGGCATCGGCAGTGCCTACCACATCGAAAAGCAGCTGCCGGGCACCAGCTACGTCATCCTGGAGACGCAGGCGACGTTCGGCGGTACCTGGAGCACGCATCGTTATCCCGGCATTCGCTCGGACAGCGATCTCCATACCTTCGGCTACAGCTTCAAGCCTTGGGTCGGGCCGCCGATCGCCACCGCCGAGGAGATCCTCGCCTATATGAAAGAGGTGATCGACGACAACGATATCGCTCGCCACATTCGCTACAAGCACAAGATCATGTCGGCGAGCTGGTCGAGCGAGCGGAATCTCTGGACCATCGAGGCGGTGACGACGGATACCGACGAGGCAAGGACCTTCACCGCAAACTTCCTCTGGATGTGTCAGGGTTACTATCGCCATTCCGAAGGCTACACGCCGGAATGGAAGGGCGTGGACCGCTTCAAGGGGCGCATCGTCCATCCGCAGACCTGGCCTGACGACATCGACCTCAAGGACAAGAAGGTGGTCGTGATCGGCTCGGGGGCGACTGCTGCGACGCTGGTGCCGAACATCGCGGACGACTGCGCGCATGTCACCATGCTGCAGCGCTCGCCAACCTATTTCCGCCTCGGGCGCAACGCCATCGAGATCGCCGAGGAATTGCGCCGGCTTCAGGTCGATGAAGCCTGGATCCACGAGATTGTCCGGCGCAAGATCCTGTTCGAGCAAGACGCATTCACAAAGCTCTGTCTGGCCAAGCCCGAGCAGGTGAAGAAGGAGCTGATCGGCCAGATCAGCGCGGTGCTCGGTCCTGATTACGACGTCGAGACGCATTTCACGCCGAGCTACCGGCCGTGGCGGCAGCGCATCGCTTTCGTGCCCGATGCCGATTTGTTCAAGGGCATCGCCAGCGGCAAGGCTTCGGTCGTCACCGACGAGATCGAATGCTTCGTCGAGAACGGTATCCAGCTCAAGTCAGGCAAGTTGCTGGAGGCCGATGTCATCGTCACCGCGACCGGTTTCAATCTCTCGGCGCTCGGCGACATCGCCTTCGAGATCGACGGCAAGCCGCTCGCTTTCGGCGACACTGTCACCTATCGTGGCATGATGTTCACGGGTGTGCCGAACATGGTCTGGGTGTTCGGCTATTTCCGCGCGAGTTGGACCTTGCGCGTCGATCTGGTCGCCGATTTTGTCTGTCGCCTGCTCGGTCACATGAAGGCGAAGGGGGCGAAGAAGGTCGAGGTCAAATTGCGGCCCGAAGATCACAACATGCCGATCCTGCCCTGGATCGATCCGGAAAACTTCAATCCCGGCTATATCATGCGCAACATGAACCTGCTGCCCAAGCGTGGTGACAAGCCGGAATGGCAGCACAGCCAGGATTACTGGACCGAGAAGGACGAGATCCCGAAGACGGATCTGGATGACAAGGCGTTTGTGTATGGGTGAGGTGGTTCTTGATGTGTTGGGCGAGAGCATCCGCTCCGCACTCCACTGTCGTCCCGGCGAAGGCCGGGACCCATAACCCCAGGGAGTAGTTTGGCGAAGACTCGTTGTCCGGTACGACTAGCTTCCAAAATTGAGAGATCACGCGGTATGGGTCCCGGCCTTCGCCGGGACGACACCGGTTGTTAGGCGCTAGCGTTCCAACTCATTCCTGATAGGCCTACGAATTCCTCCTTGTCGCATTCGTCGCGATTGCTGCCGCCGCCGTCCGGTTCTCCACGCCGAGTTTCGCGTAGATCTGCTCCAGATGCTTGTCGACCGTGCGCGGGCTGAGGCCCAAAATCTGCGCGATGTCGCGGTTGGTCTTGCCCTTGCTGAGCCAGGCCAGTACCTCGCCCTCGCGTGTGGTGAGGCCGAGCTCGCTGGTGAATTCCGGCGGCAGCGCGGTGCCGGCCTCTTTCGACAACCGCAGCAGAAACTCGTTCGGAGCGGTTTCGCCCATGTAGTAGAAGCGGAGCTGCGGATTGTCGGGCAACGAAGCGGTCTGCGACTTCGCACTGCCCTTGCCTTTCGCCTGCTCCAGCCATTGCAGCAGCGACGGCGGCAGGACGAAGTCGTCCGTCTGCATGCCATGGTGATCGGCGAGAAGCTTCTGGGCCTGCGGCGTTGCCCAGAGGATGTGGCCCTGACGGTTGACTGCGAACAGGAAGCGGCCGGAGACGTCGAGCGCGGCGCGCGCGCTCTGGGTCAGCCGCGCATTGCCGAGATGGACGCGGATGCGCGCCAGCATCTCCTCGATCACGATCGGTTTTGTGACGTAGTCGACCCCGCCGGCTTCCAGTCCGCGCACGATATGCTCGGTTTCGGCGAGGCCGGTCATGAAGATCACGGGCACATTGGCAAGGCCGGTGTCGCGCTTGAGTCGCCGGCAGGTCTCGAATCCATCCATGCCTGGCATCACGGCATCGAGCAGCACGATGTCGGGCGTGATCTGGTCGACGATGCGCATCGCGCTGGCGCCGTCGAGCGCGACCATCACTGTCATCCCGGCGCCGTCGAGCGCGTCGGTCAGCAGCCTCAGCGTCTCCGGCGAGTCGTCGACAACGAGCGCGACGTCGCGCTTTTTCGGCTCAATGCTCATAAGCATGCAGGTTTTTCAATGTTCTCATGTATTGGTCGAGGTCGAAGCGATCGACCAGCGATCGCATTTCCGCGACGAAGTCGGCATGTTCAGGGTGTTCGCTGCCGATCTCGTCCAGCTTGAGCTGGATGGCTTTGACGTAGCCGATCTGGCCGAGCCCGATCAGCGCCTCGATGTGCCTGGCCGGGGGGCGCGAGCCGCTCTCCGGCCGCCACAGCGGCACGGCCGTCTCGTCGGAGCCGTATTGCCATTCGATCTTGAGCAGCTGTCGAATGGTTTCCAGCAATCGGGGAATGTCGATCGGCTTCATCAGATAGCCGTCGTGGAACGGCTGTGCCAGCGGCGCGCCGTGCGCCTCCAGCGCGCTCGCCGACACCATCAGGATACGGGCCTGGTGATGACCGTCGGCGCGCAGCTGTTCCGCGACGGTCCAGCCGTCCATGGCCGGCATCGAGATGTCGAGCAGGAACAGATCGGGCCGGCAATGCTTCGCCAGCGCGAGGCAGCCGGGACCGTCGCCGGCGCTCAGCAGGATGAATCCGAGCGGCGTCAGCACCTCGCGCAGGAGATCGCGATGAACAGGGTCGTCGTCAGTGATGAGGATGGTCTTGCGCGCGCCGTGATAGCCCGAGATTGGCGCCTCCACCGGCGCGGTGCGCCTGGGATTGGTGACCTCCGACAGCAGCATCTTCACCTTGAAGGTGCTGCCGCGGCCGACGGTGCTGGTGACCTTGATGTCGCCGCCCATCACGCCGGCGAGCAACCGGCTGATGGTGAGCCCCAGCCCTGTGCCAGTCTGCGGCTGCGAGACTCCGAGCGCGCCGCGCTCGAACGGTGCAAAGATGCGTTCAAGATCGTCGCTCTGGATACCGGGCCCGGTGTCGGTCACCTCGAACTCGGCGACCGGGCTGCGGTAATGGACCACGAACTGCACGCTGCCGGTCTGGGTGAACTTGATGGCGTTGGAGAGGAGGTTGATCAGCACCTGGCGCAGCCGCTTCTCGTCGGCATAGACCACTGTCGGCAGTGTAGCCGGACGCCGGAACACGAAGTCGATGCCCTTGGCGCCGGCCTGGAGGCGGAACATGCCGACGAGCTGATCGAGGAATTCGCTCAGGCGGACTTCGTCGCGGGAGAGATAGAGCCTGCCAGCCTCGATCTTGGAAATATCCAGAATGCCGTCGATCAGGCCGGAGAGGTGGTCGGCGCTGCGACGGACGACGCGGACCTGATCGCGCGGCTTGGTATTGAGCGACGCATCCTGCTCCAGCAGCTGCGCATAGCCGCTGATCGCGTTCAGCGGCGAGCGCAGCTCGTGGCTCAGCCCCACCACATAGCGGCTCTTGGCGAGGTTGGCGGATTCGGCGACCTCCTTGGCGCGCTGCAGCTCGGCGTCTGTGCGCTTGTGCGCGTCGATTTCCTGGATCAGCAGCGCGGTCTGCCGGCGCGTCTCGGCCTCCGCGGCGCGGCGGCTCTGCTGCGCCAGCACGAACAGCCAGGCGACCACGCCGATAATGATGCTGAGCGAGAAGAACACCTTCCACAGCACGTTGGAGACCAGCGCGTTCTCGCCATGCACGCTGGCCGAGGTCTGCAGATAGATCAGCCCGAGCACCAGCGCGACGAGGCCGGCGGAGACGACGAAGACACCGATATAGTGCCCGAATTGCGAGTTGATGCGCTGATAGATCTGCTGCGGCAGGATCTTGCCGAGCGCCTCGGAGAACTGCACCTGCGCGCGCCCATGCGGCTTGCAGAGATCGTGGCAGCGCGCATCGAGCGAACAGCATAGCGAGCAGATCGGGCCGGCATAGGCGGGGCAGGAGGTGGTATCCTCCGGCTCAAAACTGTGCTCGCAGATGCAGCACTGGATCGCCTCGATATTGGCCCAGCTCCGCTTCGGCTTGCGGGCGATGTAGAATTTTCCGTCCGTGAGCCAGGCGATGATCGGCGCGGTGACGAAAGCCACCGTCAGCGCAACGAACGCCGCGAGCGCCTTCATGGTCGGGCCGAATAGGCCGTAGAACGCCGCGATGGAAACGATGATCGCGAGAGTCATCGCGCCGACGCCGACCGGATTGATGTCGTAGAGATGCGCCCGCTTGAACTCCATCTGCGGCGGACGGAGGCCGAGCGGCTTGTTGATGACGAGGTCGGACACCAGCGCGCCGACCCAGGCGATCGCGACGTTGGAATAGAGCGCGAGCGTCTGCTCCAGCGCCTTGTAGACGCCGATCTCCATCAACAGCAGCGCGACCATCACGTTGAACACCAGCCAGACCACGCGTCCGGGGTGGCTGTGCGTCAGGCGCGAGAAGAAGTTCGACCAGGCGATCGAGCCGGCATAGGCGTTGGTGACGTTGATCTTGATCTGCGACAACACCACGAAGAAGCCGGTCAGCGCCAGTGAAAGATCCGGATCCGACAGCACGTAGCGAAACGCCACCAGATACATGTGCGCGGGCTCGGCGGCTTCCTCGGGCGGCACGCCGTGGCTGAGCGCAAAAAAAGCGAGGAACGACCCCGCCAGCAGCTTCAGCGCACCGAGCACGATCCAGCCCGGCCCTGCGCTCATCAGCGCGATCCACCACGACGCCCTGGAGGTGCGACGGTCGCGCGGCAGGAATCGCAGGAAGTCGACCTGCTCGCCGATCTGCGCCACGAGCGAGAATACGACGGAGGATGCGACGCCGAACAGCAACAGATCGAAATGGCCGCCGAGATCGCCGTGCTCGCCGGCGAATTTGTGCCATTCCGTAAAAGAGTGCGGGTTGGCCCACGCGATCGCGGCAAAGGGCAGGATGTGCAGCACGACCCAGAGCGGCTGCGTCCAGAGCTGGAAGCGGCTGATCAGCGTGATGCCGTAGGTCACCAGCGGAATGATCGCGACCGCGCTGATGAGGTAGCCGATCGGGCGGGGAATCCCGAGGCACATCTCCAGCGCGGTTGCCAGGATCACCGCCTCAATCGCAAAAAAGATGAAGGTGAAGGAGGCGTAGATCAGCGAGGTGACGGTCGAGCCGATATAGCCGAAGCCGGCGCCGCGGGTGAGGAGGTCAATGTCGATGCCGCATTTGGCGGCATAGTAGGCAATCGGAACCCCGCAGCAGAAGATGATGGCGGAGACGACGAGAATTGCGGATGCGGCGTTGGTCACGCCGTAGTTGAGGGTGATGGTGCCGCCGATCGCCTCCAGCACCAGGAAGGAGATCGCGCCGATCGCGGTGTTGGCGACGCGGGCGGCGGACCAGCGTCGCGCGCTCTTGGCGGTGAAGCGCAGCGCGTAGTCTTCCAGCGTCTGGTTGGCGACCCATTGGTTGTACTGGCGCCTGACGCGGTCTATTCGCTGCCGCCCTGCCACGCTTTACCCCACTCCCGATGCGGACCCGGAGCCCTCGCAAATCCCGTACCAAAAGCCTACGTCGGTATTTTGCGGTGCAGTATACGCGATCTTGCGTATGCTTGCGGTGCACAAATTCGAGCCATCCTCACGACACCAATCGCGTGTCCTCGAACAAACAGTGGGGTGCTCATGTCAGACGAAACCAACAAGGGCTTGTTGTCGCCGCTCCGGCGCAAACTATTGATGGGAATGGCGGCCGTCCCTGCCATCACGATGCTGCCGCGGACGTCGTTTGCGCAGACCCCGGCGACCTCGGCGGTGAACACCACCGGTCTCGCGGTCACCGACACCGAGGTGACGGTTGGCATCCTGCATTCGGCGACCGGCACCATGGCGATCTCCGAGACCGGTTCGATTGAGGCCGAAAAGCTCGCCATCGAGCAGATCAACGCCGCCGGCGGCGTGCTCGGACGCAAGATCAAGTTCATCCAGGAAGACGGCGCCAGCGACTGGCCGACCTTCGCCGAGAAGGCGAAGAAGCTGCTCGTGAACGACAAGGTTGCGGCGATCATGGGCTGCTGGACCTCGGCCTCGCGCAAGGCGGTGCTGCCGGTCGTCGAGCAGTACAACGGCATGCTCTACTACCCGACCTTCTATGAAGGCCTCGAGCAGTCCAAGAACGTGATCTACACCGGCCAGGAAGCGACCCAGCAGATCCTCGCCGGTCTCAACTGGATCGCCAAGGAAAAGGGCGCGAAAACCTTCTTCTTCATCGGCTCCGACTACATCTGGCCGCGCACCTCCAACAAGATCGCGCGCAAGCACGTCGAGAACGTGCTGAAGGGCAAGGTCGTCGGCGAGGAGTATTATCCGCTCGGCAACACCCAGTTCAACTCGGTCATCAACAAGATCAAGCTGACCAAGCCCGACGTGATCTTCACCGACGTCGTCGGCGGCTCCAATGTCGCCTTCTACAAGCAGCTCAAGGCTGCCGGCATCGATCTCGCCAAGCAGCCGCTGCTCACCATCTCGGTCACCGAGGACGAAATCGACGGCATCGGCGGCGAGAACATCGCGGGCGCCTATGCCTGCATGAAGTACTTCCAGTCGCTCGACAATCCCAACAACAAGGCCTTCGTGCCCGCGTTCAAGAAGATGTGGGGCGAAAAGACCGTGATCGGAGACGTCACCCAGGCTGCCTATCTCGGCCCGTGGCTGTGGAAGTTGACGGTCGAGAAGGCCGGCTCCTTCGACGTCGACAAGATCGCTGCGGCTTCGCCCGGCGTCGAGTTCAAGGGCGCGCCGGAAGGTTATGTGCGCATCCACGAAAACCATCACCTCTGGTCGAAGACCCGCGTGGGCCGCGCCAAGCTCGATGGCCAGTTCGAGCTGATCTACGAGACCGCCGACCTCGTCGAGCCGGATCCGTTCCCGAAGGGTTACCAGTAAGTCGCGGCCTCTCCGGCAACGTCCCTCAAGCTCAAGCCTCTCCCTGGCGTGGATTGCAAGTCCATGCCCAAGACCCCGCGTCGCGCATTTGCGCGCGACGCGGGACCCTATTCCCTGACGGAGGACATCGATGTTCGGCGACTACTCGCTTGGTGACCTTGGCTCCATCTTCGTCATGCAGGGCTTTGCAGGACTGATCCTGTTCTCGGTCTACGTGCTGATGGCGCTCGGGCTTGCGATCATCTTCGGCCAGATGGGCGTCATCAACATGGCCCATGGCGAGTTCATGATCCTGGGGGCCTACGTCACCTGGATGACCTCCAATCTGTTCCAGGCCTACATGCCTGGTCTGTTCGGCGGCTACTTCTTCCTCGCCATGATCCTCGCCTTCCTCGCCTCAGGCGCGCTGGGAATGCTCGTGGAATGGGTGCTGATACGTCACCTCTACAAGCGTCCGCTCGACACGCTGCTGGCGACCTGGGGTCTCAGCCTGATGTTGCAGCAGGCCTATCGTTCCGTGTTCGGCGCGCGCGAGGTCGGCGTCGAGCTGCCGCAATGGATGCTCGGCTCTCTGCAAGTGACCAGCAGCATCGAAGTCCCCATCAACGGCGTATTCGTGATGTGCCTGACGGTGCTGATCACCATCGTGGTCGCCTATGTCATGTTCAAATCGCGCTGGGGCCGCCAGGTCCGCGCGGTGGTGCAGAACCGCATCATGGCTGGCGCCGTCGGCATCAACACCGAGAAGGTCGATCGCTACACCTTCGGCCTCGGCTGCGGCATCGCGGGCGTCGCCGGCAGCGCCTTCACCATGATCGGATCGACCGGGCCGACCTCGGGGCAGCTCTACATCGTCGACACATTCCTTGTCGTCGTGTTCGGCGGCGCCGCCAGCCTGCTCGGCACCATCGCCTCGGCCTTCTCGATCTCGCAGACGCAATCCACCCTCGAGTTCTTCATGTCGGGCTCGATGGCCAAGGTGCTGACGCTACTCGCCGTTGTCGGAATCCTGATGCTGCGGCCGCAGGGGCTGTTCGCCCTCAAGGTTCGCAAGTGAGAATATGAGGCTGATGCAATGACCGACAACAGGTTCTTCAATCGATCAGAGTTGATCGGAATTCTGGTGCTCGCGGTGTTCCTGGTCGCGGTGTTGCCGCTCACGCTCGATGTCTTCAGGCTCAACCTGGTCGCAAAGTACCTGACCTACGCCTTCGTTGCGCTGGGCCTTGTCATCTGCTGGGGCTATGGCGGCATCTTGAGCCTCGGCCAGGGCGTGTTCTTCGGGCTCGGCGGCTACTGCATGGCGATGTTCCTCAAGCTCGAGGCCTCGAGCGTGGAGAACACCAAGATCCAGTCGACGCCGGGTATCCCTGATTTCATGGACTGGAATCAGCTGACCGCACTGCCGTTCTTCTGGAAGCCGTTCCACAGCCTCACCTTCACCATCGCGGCGATTGTCCTGGTGCCCGGCATCTTCGCATTGATCATCGGCACCGCGATGTTCAAGCGCCGCGTCGGCGGCACCTACTTCGCCATCATCACCCAGGCGGTCGCGGCCATCCTCACCATCCTGATCGTGGGCCAGCAGGGCTACACCGGCGGCATCAACGGCATGACCGATTTGCGCACCCTGAAAGGATGGGACATCCGGCCCGATCACGCCAAGATCGCGCTGTACTTCTTCGAGGTCGGCTGCCTGCTCGTCTGCATCATGATCGCGCAGTTCGTCCGGCACTCCAAGCTCGGGCGCATCCTGGTCGCGATGCGCGAGAAGGAGGACCGGGTCAGGTTCTCCGGCTACAGCGTCGCCAACTTCAAGATCTTCGCCTTCTGCATCGCCGCTGTGTTCGCCGCCGTCGGCGGCGCCATGTTCGCGCTCAATGTCGGCTTCATGTCGCCATCCTTCGTCGGCATCGTGCCCTCGATCGAAATGGTGATCTACACCGCCGTCGGCGGCCGGCTGTCGATCCTCGGCGCCATCTACGGCACGCTGCTGGTGAACTTCGCCAAGACCAGCCTGTCGGAAACCTTCCCCGAATTGTGGCTGTTCGGTCTCGGCGGTCTGTTCATTGCCGTGGTGCTCGCATTCCCGAACGGTCTTGCCGGGATCTGGGGCGACTACGTGCAGCCACGCATCGAGCGCTTGATCGCTTCGCGCAAACCCAAGCCCGAAGGCTGGACCGACGGCTCGGTCGCCGACGGCGCCCCGGCAGAGTGAGGAGGTCATCATGCTCATAGGACACCAGCCCAAGGAATTCCTTCTGGCCGTTGAAGCTCTCACTGTCTCGTTCGACGGCTTCAAGGCGGTCAACGATCTCTCCTTCTATGTCGATGAGAACGAAATCCGCGTCATCATCGGCCCCAACGGCGCCGGCAAGACCACCGTGCTCGACCTGATCTGCGGCAAGACCAAAGCGACCTCAGGCTCGATCCAGTTCCGCGGCAAGGAGCTGACGCGGATGAAGGAGAACGAGATCGTCAAGGCCGGTGTCGGGCGCAAATTCCAGAACCCGTCGATCTACGACGATCTCACGGTGTTCGAGAATCTGGAGATCTCCTATCCGCGCGGACGCTCGGTGTTCGGCGCGCTGACCTTCACCCGCGATGCCGCCGTGCGCGATCGCGTCCACGAGGTCGCCGAGATGATCTTCCTGAAGGACAAGCTGAACATGAGCGCCGACCTGCTCAGCCACGGCCAGAAGCAATGGCTCGAGATCGGCATGCTGCTGATCCAGGATCCGGACCTCTTGATGCTGGACGAGCCCGTCGCCGGTATGAGCGTGTCCGAGCGTGCCAAGACCGCCGAGCTGCTCAACCGCATCATCCAGAACCGTTCGGTGCTGGTGATCGAGCACGACATGAAGTTCGTCGAGGATATCGCGCACAAGGTCACCGTGCTGCACCAGGGCCAGATCCTCTCCGAGGGGACCATGGAGAAAGTGCAGAACGATCCCAAGGTCATCGAAGTGTATCTGGGGCACTGACGATGGCGAAGTTGGTCGAGCCTGTCGCGGCAACGACGGTCCACCTCTCCCTATGGGAGAGGTCGAATTGCGCCTTGCGATGCGAAGCGTCGTCAAGTGCAATTCGGGTGAGGGGTTCCGCTCTCTCGAGGGACCTGCACCCCCGCACCCGCGCCTTCGGCGCGACCTCTCCCCGGTGGGGAGAGGTGAAGGAACACCGAGCCTAGGAGTACGACGATGCTGGCAATTTCCGATCTTCACGTCGCCTACGGCCAGAGCGAGGTGCTGCATGGGCTCAACGTCAAGGTCGCGCCTAACGAGATCGTTGCGATCATGGGCCGCAACGGCATGGGCAAGACCACGCTGATGAAATCGCTGATGGGCATCCTGCCGGCTAGAAGCGGCTCGGTGACCATGGACGGCGCGGAGCTCGGCGGTCTGCCGAGCTATGAGCGCGTCGCCAAGGGCCTCGCTTATGTGCCGCAGGGCCGCATGATCTTCTCCACCATGACAGTGAAGGAAAACATCGAGACCGGCCTCGTCGTCTCGGGCGGATCGGAAGTGCCAAGCGACATCTATGAGCTGTTCCCGGTGCTGCTGGAGATGAAGAGCCGCCGTGGCGGCAATCTCTCCGGCGGTCAGCAACAGCAGCTCGCGATTGCGCGGGCGCTCGCGACCAAGCCGAAGGTGCTGCTGCTCGACGAGCCGACCGAAGGCATCCAGCCGTCGATCATCAAGGACATGGCGCGGACGCTGAAACGCATCCGCGACGAAAAGGGGCTGTCGATCGTCGTCTCCGAGCAGGTCCTGAGCTTCGCGCTCGATATCGCCGACCGCGTGCTGGTGATCGAGAACGGCGAGATCGTGCGTGACGACCCGCGCGATGCTGTCGATGCCGCGCAGGTCTCGAAATATCTGTCCGTCTAACCAACCGTAGTAAAAGGGGAGCATCTCGATGCCAGAGACACTGATCAAGGTCGATCTCACCAAGTCGGCCTACGAAAATGACATGGTGCATAACCGCTGGCACCCAGACATCCCGATCGTGGCCTGGGTCAATCCCGGCGACGATTTCATCATCGAGACCTATGACTGGACCGGCGGCTTCATCAAGAACAACGACTCCGCCGACGACGTGCGCGACATCGACCTGTCGATCGTGCACTTCCTCTCCGGTCCGATCGGCGTCAAGGGCGCCGAGCCCGGCGATCTCCTCGTGGTCGACCTGCTCGACGTCGGCCCGCTCAAGGAGAGCCTGTGGGGCTTCAACGGATTCTTCTCCAAGCAGAATGGCGGCGGCTTCCTCACCGACCATTTTCCGCTGGCGCAGAAATCGATCTGGGACATCAAGGGCCTCTACACCTCGTCGCGCCATGTGCCCGGCGTCAACTTCGCCGGCCTGATCCATCCCGGCCTGATCGGCTGTCTGCCTGATCCGAAGATGCTGGAGACATGGAACAAGCGCGAGGCCGAGCTGATCTCGACCAACCCGACCCGCGTGCCTGGTCTCGCCAATCCGCCGTTCGCGGCGACGGCGCATGGCGGCCGTGCCAAGGGCGACGTCAAGGCCAAGATCGGCGCCGAGGGCGCGCGCACCGTGCCGCCACGCGAGCATGGCGGCAATTGCGACATCAAGGATCTCTCGCGCGGCTCGAAGATTTACTTCCCGGTCTATGTGCCCGGCGCGGGTCTCTCCATGGGCGATCTGCATTTCAGCCAGGGCGACGGCGAGATCACCTTCTGCGGGGCCATCGAGATGGCCGGCTGGCTGCATCTCAAGGTCGAGGTGATCAAAGATGGCATGTCGAAATACGGCATCAAGAATCCGATCTTCAAACCGTCGCCGATCACGCCGAACTACAAGGATTATCTGATCTTTGAAGGCATCTCGGTCGACGAGGCCGGCAAGCAGCACTATCTCGACGTCCACATCGCCTATCGCCAGGCCTGTCTCAATGCCATCGAGTATCTGAAGAAGTTCGGCTACTCCGGCGCCCAGGCCTATTCGATCCTCGGCACCGCGCCGTGCCAGGGCCACATCTCCGGCGTGGTCGACGTGCCCAACGCCTGCGCCACGCTGTGGCTGCCGACCGAGATCTTCGATTTCGACGTGATGCCTTCGGCGGCGGGCCCGATCAAGCACATCACCGGCGATATCAAGATGCCGATCTCGCCGGACAAATGATCGTGCGTTCTATCCCCGTCATCCTGAGGTGCTCGCCTTGCAAGGCAAGGCGAGCCCCGAAGGACGACGGCTCGGCTGCATCTCGGCAGTACATCCTTCGAGGCTCTAGATGAGGCGCAACGCGCCCCATCCAGAGCGCCTCAGGATGAAGGATCAAGGAACACGAAGGACAACACGATGCCGGTCTATGAATATCTCTGTGACGACTGCGGACCTTTCAAGGACCTCCGCCCGATGGCGGAATGCGACGATCCGCAAAACTGTCCGCACTGCGAGACGATGGCGCCGCGCGTGATCCTGACCGCACCGAACTTCTTCTGCATGCCGGCAGACAAGCGCAAGGCGCACGCCGTCAACGAGCGCAGTGCGCACGCGCCGCAGACGTTGGCACAATACAAGGCCTCGCACGGCCCCGGCTGCGGTTGTTGCTCATCGGGCAAAACCGTCAAGAACAAGAACGCGGCGGACAAGAAGAAGCCCGCGCGTTTGATCACCAAGAGCAAAAGTGGCGCCAAAGGCTTTCCCACCGCGCGGCCCTGGATGATCAGCCACTAACGCCACGCCAACATCAATCAAATAAAGTACAGGAGCGCTCAACATGCTTCACGGCGATATTTCCAGCAGCAACGACACCGTCGGCGTCGCAGTGGTCAACTACAAGATGCCCCGCCTGCACACCAAGGCCGAGGTGCTCGACAACGCCCGCAAGATCGCCGACATGATCGTGGGCATGAAGGTCGGCCTGCCCGGCATGGATCTCGTGATCTTCCCGGAATATTCCACGCAAGGCATCATGTACGACTCCAAGGAGATGTATGAGACGGCGTCGATAGTGCCGGGCGAGGAGACGGCGATCTTCGCCGAGGCCTGCCGCAAGGCGAAAGTGTGGGGCGTGTTCTCGCTGACCGGCGAGCGCCATGAGGAGCATCCGCACAAGGCGCCCTACAACACGCTGATCCTGATGAACGACAAGGGCGAGATCGTGCAGAAATATCGCAAGATCATGCCATGGGTGCCGATCGAAGGCTGGTATCCCGGCAATTGCACCTATGTCTCCGAGGGTCCGAAAGGTCTCAAGGTCAGCCTGATCATTTGCGACGACGGCAATTATCCGGAGATCTGGCGCGACTGCGCGATGAAGGGCGCCGAGCTGATCGTGCGCTGCCAGGGCTACATGTACCCGGCCAAGGAGCAGCAGGTCATGATCTCCAAGGCCATGGCCTGGGCCAACAATGTCTATGTCGCGGTCGCCAACGCCGCCGGCTTCGACGGCGTGTATTCGTATTTCGGCCATTCCGCGATCATCGGCTTCGATGGCCGTACGCTCGGCGAGTGTGGCGAGGAGGATTACGGCATCCAGTACGCCCAGCTCTCGAAACACCTGATCCGCGATGCGCGCCGCAACGGCCAGTCGCAGAACCATCTCTACAAGCTGGTCCATCGCGGCTACACCGGCATGATCAATTCCGGCGACAGCCCGCGCGGCGTCGCGGCCTGCCCGTATGATTTCTACAAGAACTGGATCAGGGACCCCGAGGGTACCCGCGACATGGTCGAGGCCATGACGCGCGCCACGCCGGGCACCGCCGAATGCCCAATCGACGGCATCCCGAACGAGGCCGCGCCGAGTAATTATTAGGGGCAGACCTATCGCTTCGGCTGCGCCGGTTTGCGCGGCGGGCGCGGGGCCGCGGCGGGCGCAGGCAGCCCGCTCATCTTGTTGGCGGCTTCGCTGACGTCGAGCAATGAGCGACGGGTTTCCTCAAGGAAGCTTGCCGATTTCTTCTTCATGGTGTCGGCGAGCTCGTGCAGCCCCTTCACCTTTTCGAACAGCTCGTCGGCCTTGCCGTCGACGAAACCCGGCACCGCACCCTCGATCTTCGAGACCGCCTTGTCGAATCCTGCAAAGGCGTTGTCGACCTTGAGCATCACGGCGTCGATCTCCTCGCCCTTGCCGCCGAGATCGGCTGTATAGTTTTCGAACGTGCGCAGACCGTCCTTGATCGCGGGCGCGTTGCTGACGATGGTGCGGTCGACGCTGTGCAAGGTGTCGACGATGGATTCGGCGTCGCTGAGATCGGCGGTCAGCACGGGGATGCCATCCGAGTCCAGCGGCACCGGTGGCGCCGACGGGGCACCACCGATCAGCGAGACCGCGGCAACGCCGGTGAGGCCCTGGAACTCGATGCCGGCCACCGTGTCCTTGCGGATCGGCGCGGTGTTGTCGAGCGACACCAGCGCCACGACCTTGCGCGGACTTTCCAGCTTGATCGACAGGATCTGGCCGGCGGGCACGCCGTCGAAATTGACCGGACCGCCGCGGCGCAGGCCGCTCGCGGAGCCGCCTTCGAAAACGACGCGCAGTTGGCTGCGGCTCTGGTTGGCGCGCCATTTCTGCACGCCGAGCAGGCCGCCGAACGCGACGGCGATCGCCGTCAGCGTCGCCGTTCCGATCACAAGATTGCTCGCGCGTGCCATGAAGTGGAGTCTACGGCCAATGCCGGGAAGTTGGAAGGAGGCAGTCATGGTACGTAGGGCGGGTTAGCGAAGCGTAACCCGCCGTTTTTGTCTCCAGTGGTGCAAAATTGGCGGATTACGCTGCGCTAATCCGCCCTACGGCCGTACGCGAACTCAATGCCCGGCGGCGCGCTTGGCGGCGGCATTGTTCAGCACGATCAGCGCGTCGACGGCCACGCCCGTCCTGGCATTGATCAGGAACGGATTGACGTCGATCGAGGCAATCCGGTTGCCGGCATCCGCAATCAGATTGGACAGGCCGACCAGCGCCTTGACGGCCGAGGCCTCGTGCAGCGCCGGCTTGCCGCGATAGCCGCGCATCTTGACGCCGGCCTTGGTCCGGCCGATCAAAAGCCGCGCCTCGGCCTGGTCGAGCGGTGCGCCTGATAGCGCCACGTCCTTCATCAGCTCGATATCGATGCCGCCGGTGCCGAACAGCACGACGGGGCCCATCTCGGCATCGAGCGAGGCGCCGACGACGAGCTCGAGATCGGCCTTGACCTGCTGTGCGATCAGGATGCCGTCGAGTTTCGGCCTGCCCTTTAGCTTGTTCACCCGCGCGGTGATGTCAGCGAACGCCTGCTTCACCTCGGCCGCGCTGTTGAGGTTCAGCACCACGCCGCCGATGTCGGATTTGTGCAGGATCTCGGCGCTGACGACCTTTGCCACGACCGGAAAGCCGATCTGCCTGGCGATGTCCGCGGCTTCTGCGGCGGTCTGCGCGATTCCCTCCTTCGAGACCGGGATGCCATAGGCCTTCAGCAGCTTCTTCGACGCGACTTCGTCGAGCGCGGCGCCGTGCGCCGACTTCAGCGTCTTCTCCAGCAAGGCGCGTGCCGCCGGCTTCGAGCTCGAGACGATGTCGGGCACTTCCTTGCGCAGTTTCGCATAGGCGAGCAGTGATTTGATCGCGGTCACCGCGCGGTCCATGCCCTGCATCACCGTCAGATGCGGCAGCGACTTGCGCAAGTCCTTGGTGAACTCGGTGAAGCCGATCGACATCGCGCTGATATAGATCACGGGCTTTCCGGCCCGGCCCGCCATCTCGTTGACGATGCGCAAGTTCCGCTCGCGTTGCTCGTGCGGCGCCTTTGGAAACTCGGCGTCGACGATGACGATGTCGATATCGGGATCGTCGATCATCAGCTTGATCGACTTCATGTAGACGGAGGGATCAACCACCGCGGCAAAGCCGGCGTCGAGCGGATTGCCCACGATCGAGCCCGGTCCGAGCATCTTGCTGAGCTCGCGGCTGACATGCGGGCTGAGCGGCGCGAAACTCAGCCCTTGTGCAAAGAAGGCATCGATCAGCATGCCGCGCTTGCCGCCTGACAGCGTCACCGCCGCGAGCCGGTCGCCCTTGGGCACGGTGGCGTGGACGAAGCATTCGGTGGTCTCGATCAGCTCGTCGAGGCCGGCGACGCGGATCACGCCTTCGCGCGTTGCAATCGCATCGAATGTCTCGATCGAGCCCGCGAGCGCGCCGGTGTGTGCCATCGCGGCGGCGCGGCCGCCCTCCGATGACCCGAGCTTGAGCGCGATGACCGGCTTGCTGGCGGCGCGCGCGGCCTTGCAGGCATCGCGAAACGCTCTGGTGTTGCGCACGCCCTCGAGATAGACCACGATCACCTTGATGCTCGGATCCTCGGCGAAATAGCGCATCAGGTCCGGTGTCTCGAGCCCGGTCTCGTTGCCTGTTGTCACCATGTAGCCGACACCGACGCCGCGATCTTCCAGCGCCTGCCTGATTGCCATGACGATGGCGCCCGACTGCCCGGCGATCGCCACCGCGCCTTGTTCCATGGTGACGGTTCGGTCGTCGATATTGGTGAAGAGCTTTTCGCCGGCGCTCAAATTGCCGAGGCAGTTCGGACCGGTGACGGCGAGCCCCGTCTCGCGCACCGCCTGTTGCAGCTCAGTGGCGAGCCTCTGGCTCTCCTCATCCTGCAATTCGCTGAAACCCGAGGTGACGATGGTCGCGGACCGCGCGCCGGCAGCGGCGGCGTCGCGGATCACCTGCACGGCAAAGCGCGCGGGCACCAGCACGAGAACATGGTCGGGCTTTTCCGGGAGGCTCGCAAAGTCCTTGTAGCAAGTGACGCCCCAGATGCTCTCGCGCCTGGCGTTGACAGGGTAGAGCCCGCCCTCGAAGCCGTATTTGACCAGATTGTTCCAGATGCGCTCGGCGTAATTGCCCGGCTTGTCGGTCGCACCCACCAGCACGATGTTGTGTGGATGCAGCATGGCGTGGATGCGCTTGACGATGTCGCCGGCATCGGGCGGTGGCGACCATGGACGGCCAGGAACCGACGCGACTGAGACCTGAGCTTCCATGGCGTGACCTCACCTGTTGTTCTTCTTGGCGGCGCGTCAGCTGATCGTAGGGTGAGTTGACAGGAGTGGCAACCGGCGGCGCTGCATGCCGCGTGGCGGAATGCGCGGCGGATCGCACGTAACCGCGCCGTTCTCAGTAGCGCAGCAGGCCCAATTTGTAGCTGTAGTGATAGGCCAGCTGCCGCAGCAGATAAGGCGCAATGGCGCGCCTTATCTGCATCTGCGTCGGATCGAATCCAAGCACGCGACGCCGCAGGATGCCCATCTCCTTGACACCGATTGCATAGGTTGCCGTCGTCTTCTGTGCGTCATGGATCCGGAAGCAGGAAAGAAACCGCGGCAGGCGTACGAACTTGAATCCGGCGGCCTGTGCCCGCAGGATGAAATCCCAGTCCATCGCGAAATGGAAACTTTCATCGATTGGACCGATCTTGTCCCACACGCGCTTGCGCCAGAACATCGTCTCCTGCGGAATGTAGTCGGCATATTGTAGCGTCTTGTCATCGTGGCGAGGCAGCACCGCGCGTCCAACCTCAAGCCCATCACGATTGATGAAGATGCGGTTGCCGTAGACAATGTCGACATCGGGATGCGACATGAAATAGTCGACGACATGAGCGAGCGTCCCAGGCAGCAGCATGTCGTCGCTGTTGAGATAGGCCATGATCTCGCATTCGACGCCGGCAAAACCGAGATTGATGGCGTTGGATTGGCCGTTGTCCGGCTCGCTCCTCCAGCTGATGCTGTTGCCGCGGCTCTTCAGGAGATCAACCGTGCCGTCGATCGAGGCGCCGTCCTGCACGTGATAATAGAGATTCGGGTAAGCCTGGCCGACGATGCTGTCGATCGTGGCGCCGATATAATCCGCATGGTTGTAGCTTGGCGTGACCATCGCGATCCGCGGTGCGTTCGCAGGGATCGCAGGCGGGGACTTGAACGCGTTGAGGTTGAGCAGGCGCGGCAGATGTTGCTCGAAGGTCCACATTGGCGGACGCCGCCAGAGACCGCGGAACGAGGCCCGTCTCTGGCCGGCCGCAACGAGACTCAGGTTGCGCTCCAACAGCGCGACGCGGTTTTCCAGCTGTTCCAATCGGTATTCGAGACCCTGCCTGAAGTCTTCGTCCATCTACCCCGTGTTCCCGCCCGGCTCCGCCACAAAGATCCGCAGGCCTTCTTATAGGTCTCCTGCCGGCAGCGCCAGTTCAGCGGCTGACGACGTCGCTGTTGCGGACGTCAGCCCTGCGAGCCCGAGATCAAACTTCGCAATTGCGAACGGCTATTCACGATCATCCACCAAGGTCGCACGCAGCAGGTAGCGCTCCGGGCCGGAGGTGAGAGCGTCGAACGGCCAGCAAGTCGCAAGGACAAGCTCTGAACCTTGAGTTTCGGGATCGATGTCAGACGCGTCGAAATAGACGATCGTCGAGGAATCCACCCGATAACGAAAACGGTTGCCGTCACTGCGTGTGACGTCGATCACATCACCGATGACGACGTTTCGCAGGAAGCGGAAATGTGTATCGCGATGTGCCGCATAGACGGCAACCCCGCGCTCGCCGGCGTCAACCGTGCGGTCGACGTGGCCGGGCCCAAAGGCGAGCGCCTGGCCGCTCGTGCCTTCCAGCACGATCGCGCTGGCGCCGATCCGCTTGACCTCGATCCGCGCCACCGGCCAGGTGTCGGCCCAGGACCATGGCTTGACCGGCTGGCCGGTCGCAATGCTCCGTTCGAACGCATGCTCCAGCAGCACCTGGGCGAGCCACGCCTTGGCGTGGATGTAGGCGCCGTCACCGAACAGGATTGATCCGACCAGCGCCAGGACCAGCGCCAGGACCTGCGCCAAGTCCAGAGGCGAGATGAGGCGGGGCATGGCGTATCTCTCGTTCGTCATTCCAAGAAAAAGGCGCGCGCGGCCGTTGGTTTCGGGACGGGCAGCCGCGCGCGCCAAGCAAGAGGAGTTCGGGGGGCTCCTCTCTCAAGCGGCGTCAGTGAGCAAGGTCTGACGCCGGTTGAACACGAGCAGGATCAGGGCGAGCACGATCAGGATCAGGCCTGCGATCATCTTCAGTTCTGCAGAGGTCGCAGTTTTGGGCAGGCGGATCGTATCCGAGGTGACAGGTGCTGGCCGTCTTGCCGCGGGCTGGCCCGCATCGGCGCGGCGCTCGCGCAGATGTGCCGGGGTCTGCTGCGGCCGTTCACCGAACACCTTCGTGAAATCCCAGCCCGCCGGCAGGTTGATCGGAAGCTCGCTGAGCTTGAGCGGCGCGCCTTCGGGACGGCTCGGCGTCTTGTCGACAGCGACGAGACTGGTCAGCCGCGTGACGATCTGATGGTCGAGTGCCAGCGCAAGGACCGTCTTGTCGGTGTCCTCCGGCGTCATCTCGCGGAGCGTTCGCGCCACTTCCGCATCGCCGATCTTGCGCCTGGCCCAAAGCTTCGACAGGCCCTTGCCCTCAGCGGCATTTTTCAAGGACAGCGTCACCGACCACGGACGATCGCCGACATGACCCTTGAGCTCCAGCGAGCCCGCGAGCTTGTCGAGCTTCGCTGCAAGCAGCAAGGGCTCGTCGCGATAGACGTCCGGGATGATTGCCGGCGTGACGTCGGCCTTGGCATCGGAAAACTTCGCGGTGAGGCCGGTCACGGCAGGGTTCTCCAGCTTGGCAAACAGGCCGCGCATACGCTCCTCGACCTGATCGACGGAGCCGATATGGGTGAAGGTCCCGCGGCCGAGCTCGGAAGCACGCGTCATCAGATAAGTGTTGGGCGCGGAGCCGATGCCGACCATGAAGATGCGCGAGCGGCCACGCATCGCCGTGATGGTCTCGAACAATTGCTGCTCGTTGCCGATCGCGCCGTCCGTCAGGAACACGATTTGGCGAACCATGCTGGTGTCGGCGACCCTGTCGGTCAGCGCGGCGCGCATCGCCGGCACCATCTCGGTGCCGCCGCGCGCCTGCAAGGCGCTGACGAAGGAGGTCGCTTCACCGACATGCGCGGCATCGGCGGCAACCGAGGCCGGAAACAGCACGTCCATGGTGTCGTCGAAGCGGATCACGTTGAAGCGATCGCTCGGCTGCAGGCGGCCGAGCGCATAAAGCAGACTCGCCTTGGCCTGCTCGATCGAGGTGCCGCCCATCGAACCGGAATTGTCGATCACGAACACCACTTCACGCGGCAGCGGCTTCTGCGCTGTCTGCTCGGCGGCCGGCGGCGTGACGAAAGCCAGGAGGTAGTCGGCATCGCCGACACGCTCACGGAACAGCCCGACTGACGGTGCTTTTTCAGCGGCCGGCTTCCAGGTCAGCTCGAAGTCGCGGTCAGCGGGCACGGAGCCGTCCGCGAGCGTCACGACACGCGTCGCGTCATCAGGACTTTCGATCTTGACGTTGTGGGAGTGACTCTTCACCTCGCCGAGCGCGAAGCCGGCTTTCAGGTGCACTGTGATGCTGGTCGGATTGACCGGTGCATTCCCGGCGGGATCGGGAACGGGTGACGAGATGCGCTCACGATCGGGCACCGGATCTGAGCGGGTCGCGCCCCAGCCGGAGCCGTCATTGCGGAAATCGACGCTCTGCACGATCGGCGCCGGATTGTAGCGCGGCCCGACCACGAGCGGCACGCGCAGCGAATATTCGTTGCCGGATTGACGCACGGGCTCCTGATATTCGATCTGCACCAGCACGGTTTCGCCGGGACCGATATTGGCCACCGAATTGGTGAAGATGTTGGGCCTCTGCTGCTCGGTGAGCGCGGCCTTCTGCCCGGTGCGGCGCGCTTCCTCGTAGATGACGCGGGCCTGCTGGCGTTCCCTGATATCGCCGACAATGACGCGGTCACCGACCACCATCTTCAGCGTGTCGACGGCGCCGTCGGCACCCAGCGGATAGACATAGGTCGCCTCGGCCCAGTCCTTGGTCGGGTTGCGGAAGACCTGGGTGACGCGCGTGCGCAGCGTCGGGCCTGAGACCGTGATGTCGACGTCGATCCCGAGCCGGATGGCTTCGGTCGTGGCGCCATTCTCCTTCAGGAGCAGGGTGCCGGATTTGGCATCGCCGGGCTGGAGCAGGCTGGCCTGCTCCGTCGTCGCCGACCAGGAGGTCTCGAAGCTCACCAGCAGGGCCACGAAACTGACCAGGAGCACGGCGATGCTTTGCGCCAGAAGGAACAGCCCGACCTTGATCAGCCTGCCGAGCCACGGATTTTCGTCAGGGTGTTCGTCGCTTTCGACCGTGTCGTAATTGTCCATTTGGCCTGCTCCCGAAGCATGTTTGATGCTGCCGAGCATCGGTCGGGAGGGCCTGATTTCGCGAGCAGAATGATCGGTAATGTTCCGCCACGGCCGGTCGGAGCCATCAGCCGTTTGGCGGCGATGTCCGGTTTTGTGCTGACTTGTCCGCCCTGCTAGACTGGACGCCGTGGAGCGGGGTTAACGATGCAGACGCAAGACAAGCTCTCCGACAAGCAGCTTTCGGACGAGCAAAGCCGCGAGGTCGCGGAGATGATCCGCGAGGAAATCGCCAGGCGCCGGATCTCGCGGCAGGCGCTGGCCGAGCAGGCCAAGCTCAGCCTGTCGACCCTGGAAAAGGCGCTCGGAGGCCGGCGCCCGTTCACGCTGGCGACCACGGTCCGGCTGGAGCAGGCCCTGGGCGTGTCCCTGCGAAAGAGCACCGCCACGCCGGCGCCCGCGGGGGGCAACGACGTCGCACCCGACGGCCTCGGCTCCTATTCACATCGAGCGGTGACCTGGATCGAGGGCGTCTACCTCACCCTGCGGCCATCCTTTGGCGACAGGGATGCGATCTTCGCCTATCGCACCGAAATCGCCTGGGAGCCGAAAGTGTCCTCGCTGGTCTTCCGCGAGGGCGAGCGAACCGATGCCGCCTATGAGCACACCGGCGAAGTTGCGGTGCCGCATCAATCCGGCTTCATCTATCTCGTCATCAACAAGCACGGGCAGCATCGCGTCATCACGGTGTCGCGGCCGACCGTAACAGGTGCGATGTACGGCATCATTTCGACGCTGCGTGCCGGCGCCGGCTCCCAGCTGATGCCGGTCGCGGCGCCAATCGCCTATGTTCCGATCAACAACGTCAAGGAGCCGGCGCTCGGACGGATCATGCCTGACCACGCCAACCATGCGCTGTATCTGAGCCACCTGCGCCGCACGGTGGAGGAGTCATTCGCGCTGTTATTGTCGGTATAGGACGTGGCTGTAACATCCGACGTCGCGTGCCCACTGTTCTCGGTCATCATCCCGCTCGAATTTCACCGCGGGCAGTGGGAGCAGTCCTGGCTTGGCTGGACGTCACAGACGGCGGACAGGTCTCTCTACGAGATCATTCTGGTCATTCCACCCGACTTCACGGCGCATGCGGAGCTGAACGCGCTTGCCGCAGGCCAGGCCCGCCTCGAATTCGCGGATTCCGTGCACGATATCGGGCTCTGCGCGGCCGGCGCCGCCAGGGCTGGCGGCCGCTATTTATTCTTCACGGAATCGCATTGCTGGCCCGAGTCCGACGTCATCGCGCTCTGCATCCGCGCAATCGAAGATCAT
Organism: Bradyrhizobium sp. CCBAU 45384; assembly: GCF_028128665.1. Taxonomy (NCBI): domain Bacteria; kingdom Pseudomonadati; phylum Pseudomonadota; class Alphaproteobacteria; order Hyphomicrobiales; family Nitrobacteraceae; genus Bradyrhizobium; species Bradyrhizobium sp. CCBAU 45384. The sequence goes on from NZ_LBIZ01000092.1 coordinate 33,929, forward strand.
CCCGACTGGGCCGGATTTTCCTGCCGCTCGGTCCCGATCTGCCACAACCGCCTGTCCGAGGCGGAGGCCGCGATGTACCAGGCCGACATCGAGTTCGGCATGAAGCAGCATCCCTGGCGCAAGGTGCTCGACCAGTGCTTCGTAACGCGGCGCGACGTCTATCGGGAGTGCGGGGGCCTGCGCGAAGAGCTCGGTCATTTCGCCGAATGGGTGCTCGCCGCCGCTTACCATGCGCGAGGCTACGCCATCGGCTATCTCGAGCAAGCGCGCTTCCACCACTATTATATTGGCCGGATCGGTGAGCTGAAGACGTTCACGCTCGATTTCGTCCAGGGCGAGAGCCGATTTCTCAGCGAGGATCGGCGCGATCCGGGCAGCGAGCTGATCGAAATTCCCTTTGAATGGAAAGACCGGGACGAGTTGGATCGTCCGCTTGCGTTCAATGCATTGAACGCGCTGCTGCGTTACAGCCTGCCGCGTCTCGGTCGGAAATGGCCCGACGAGGAACTGCGTGCACTGTGGCGCTGGAGCGGGCCGGCGCTGTTCGGTGATCTCCGTGCGCGCGTCACGGCTTTCCTTGCCACCGCTCATGCGCGCCTGGTGCTGTCAGCGCTGGCTCCATTCGGCTCGCGCGATGCCATTGCGCGGTGGATGAAGCTCTACATCGCATCGCTGATCCACCTTCAGCGGCTCGCATCTATCCGTCGTGTTCGCGGGCACACCAGATCGGCGAAGAAGCTGCTTGGCGATCAGGTCCTCGCGCAGCTCGGCTTTCACGAGCTGGAATCGGCTGCCGGCCATGCTTTTCGCTGGAGCGAGCCGCAGGCAGCCGTTCGGATCAAGGGCGCGCCGGGACGCAGCACGATCTGCATCCGCAGTCCCGCCCTGCGTGAGCCGCTCGACCAGATCGGTGCGCAATTCTATCTCGACGGCGCAGCTCTCGATCGCGCCGCGATCGAGGTCGGCGTGGACCGTTACATGTTGAGCCTCGACCTGCCGCAATCAGGCATCGCCATCCTGGCCTGGGCCTGCCCCGAGTTCAGAGGTATCGGCGATGCGCGTCGTCTCGGCCTGCCTGTCGTTGGCATCGAGGTTAAACAGCCTTGAACCACGCATCTTCAGCTGCTCGATCGGCGCGGAATCGCGAGGAGCGCCTTGATCAGGCCTCGGCGACTTTCTTGTCGACCTCCGAAGCCACCGAGAATTCCTTGCGCAGGGTCGGCTTGTGGATCTTGCCGGTGGCGTTGCGCGGCAGGGCATCGACGAAGCGGACCTGGCGCGGGCATTTGAAGCGCGCCAGATTGGCCGCGCAATGCGCGAAGACATCTGCCTCCGTCAGCTGTTGGCCTTGCTTCACTGCAACGATCGCAAGGCCCACCTCGCCCCATTGCGCGTCAGGAATGCCGATCACCGCGGCTTCCGCAACCGCCGCGATCTGATGCAGAACGTTCTCGACTTCGGCCGGATAGACGTTCTCGCCGCCGGAGATGTACATGTCCTTCCAGCGATCGACGATGTAGTAGAAACCTTCGTCGTCGACGCGCGTGGCATCGCCGGTGTGCAGCCAGCCGTCGGTGAACGACGTCTTGTTGGCCTCGGGCCTGTTCCAGTAGCCCGGCGTGATGTTCGGTCCCTTGACCCAGAGCTCACCGAGCTCGCCGACATCGGCATCGCTGCCGTCGGGGCGCACGATGCGCACTTCGGTGTGCAGCACTGGCTTGCCGGCGGAGCCGGCCTTGCGCGCCGCGTCCTCGCGGTCCAGCACCAGCACGGCCGGTGAGGTCTCGGTCATGCCGTAGCCCTGCTGGAGCGCCACGCCGCGCGCCTCCCAGACCTTCAGCAGCGGCATCGGTACCGGTGAGCCGCCGACACCGCAAACGATCAGCCTGGAGAGATCGGTCGTCGCGAAGGCCGGATGCTGCGCCATGAACTGGTAGATCGCGGGCACGCCGAAGAACGCGTTGATGCCGTGTGCGGGATCGTTGATCAGGCCGAGCGCCGCGGCGGGATCGAAGGCGCGCATGATGATCACGGTGCCGCCGGCATGCAGCACGGGATTGGTGTAGCAATTCAGTCCGCCGGTGTGGAACATCGGCAGCACGGTAAGAGCCACCGAGGATGGTCCGATACAGGCGGGGCCGCCGAGATTGACGCAATTCCAGAACGTCATGCCATGCGTGATGGTCGCGCCCTTGGGGTGACCAGTGGTGCCCGACGTGTACATGATGGTCGAGACATCATCGAGCGTGACCTCCTCGGTGCGGTCGAGCGGCTTGGCCGCGGCGATGCCGGCTTCATAGGCTCCGCCGGAGCCGAGCGGCACGCTGGTCGCGACGTTGCAGAGCTTTGCGACGGCGAGCGCTGTCTCGGCCAGTTCGGTGTCGTAGATCATCACGTCAGGCGCGCAATCGCCGGTGATGAACTGAAGCTCGGGAATGGTGAGGCGGATGTTCAGCGGCACGAGGACGGCGCCGAGCCGTCCGCAGGCGAACTGCACGTCCAGCATATCGGTGGTGTTCGGCGCCAGCACGGCGACGCGGTCGCCGCGCGAGACCTTCAGCGAGTGACGCAAGAACGAAGCCAGGCGCGAGATGCGGGCGTTGAACTCCGAATAGCTGAAGCGGCGCCCGCTTGCGAGATCGATGGCCGCGACCTTGGAAGGCGCGCGGCGGGCGTGATGAGCGATCCAATCGTAATAACGAACGGCCAACACTCCCTCCCTCGGCGGTCCTGTGTCGTCTGGATTCTTATTGCTGTGCACCATGCCCGGCATGGCCCTGGGAGGCCAGCCGGAGTTTGTGCAGCAGTCTTTTTTGACTTGGAGTTGGCCTGCGATGGGTGAAAATCGTCTTGCGTTGAGTTGCTAGATCACGGCTTGCCGCCAAGCGGCTCGCGAATCCAGCCACTCCGCGCAAGTGAGCCGCCGGTGTTCCAGCCATGGTGGAACGGCAGGAGTGGTCGAAAGCAATATCGCAATGAAGAGCCCATTCTATACCGCCGAGCACGACGCCTTTCGCGAAATGATGCGCCGCTTCGTCGACAGGGAGATCGCCCCGTTCGCCCATGAATGGGACGAGGCCGGCGAATTCCCCCGCGCGCTCTATCGCAAGGCAGCTGAGATCGGGCTGTTGGGGCTCGGATTTCCCGAGGAATATGGCGGGATCGCCGCCGACCAGTTCATGAAGATCGTGGCGAGCCAGGAGCTGGCGCGCGCCGGCGCCGGCGGCGTCAGCGCCAGCCTGATGAGCCACACCATCGGCTCGCCGCCAATCGCCCGCGCGGCGCGGCCAGAGATCAAGGCACGCGTGCTGCCGCAGGTGCTGTCGGGCGAGAAGATCTCGGCGCTCGCGATTACCGAGCCGGGCGGCGGCTCGGATGTCGCGAACCTCCGCACCAGGGCGCGGCGCGACGGCGACCACTACGTCGTGAGCGGCGAAAAGACCTTCATCACCTCAGGCGTCCGCGCCGATTATCTGACCGTTGCGGTGCGTACCGGCGGTGAGGGCGCCGGCGGCGTCAGCCTGCTCCTGATCGAGGGCGATACGCCGGGCCTGTCCCGCACCAGGCTGAAGAAAATGGGCTGGTGGGCCTCCGACACTGCGGCGCTGCATTTCGATGATTGCCGCGTGCCGGCGGAGAACCTGATCGGCGAGGAGGGGCACGGCTTCAAGATCATCATGCAAAATTTCAACAGCGAGCGGATGGGCATGGCGGCGAGTTGCACCGCCTTCGCGCGGGTCTGCCTCGATGAAGCCATCGCCTACGCCAAGGAGCGCAAGACCTTTGGCAAGCCGCTTGCCCAGCACCAGGTCATCAGGCACAAGATCGTCGACATGGCGCAGAAGGTCGCAGCCTCGCAAGCAATGCTCGAGATGTTGGCCTGGCGATTGGAGCAAGGCGAGAGCCCGGTCGCTGAAATCTGCATGATGAAGAACCAGGCGACGCAGACCATGGCGTTCTGCGCCTCGGAAGCCGTGCAGATCTTTGGCGGCGCCGGCTTCATGCGCGGCATCAAGGCCGAGCGCATCTACCGCGAAGTCAAGGTCAACGCCATCGGCGGCGGCACCGAGGAGATCATGAAGGATCTGGCGTCAAGGCAGATGGGGTTGTGATGGACACCGTCATTCCGGGGCGACGCGAAGCGTCGGGCTCGGCCAGACTCCGCAGAGGAATAGATTCCGGGCTCGCGTTTCGCGCGCCCCGGAATGACAGGGGGAAGAAGTAGAGGAAACGCCTGATGATCACGCTCTATCACTGCGAGGCCGCGCGCTCGTTCCGTCCGCTCTGGATGCTGGAGGAGATGGGGCTGCCTTATGAATTGAAGATGCTGCCGTTCCCGCCGCGCGTCTTCGCCAAAGAATATCTCGCGCTGAATCCGCTCGGCACCATTCCGTATCTGATCGACGGCGAGACGAAGATGACCGAGTCCTCGGGTATCTGCCATTATCTCGGCATCAAATATGGTCCGACGCCTCTCATGGTCGGGCCTGAGGACTCCGCCTACGGCGCGTTCCTGAATTGGATGTATTTCAGCGACGCCACGCTAACCTTCCCGCAGACGCTGGTGCTTCGCTACAGCCAGCACGAGCCGGAGCAGCGGGACAATAAGGTCGTGAGCGACTATTCGAAATGGTTCCTGGGACGGCTGCGCGCAGTTGAAGCAGCAACTGCAAGTGCCGATACATTGTGCGCCGGGCGCTTCACCGCTGCCGATATTGCGATCGGATTCGCGCTCCGGCTCGCCGAAACCACCGGCCTTGCTAAGGATTTCGGCCCGAATGTCGCAGCCTATTGGGCACGCCTGCAGCGGCGCGACGGTTTCAAGCGCGCGGTTGCTGCGGAGCAGAAGGCCAGCGTTGAACAGAATATTGCGCCAAGGGCGAGGGCGTAAGGGAAGCTGTCATTCCGGGCGGTGCGAAGCATCGAACCCGGAATCTCGGGGTTCCGGGTTCGGTCCTGCGGACCGCCCCGGAACGACGGATCAATCTCGATGACAGCGCTATCCCGTCGTGACAGCGCCCAGATTTCCGCTAAGGTGACCTCTGTTCCGCAGCGGCCTAAGAGCCGCGCGAGGAGGATACCCCAAATGGAAGACATGGGTCGCGAATCCGACCATTTGATGCTGATCACGCCGGAGCGGGTCTTCTATGCCGGCCTGCTCGGCCGCCCCCGCAAGCGAACCCCCGGTTGCTGTCACGTCTATGTCGCGGTGAAGGGCAGCCTGTATATGACCATCGACGACGTGCTCGCCACCGGCGAGCTGTTCGTCACCCTTCCGAACCAGCGGCACTCCATTGCCAGCGACTACCGTACTGCGATCAGCGTGACGCTGGAGCCGGAAAGCGTGCCGGATGGCGTGCTGGAAGGTCTGGCCCAGCGGCTGATGGGAGCCGACCGCGCGGCCTATTCCCGAAAGATCCTCGCCGCCTACGCGCTGCTGCGCCAGCGCCGCTACGGCGACATCACCACCGCCGAATTCGACGAGATGTGTTTTGGCGAAGCGCTGCCGCGCCGCGTGCTTGACCCCAGGGTGGTGCGTGCAGTCGCCCGCATCGGGCGCTTCTCGGGCGAGCCGGTGACAGCGGATACGTGCGCGGCCGAAGCAGGTCTGTCCGCCTCGCGCTTCCTGCATCTGTTCAAGGAAGAGACCGGCATCTCGTTCCGCTCCTTCCGCGCCTGGAAGCGCGCGCGGCATCTGCTGCACTTCGCCAACCAGAACCTCAACCTCGCCCATCTCGCGCAGGACATCGGCTATCCCGACTCAACGCATTTCAGCCACTCGATCCGCCGCTTCTATGGCTTGAAGCCGCGCGCGATCTTCGTCGGTTCGCGGGATCTTGCGATCTATCGCAGCACCGAGACGGTGAGGGAGCTCGCGGAGGCGGGCTAGGCTTGGTCTCGTAGGGTGGGCAAAGGCGCACTTGCGCCGTGCCCACCACCTCTCGGCAACGGGCAAGGACGGTGGGCACGCTAAGCTTTGCCCACCCTACGATAACTCGTCTTTAGCTAGCTTCTCCGCGCAAGAAGCCGCATGCCCAGCATCAGATGATCGCAGGCGTTGAATTCCCAGCGTTGCGAGACATCAGTGGTATGAGCGACAAGGCCGTCATCACCTGCGCCCTGAATGGCGTGCTCACCGACCCCAGGCAGCACAACGTGCCTGTGACGCCAGAGCAGATGGCGCGCGAGGCCAAGGCTGCGTTCGATGCCGGCGCGTCCATCATGCACATCCATCTGCGCCAGCAGGCGCCGAACAAGGGGCATCTGCCGTCCTGGGATGTCAGCATCAGCAGGGAGATCCAGCAGGCGATCCGCGAAGCCTGCCCCGGCGTCATCATCAACCACACCTCGGGCGTTTCAGGGCCGAACTACTCGGGCGCACTCGACTGCATCCGCGAGACCAAACCGGAGATCGCCGCATGCAACGCCGGTTCGCTGAATTATCTGAAGGTGAAGGCCGACAATAGCTGGGCCTGGCCGCCCATGATGTTCGACAACGCGGTCGAGAAAGTGAAGGATTATCTCGACGTCATGAATGCGGTCGGCACCATCCCCGAGTTCGAATGTTTCGACGTCGGCATCGTCCGCTGCGTCGGCATGTATCACCAGGTTGGCATGTACAAGGGTCCGCTCGAATATAACTTTGTGATGGGCGTCGCGTCAGGAATGCCGTCGGATCCGGAACTGCTGCCGATCCTGCTCAAGCTGAAGCGCCCTGAGGCGCATTGGCAGGTCACGGCCATCGGCCGCGAAGAGATCTGGCCACTGCACCAGCGTTGCGCCGAACTCGGGGGCCACTTGCGCACCGGATTGGAGGATACGTTCTATCTTGCCGACGGCAGGAAGGTGACCTCGAACGGTCAGCTGATCGAAGCCATTGCGGCCTGCGCCCGCCGCGCCGGCCGCGACATCGCGTCTCCGGCCGAGGCGCGGAAGATCTTTGGGACGAATCGCTGAACATCCTCGTCGTTCCGGGGCGATGCGCAGCATCGAACCCGGAACCTCGAGATTCCGGGTTCACGCTTCGCGTGCCCCGGAATGACGATCAAGGTCTGTCATGTCCACCATCGAAAACACCATCTCCCCCGGCAGCGCCGCCTACCATGCCAACCGCGACGGCATGCTCGCGCTGATCGACCGCATGCGCGCGCTGGAAGAACGCACGCGTGCCGCGTCGGCCGCAGCAAAGGACCGCTTCCACAAGCGCGGCCAGCTCTTGCCGCGCGAACGCGTCGCGTTGGTGCTCGATCCCGGCGCGCCCTTCATCGAGCTGTCGACGCTCGCCGGCTACATGTTCGACGTGCCGGATGCTGCCAAGAGCGTGCCCGGCGGCGGCGTCATCGCCGGCATCGGCTTCGTCTCGGGCATCCGCTGCATGGTCAGCGCCAGCGATTCCGGGATCGATGCCGGTGCGCTTCAGCCCTTCGGCCTCGACAAGATGCTGCGCGTGCAGGAGCTCGCGCTGGAGAACAAACTGCCTTACGTCCAGCTCGTCGAAAGCGCCGGCGCAAATCTTCTGCGCTACCGGGTCGAGGACTTTGTCCGCGGCGGCAACATCTTTCGCAATCTCGCGCGGCTCTCGGCAGCGGGCCTTCCGGTCGTCACCGTGACGCATGGCTCGTCCACCGCTGGCGGTGCCTATCAGACCGGCCTGTCCGATTACATCGTCATGGTCCGCGGCCGCACCCGCGCCTTTCTCGCCGGGCCGCCGCTGCTGAAGGCCGCGACCGGCGAGATCGCGACGGAAGAAGAGCTTGGCGGTGCCGAGATGCACACGCAGGTTTCTGGTCTTGGCGACTATCTCGCCGAGGACGACCGCGATGGCTTGCGCATCGCCCGCGAGATCATGGCGGCACTGGAATGGGAGCGGCCGGGCCGGGCGGCTCAAGAGTTCAAGCCGCCGCGCCACGAGCAGGACGAGCTGCTCGGTATCATGCCGATGGACCACAAGCGCCCGGTCGACATGAAGCAGGTGATCGCCCGCATCATCGACGATTCCGACTTCACCGAGATGGCGCCGAATTACGGTCCGGCCACCGTCTGCGGCCATGCCCGCATCCAGGGCCAGGCGATCGGCATCATCACCAACAACGGTCCGCTCGATCCTGCCGGCGCCAACAAGGCGACGCATTTCATCCAGGCCTGCTGCCAGACCCGCACGCCGATCCTCTATCTCAACAACACCACCGGCTACATGGTCGGCAAGGCTTATGAAGAAGCCGGCATGATCAAGCACGGCTCCAAGATGATCCAGGCGGTAACATCAGCGACCGTGCCGCAGATCACCATCTATTGCGGCGCCTCGTTCGGCGCCGGAAACTACGGCATGTGCGGGCGCGGCTTCCATCCGCGCTTCTGCTTCTCCTGGCCCAACGCCAAGACCGCGGTGATGGGCGGCGAGCAGGCCGCCGAGACCATGGCGATCGTGGCCGAGGCGGCCGCCGCGCGCCGCGGCAAGCCGGTCGAGAAAGAAAAGCTCGATGCCATGAAGGCACAGATCGTTGGCGTGTTCGACGGCCAGATGGACGTGTTCGCAACCAGCGCCCGTGTGCTCGACGACGGCGTGATCGATCCGCGCGATACCCGCGCGGTCCTTTCCGAGGTGCTCGCGATCTGCCGCGAGGGCGATGCCCGCACGCCCCAGCGCATGCAATTCTCGGTGGCCCGCCCATGAGGAACGGATCAGTGCAGCACCGGCCGTTCGTCAAGGTCTTGATCGCGAACCGTGGCGAGATCGCACTGCGCATCATGCGCAGCGCGCGGCAGCTTGGCCTCGGCGTTGTCGCGGTCTATTCGGATGCAGACCGCGATGCGCTGCATGTGAGGCAGGCCGATCAAGCTGTGCGGATCGGCGAGGCCTTGCCGGCGCAATCCTATCTCAACATCCCCGCGATCATTGCCGCGGCCAGGGCCAGTGGCGCGGATGCCGTGCATCCCGGCTACGGCTTCCTCGCCGAGAACGAGGCGTTTGCGAGAGGCTGCAAGGATGCCGGTCTCGTCTTCATCGGCCCGTCGCCGCAGGCGATCGAGGCGATGGGCAACAAGGCCGGTGCCAAGGAGATCATGAAAAAGGCCGGCGTGCCCGTCGTGCCCGGCTATCAGGGCGCTGAGCAGGGCGAGGAAGTGATGCTCCAGGAGGCCAAGAACATCGGCTTCCCCGTGATGATCAAGGCGGTCGCGGGCGGTGGCGGGCGTGGCATGCGGCTCGTCACCGACGCCGCATCGTTCCCCGATGCGCTGCGCAGCGCGCGGTCGGAAGCGAAGGCAGCGTTTGGCGATTCGACCGTCATCCTCGAACGCGCCATCCAGAATCCCCGCCACATCGAGATCCAGGTGTTCGGCGACATCAACGGCAACGCCATCCATCTCGGCGAGCGCGACTGCTCGGTGCAGCGCCGGCATCAGAAGCTGATCGAGGAGGCGCCGTCGCCGGCGGTGACACCCGAGCTGCGTGCGAAAATGGGCGAGGTGGCAGTCGCGGCGGTGAAGGCGCTGCGCTATGAGGGTGCCGGAACGCTGGAATTCCTGCTCGACGCCAGCGGCGAATTCTATTTCATGGAGATGAACACGCGCCTTCAGGTCGAGCATCCCGTCACGGAAGCGATCACCGGGCTCGATCTGGTCGAGCTGCAACTACGTGTTGCGCGCGGCGAAGCCTTGCCGGTGAAGCAGCAGGACATCAAATTCTCCGGCCACGCCATCGAGGTGCGGCTCTGCTCGGAAGATGCCGCCCAGGATTTCATGCCGCAATCCGGCCGCATCGCGCGCTGGCAGGTGCCTGATGGCATCCGCGTCGAGCACGCGCTGCAATCGGGCACGGAAATCCCGCCATTCTACGATTCCATGATCGCCAAGGTGATCAGCCACGGCGCGACGCGCGAGGAGGCGAGGCGGCGGCTGATCGTCGGGCTGGAGCAGCTGACCGCGCTTGGCGTGACCACCAACCAGGCGTTCCTGATGTCGTGCCTGCGTCATCCCGGCTTTGCCAGGGGCGAGGCGACGACGGCCTTCATCGGTGCGCATCGTGACGAGCTGCCGGCGTTGTCGGGGAATGCTGCATTCAACACGGCACTGGCGGGCCTGCTGCTCTATGTCACCAATCCGCGCGCGCCGGCATGGCGACGCGGCCGCAGCCTGTCAGCGACGTTTCCTCTGCCCGCGAAGATCGCGATCGCCGGTCACGCCCATGAGCTCGAAGTCACCCGCGAGCGCGATGGCAGATACATCGTTGTCTCCAATGGCCGCCAGGACAAGTTCGAGATCGAGCAGCTCGATGCGGACGCAATCCGCTTCCGCCACGATGGTGTGATGGACAGCGCAAAATTCCTGCGCGATGGCGACCGATTGTATCTCCAGCGCGGCGGCATCCCGGTTGCGGTCACCGATCTCACCCTCGCGGCCCCCAAGGCGGCGGCAACCAATGGCGGCGATGGCAAAGTCCGCGCCGCAATGAATGGCCGCGTCGTCGCCGTCCTGGTCAAGCCGGGTGACCGCGTCACATCAGGCCAACCGGTGCTGACGCTGGAAGCGATGAAGATGGAGCACGTCCACAAGGCAGGTATCGATGGTGTTGTCGCGGCCATCGACGTGGTCGAGGGCGAGCAGGTGACGACAGGCAGGATCATCGCGGAGATCGGTAGCGCGGCGAATTCAGTCTCGTAGGGTGGGCAAAGGCGCAAAGCGCCGTGCCCACATCTTTCCACGATTGCGGGATCGTGGGCACGCACCGCTTTGCCCACCCTACGGCACCGAAGCTGGCTTTCCCGTCCCCTCGTTCAACAAGCACGCCACCCGATGCCCGTCACCTGCATCCATCAGCACCGGCCGCTCCGTCCTGCATCGCTCCATCGCAAACCGGCAGCGGGTGTGAAACGCGCAGCCGGGCGGCGGATTGACCGGGCTCGGCACGTCGCCGTCGACCAGCGGCGCGAGCTTCTTGGCCAGCGGATTGGCAATCGGCACCGAGGCGAGCAGCGCCTGCGTGTAGGGATGGCGCGGATTGCTGAACAGCTCATCCTTGTCGGCGATCTCGACGATGCGGCCGAGATACATCACCGCGACGCGGTGGCTGATATGGGCGACCACGGCGAGGTCGTGGGCGATGAAGAGATAGGAAAAGCCGTGCCGCTTCTGCAGATCGATCAGCAGATTGATCACCTGTGCCTGGATCGAGACGTCGAGCGCGGACACCGGTTCGTCGCAGACGATCAGGCGCGGCTCCAGCGCGAGCGCGCGCGCGATGCAGATGCGCTGGCGCTGGCCGCCGGAGAATTGATGCGGGAAGTTGCGCATCTGGTCGGGGCGGAGGCCGACCTGCTCGAACAGTTTGGCGACCCGCGTCTCCAGCTCTTTGCCGGTTGCGAGACCATGGACCGCGATCGGCTCGCCGACAATATCCCCGGCGGTCATGCGCGGATTGAGCGAGGCGAACGGATCCTGGAATACGATCTGCATGGCGCGGCGATGCGGTCGCAGCGCCGACTTGGACAGATGCGTGATGTCCTCACCGTCGAGGCGGATCCGGCCTGAGGTCGGCTCGACCAGCCGCAGCACGCTGCGCGCCACCGTCGACTTGCCGCAGCCGGACTCGCCGACAAGGCCGAGCGTCTCGCCGGCTCCAAGGGAGAACGAGACGCCGTCGACCGAATGCACGGTGCCGACCTGCCGGCGCAGCACGCCGGCACGCACCGGATAATATTTCTTGAGGTCGGTGACCTCGAGCAGAACCTTGCTCATGCCACCTCCGCCACGTCAGCCGCGCGCCAGCAGGCGGCAAGATGGCCGCCGCCCCAATCGATCAGCGGCGGATATTCGGCTTCGCAGCGCTTGATCGCGAGCTTGCATCGTGGGGCGAAAGCGCAGCCCGCGGGAAGCCGCACCAGCGAGGGGACGGTCCCCGGAATTTCGTTCAGCCGTTCCTGCGCGGCGACGCCGGGCGCAGGCACCGCCGGAATCGAGGCCATCAGCCCGCGCGTGTAGGGATGCTTTGGCGCAGCGAACAGCGCCTCGACACTGGCTTCCTCGACCTTCCGTCCCGCATACATCACGATCACGCGCTGCGCGGTCTGCGCGACTACGCCGAGATCGTGCGTGATCAGCACGAGGCCGGTCCCTAGCTCCTTCTGCAGATCGAGGATCAGCGCCAGGATCTGCGCCTGGATGGTGACATCGAGCGCGGTGGTCGGCTCGTCCGCGATCAGCAGCGCCGGCCGGCACGCCAGCGCCATTGCGATCATCGCGCGCTGGCGCATGCCGCCTGAGAGTTGATGCGGATATTCGCGCGCGCGCCGCGCCGGCTCCGGGATGCGCACCAGCCGCAGCATCTCGACGGCGATGTCGCGGGCCTGTTTCGATGACAGATTCCGATGCAGCCGCACCGCCTCGACGATCTGGTCGCCGATCCTGATAACAGGATTGAGCGATGTCATCGGCTCCTGGAAGATCATGGAGATGCGATTGCCCCTGACCTTGCGCATCTCGGCCTCGCTCAGGGCCAGGAGATCGGTGCCTTCAAGCGAGACCGAGCCACCGACGATCCGCCCGGGCGGATCAGGCACGAGCCGCATCAAGGACAACGCGGTGACGCTCTTGCCGCAGCCGGATTCGCCGACAATCGCGAGCGTCTCGCCGCGGCTCACGGTGAAGGAGACGTCGTCGACGGCCTTGAACAGGCCGGAATTGGTGAAGAACACCGTCTTCAGGTTCTTCACCTCGAGCACGAGATCGGAGGAATCAGTCATCAGCCGCGCTGCCGGGGATCGAGGATGTCGCGCAAGGCGTCACCAAAAAGATTGGCGCCGAACACGGCGAGGCTGATGGCGATGCCTGGGAAGATCACCAGCCACGGTGCGGTGCGGACATATTCGGCGGCGGATTCGGAGAGCATGCGGCCCCATGACGGGTACGGCTCGGGGATACCGAGGCCGAGGAAAGAGAGCGAAGCCTCGGTCAAAATGGTTGAGCCGAGCTGCGCGGTCGCCAGCACGATCAGGGGCGCCAGCGTGTTCGGCAGCACATGACGCAGCGCGATCCGGATCTCGCTCATGCCGATCGATTTCGCCGCCTCGACGAACGGCTGCTCGCGCAGCGCCAGCGTGTTGGCGCGGGTGACGCGCGACACGGTGGGGATCAGCGGAATGGCGATGGCCAGGATGACGTTCGGCAGCGACGGGCCGAGCGCGGCCGTCATGATCAGGGCCAGCACCAGCAGCGGCAGCGCCTGCAGGATGTCGGAGACGCGCTGGAACATGAGATCGACCCAGCCCGAGAGATAGCCGGACGTCAGCCCGACGATCACGCCGATGGTGCCGCCGAGCGCGGTCGAGCCGATTCCGACCGCGAGCGAGATCCGTGCGCCGTGGATGATGCGGCTGAACACGTCGCGGCCAAAGGAATCCGTGCCCATCCAGTGTGCCAAGCTCGGGCGCGCCAGCGCATGCGCGGCATCGACGCTTAAGGGGTCATAGCGCGCGATGAAATCGGCGAAGATCGCGGTCAGCACGAACACCGTCATGATGGTCAGCCCGGCCGCGCCCAGCACATGCCGCTGCGCCAGGAACAGCACGCGCCGCCAGCCGCCGGTCGCATGCGCGCCCGCCCGCCTCAGCTCAACATCAAAGTCGATCGCAGCCATAGGGGGCTCCGCAGGCAGATGCACCTCTCCCCACCGGGGAGAGGTCGGCGCGCAGCGCCGGGTGAGGGGGCGCTGTCCTCAGGCGGCAGCGTAACCCCTCACCCGGACCGCATCTTGCGATGCGTTCCGACCTCTCCCTACGGGAGAGGTAGAGCACCGCCGTCGCGTTAGATTGTTCCAATCTCATGTCGCTAATCCGTGTACCGGATGCGCGGGTCGAACACCGCGTAGAGCATGTCGACGGTGAAATTCGCGAACACCACCACGACCGCGATGAACATCACGAGGTTCTGCACGATCGGATAATCGCGCCAGCGGATCGCCTCGACCAGGAAGCGGGCGACGCCGGGGATGTTGAACACGGTCTCGGTGACGATGAGGCCGCCGATCAGGAACGCCGCCTCGATGCCGATCACGGTGATCACGGGCAGGATCGCGTTCTTCAGCGCATGGTGATAGTTCACGGCCGCGTCAGATGCGCCCTTGGCTCGGGCGGTGCGGATATAATCCTGCCGCAGCACTTCCAGCATGGACGATCGCGTGATGCGCATGGTCAGCGCTGAACTGCGGAAGCCGACCACCATCGCCGGGATGCAATAGGTTGCGAAGGCCTCGGCAAAACTCTGCGGATTGGGATTGAAGATCGGCATCTGCCCGAACATGGCGACGGACGCGGTCAGAACCAGCAGACCGAGCCAGAACGAGGGCAGCGACAATCCGCTCAGGCTCAGCACGCGCAGCGCGTAGTCAATCCGCGAGCCCTGCTTCACCGCGCTGATGACGCCGAGCGGAATGCCGATCGACGCCGAAAACAGCAGCGCGAGCCCGGCGAGCCGCGCGGTGATCGGGATGCGCGGCAGGATCTCCTGCAGCGCCGGCTTCTCCGAGACGTAGGAGTAGCCGAGATCGCCGCGCAGCAAGCCGCCGATCCAGTGCAGATATTGCACCACCAGCGGCTGGTCGATGCCGAGCTGCTTCTCGAGATCGACCTTGTCGGCGGGATCGACGTAGCCGGCCGCGGCGAACAGGATGTCGACGATGTTGCCGGGCACGATACGCAGCAGGAAGAAGATGACGACCGAGATCCCGAACAGGGTCACGAGCATCAGGAACAGGCGCCGCACCAGATAGGCAAACATTCGCGCCCTCCGCCGAAACTGCTAATCTTCAGCCTGCCGCTTTATTTGTCGAGCCACACATCCTCGTAGCGAAATCCGTTATAGGAGCTGTTCGACATGATCGTGATCCCCTTGACATAAGGCTGCCAGCAGGTGCCGGCCCGCGCATGGAAGATGATCGGACGGGCGACGTCCTCCTGCAGCTTCTGGTCGATGTCCCAGACCAGTTGCTTGCGCTTGCCAATATCGATCTCCTGCGACTGCAGGTCGAACAGCTTCTCGATCTCCTTGTTGCAGTAATTGGTGTAGTTCCGCTCCGAACCGCAGGAATAGTTCTCGTAGAAGGATTGGTCGGGATCGTCGACGGAATTGCCGGTCAAATTGAGGCCGAGCATGTAGTCCTTGCGCGCAACCTTCGGGAACCAGTTCGCGGTCTCCACCACATCGAGTTCACCGTCGATATAGATGCTCTTGAGCTGGTCGATCAGGATTACCGCGGGATCGCGATATTCCGCCAGATTGCGCGTCGAAACCTTCACAGCCAGATGCTTGTCGGGGCCGTAACCCGCCTTCTGCATCAGCTTCTTCGCTTCTTCGCGGTTCGCGTTCACGTCGGGACCGTAACCCGGAATGGTCTGGAGCTTGTCCTTGGGCATGCCCCAGATGCCTTGCGGCGGCGGCAGCATGGTGCCGCCGATGTCGGCCTGACCTTCGAACAGGATATCGACGAACGCCTTCCGATCGAGCGCCAGCGACATCGCGCGGCGGATATCGATGTTGTCGAACGGGGCCGAGGTAGAATTGACAATGATGTTGGTCGAGACGTTGGTCGGTTCGACGACGCAGACGGCGTTCGGCGCCTGCGACTTGATGTCCTTCAGCAACGGGATGGTGATATGCGTCGGGAACGTCATGTCGAACCTGCCGGCGACGAAGGCGAGGATCGCGGTCGAGCGGTTCGTGATGATGGTGTATTCGATGCCATCGAGATGGGGCAGGCCCTTCCTCCAATAGTCCGGATTCCGCGTCAGCTTGATCGATTCATTGGCCTTGAACTCGACGAATTTGTAGGGGCCGGTCCCGATCGGGTGGGTGCGCATGTCCGCCGGCGAGATATGGCAGGGATAGATCGGCGTATAGCCGGAGGCGAGCATCGCCAGCAGCGAGGGCTGCGGCCGCTTCAGGTTGAAGGAGACCTCGAAGTCGCCGTTTGGTGTGACGTCGTCGACCTCGCTGTACCAGGCCTTGCGCGGATTCTGCCGCAGCTTCTGCTGCGACTTGCCCATGAGGAGGTCGAATGTGCATTTGACGTCGGCCGACGTGAACGGCTTGCCGTCATGCCATTTGACGCCCTGGCGCAGCTTGAACGTCAGGCTCTTGTTGTCACTGCCCCAGGACCAGCTCTCGGCCAGCTCAGGCCTGAGTGTATCAGGACTGTTCTGCGCGATATGCTGATCATAGATGACGAGATTGTTGAACACCCCCATGAAGGGCACGTTGACCGAATAGGTCGCGCCCTCGAGGATCGACGCATTCGCCGGGCTGTCGCGGTGATACATCCGCAGGATTCCGCCCTGCTTGGGCTCGCCGGCGAAAGTCGTGGTCGAAAACGCCAACAAAGACAACGCCGCCGCCGCGGCGAATGCCCGCACGCTCCGCATCCTCGGTCCTCCCTGGACTTTAGTCTTCTGGGCCTTTTCTGGCCTGTTTGTCAGGACGATAGCGAGGCAGGTGCAGCGAGGCAACGGGCAAGGGCGGCCGCGCTCTCGGCAATTCGGATGACGGAAGGTCGCAGGTTTCACTCTCTCACAATGTTAGAGTGCAGGTGCGAACGGTTCCTAAGCGCGTGTTGCGCGCAGCCGCCTTCACAAACTCCGCCGTGGTCCCGGCGCAGGCCGGGACCCATAACCACAGGCAGGAGTTTGACGAAGAAAGTCGCTCGGTATTGCTTCCGACTACAATCGAAAAATCACGCGGTATGGGTCCCGGCCTGCGCCGGGACGACATCGATTTTGTGGCGCCGTGCGTGCCAAAGACCCGCACACCAAACGCTTCACACAATCCTTGACGTCTTGTTGCCCCAATACCGGTCCCGCAGCAGCCGCTTGTACAGCTTGCCCGTCGGCAGCCGCGGCAATTCCTTCTCGAAATCCACCGAGCGCGGCACCTTCTGCCGCGACAGCGATTTTGCGCAGAAGGCGATCAGCTCGTCCGCAAGCGCCTCGCCAGGCATTACGCCCGGCATCGGCTGCACCACCGCCTTCACCTCCTCGCCGAGATCGGCATTGGGCACGCCGAACACGGCGGCATCCGCAACCTTGGGATGGGTGATCAGCAAATTCTCGCATTCCTGCGGATAGATGTTCACGCCGCCGGAGATGATCATGAAGGTGGCGCGATCGGTGAGATAGAGGAAGCGGTCCTCGTCGACATAGCCGACATCGCCGACCGTGCTCATGCTGCCGTCGGCCGAGCGCGCCTCCTTCGTCTTCTCGGGGTCGTTGAAATATTCAAACGGCGACGCCGTCTTGAACCAGACTTGGCCCGGCGTGCCTGTCGGGCACTCCCGCATATTCTCGTCGAGAATGTGGAGGTCGCCCAGCAGCACCTTGCCGACGGTGCCGCGATGCGCCAGCCATTCCTCGCTGTTGCAGGCGGTGAAGCCGAGGCCTTCGGTCGCGCCGTAATATTCGTGGATGATCGGGCCCCACCATTTGATGATGTCATCCTTGACCAGCGCCGGGCAGGGTGCCGCGGCGTGGATCGCGATCTCCAGCGAAGAAAGGTCGTAGCGCTTGCGCACCTCTTCCGGCAGCTTCAACATCCGTGAGAACATCGTCGGCACCAGCTGGGTGTGGGTGATGCCCCATTGCTGGACGAGTTGAAGGTAACGCTCGGGATCGAACGTCTCCATGATGATCACGGTGCCGCCCATCCGGATCGTGAGATTGACGGCAGCCTGCGGTGCGGAGTGGTAGAGCGGCGCCGGCGACAGATAGACCATGCCCTCGCGATAGTGCCAAAGCCTTGTCAGGAAATCGAACAGCGGCAGATTGTGTTTTGGCGGCTCTTCCGGCAACGGCCGCAAGATGCCTTTCGGCCTCCCCGTCGTGCCGGATGAATAGAGCATGGCCGTGCCGAGCCATTCATCCGCGATCGGCGTCTTCGGCAGGTCGGCGGTGACGTCGGCAAGGCTCACAATGCGATCGCTCTCCCCCGGGCCGTCGGCGACGATGCAGAGCTTGACATCGGGGCAGGCCTGGATCGCCTCGCGTGCGATGCCGAGCTTTGCCACCGACGTGATCAGGATCTTGGACCGGCTGTTGACGAGGAGATAGGCGAGCTCCCCCGGCGTCAGGAACGAGTTGATGCAGGTATAGTACAGTCCGGACCGCTCGCCCGCGCCGCAGGCTTCGAGATATCGGGAGTTGTTCTCCATGAAGATCGAGTAGTGATCGAGCCGTTTCAATCCGTGCTTGCGAAACAGATGCGCCAGCCGATTGCTTCGCGCGTCCAGCTCGCGATAGGTGACGGCCTCGCCGGTCGCCGCCATGATGAAGGCGGGCTGCAGCGGGCGCAGGCGGGCATGCAGACCAGGGTACATCAGTCCTCCTGCCTTAATATCATGCAGCGAGATCCAGGATTTCGCGTATCTGCGGCGGGCTCTCGATCTTGCGCGGATTATGCGGAATCCAGTTCGTGCGCATCGCCTGCTCGGCGATGGAGTCGAAATGCTCGGGCGAGACACTCACCTCAGCGAGGCTGCGCGGCATGCCCAGCGAGCGGATGAAGGCGTCGAGCACGTCGGCGGCGTTGTGACCGGGAAAGCCCATCGCGGCGGCGACGATCATCTGGCGCTCGGCATTGGCGCTCGCGTTCCAGCGCATCACCGCCGGCAGCATGATGCAGGAGGTGTGGCCATGCGGCACGCCGAAGGCGGCGCCCAGCACGTAGCCGATGCCGTGGCTCGCGCCCATCGGCACCCCGGCCGCGAGCGCGCCCATCGACAGCCAGGTGCCGATCTGCGCGTCCATCCGAGCGTCGAGATCTCTGGGGTCGGCCTTCACCCGCGGCAACGCGTCGGCGAGCATGGCGAGGCCCTTCACCGATTGCGCGTCGGCGTAAGGGTGGGTCTCGTGCGAGCAGATCGCCTCGACGCAATGGTCGATGGCGCGGATGCCGGTGGAGAGAAACAGCCATTCCGGCGTGTGCACGGTGATCGCAGGGTCGAGAATGGTCGCGCGCGGCACGGTGAGCGGATGCCGCAGCATCTGCTTCACATGCGTGCTACTGTCGGTCACGCCGGCGATCGACGAGAACTCGCCGCCGGCAATCGTGGTCGGCACGCTGATCTGGCGCACGGTCGGCGCGGTCATCTCGGGCGCGACGCCCTTGCGCACGCGGATGCGGTCGATGCCTGCGATATCGTCGATCCCATTGGCAAGGCAGAGCTGCACCGCTTTGGCGCCGTCGGTGATCGAGCCGCCGCCGACAGTGACGATGAGATCTGCGCCGGCCTCGCGTGCTGCGTTGGTGGCCGCGATCACCGCCTCGCGCGGCGTGTGCGCGGGCATCGCATCGAACAGCCCGACACAGCGCGAGCCCAGCGCCTGCACGATCCTCGTGATCTCGTCGGTCTGGCGGTTCAGCGTCCCTGACACCATCAGGAAGGCGCGGCGGGTTCCCAGCCGGTCCATCTGCGCGACGACGGCCTCGGCCGCCGGATGGCCGAACACGACCTCCTCGATCGCGCCGTAAACGACACGTCCCTGGTGCACGCCTGCCCTCCCCGGATAATTCGTCTTGATTTGTTGGGGGTAGTCTAGCCAAGCCGGCCGCCTCCGTCATGTGCGAAGACGCTGATTGCTCGTCTCCCTCGCCCCGCGAGCGGGGGAGAGGCGAAGGCAATGTCAACCCGTCATCAGGCTAGGACATCCGGCGGAGCATTGCGCGTGACGTAGTCTTGAAGATTTCATTATCGCCACCCATCTTGTGGCGCCCGCGGGTAGAGGACTACGCTGCATTTTCCGCGGCTTTCATGCGAGGACCTGGGATGAGTGGATCGGACGGAAGCGAGCAATTTGTCAAAACGCACGATTTCGTTCGGCCCAAGCCTTATGACAAGCCTTATGACAAGCCTCATGCCAAGCCCTACGCCATAGCCGGCCTTCTCGTCGCCGCCTTCGCACTCAGTGGCTGTGGCCAGCCGACCTCGCAAGCGGCTGCGCCGCCGCCGCCGGCGGTGACCGTCGCCCAGCCGGTCAAGCGCACCGTCACTGATTGGGATGAGTTCACCGGTCGCTTCGAGGCGGTCGAGGAGGTCCAGGTGCGTCCGCGTGTCGGCGGCTTCGTCAACTCGGTCGAATTCCAGGACGGTGCCATCGTGCACCAGGGTGATCTGCTTTACGTCATCGACCCCCGGCCATTCGAGGCAGTGGCGGCGCAGGCCGAGGGCCAGCTCTCCGACGCCCGCGCCAAGGTGGAGCTGGCCAAGCGCGAGCTCGATCGTGGCCTGAACCTGGTGCAGACCAGCGCGGTCTCCGAGCAGGTCGTCGACCAGCGGCGCCAGGCCTTGCAGGCCGCGCACGCGGCGGAAACCCAGGCCGAAGGCGCACTGCAGGCCGCCCGGCTCAACATCGAGTTCACCCATGTCACAGCGCCGCTGACCGGCCGCGTCAGCCGGCACCTCGTCAGCCCCGGCAACCTTGTGCAGGGCAGCGACACCGGCACCTCGACGCTGCTGACCTCGATCGTCTCGCTCGATCCGATCTACATCTATTTCGACATGGATGAGACGACCTTCATCAAATACAGCAAGCTGTGGTTCGAGGGTAAGCGCCCGAGCTCGCGCGATACTGCGAACCCCGTGCAGGTGACGCTCGCAGGCGAGACCAAGCCGTCGCATGACGGCGCCATCAACTTCCTCGACAACCGCCTCGATGTTTCCACCGGGACATTGCGCAGCCGCGCGGTGGTCAAGAACACCGATCTCTCGATCCTGCCCGGCCAATTCGGCCGCGTTCGCCTGATCGGCAGCGTGCCCTACGAGGCGCTGCTGATTCCGGATGCGGCAGTCGCGACCGACCAGTCGCGCAAGATCGTGTTCGTGGTGAAGCCCGACGATACTGTGGAAGCGCGCCCGGTGGTGCTCGGGCCCCTCGATGACGGCCTGCGCGTAATCCGCGAAGGGCTGAAGGCCGAGGACCGCGTCATCGTCAATGGCATCCAGCGCGCCCGTGTTGGCGCCAAGGTCAGCCCGCAGACCGCTCAAGCCCCGGCCGGTGGCAAGGCTGGTGACAAGTCATGAATCTTGGCCGTCTGTCCATCAACCAGCCCATCCTCGCGATGGTGCTGTCGATCGTGCTCCTGATCGTCGGTGCGCTCGCTTATTCGACGCTGCCAATCTCCGAATATCCGCAAGTGGTGCCGCCGACCGTCGTCGTCACCACGCAATATCCCGGCGCCTCGGCGCAGACCGTGTCCGACACCGTCGCCGCTCCGATCGAGCAGCAGATCAACGGCGTCGAGGACATGCTGTATCTCTACAGCCAGGCGACCTCGAACGGCCAGCTCACCATCACCGTCACCTTCAAGCTCGGCACCGATCTCGACAAGGCCCAGGTGCTGGTGCAGAACCGCGTCGCGATCGCGCAGCCGCAACTGCCGGACGAGGTGCAGCGCAACGGCGTCGTCACCCGCAAGAACTCGCCCGACATCCTGATGGTCGTGTTCATGCTGTCGCCCGACGACACGTTCGACCAGCTCTATATATCCAACTACGCGCTGCTGCAGGTCCGCGACCAGCTGCTGCGCATCGACGGCGTCGGCGACATCCAGATCTTTGGTGCGCGCGACTATTCGATGCGGCTCTGGCTCGACCCGGATCGCATCGCCAATCTTGGCCTGACCTCGGCGGAGGTGCTGGCCGCGATCCGCGCCCAGAACGTTCAGATCGCCGGCGGCCAGATCGCCGAGCCACCGATCGCCGACCGCGCCTTCCAGCCGAACCTCGTGTTCACCGGGCGTCTGAAAGACCAGAAGCAGTTCGAGGACATCCTGATCAAGGCCGGCTCCGACGGCCGCACGGTGCGCCTGCGCGACGTCGCCCGCATCGAGCTCGGTGCTTTGGCCTATTCGACCAACAGCTTCCTGCTGCGCAAATCCGCGGTCGCCATGCTGGTGACGCAGCGGCCGGGCTCGAATGCGCTCGCGACGGCCAAGAACATCTCCGACACCATGGCGAGGCTCAAGCAGAGCTTTCCGAAGGGCCTCGACTTCAACATCGGCTACAACCCGACCGAGTTCATCGCGCAGTCGGTCCACGAGCTGATCAAGACCATCTACGAGGCCATGCTGCTCGTGGTCGTCGTCGTGCTGGTGTTTTTGCAGGGGTGGCGGCCGGCGATCATCCCGATCATCGCGATTCCGGTGTCGCTGGTCGGTACCTTCGCGGTGATGGCGGCGCTTGGCTTCTCCATCAACAATCTCACGCTGTTCGGGCTCGTGCTCGCCGTCGGCATCGTGGTCGACGATGCCATCGTCGTGGTCGAGAATGTCGAGCGGCATCTCGAGCACGGCCTCAGCCGGCGCGACGCGGCGCTGAAGACCATGGAAGAGGTCGGCGGCGCGCTGGTCTCGATTGCGCTCGTGCTCTGCGCGGTGTTCGTGCCGACGGCGTTCCTGGGCGGCATCTCCGGGCAATTCTTCCAGCAATTCGCGGTGACCATCGCGGTTGCGACCGCGATCTCCTGCTTCTGCTCGCTGACGCTGTCGCCCGCACTGGCCTCGCAGATCCTCACCCCGCATGAGGAGAAGCGGCCGCCCGCCGCCTGGAATCTGCTTGCGCGGGGTTGGAACGCCTTCACCGGCGCCTTCAATCGTGTGTTCGACCGGCTTTCGCATGGCTATGCCGGCCTCGCCAATTTCGTCATCCGGCACTCGGTGGTGATGCTGCTGATCTATGTCGTGCTGATCGGCAGCGCAGGCTGGCTGATCGGGACGACGTCGCAGGGCTTCATCCCGGCCCAGGACCGCGGCTACGTCATCATCTCGGTGCAATTGCCGGGGGCGGCGTCGCTGGCGCGCACCACCGAGATCGTGCGGGAGATCGAGCGGATCTCGCTGGACACGCCGGGCATCATCCGTGTTGCGGCCTTCGCCGGCTTCTCGGGCGCGACACGAACCCAGGCCGGCAATGCGGCGGCGCTCTTCCCTGTGTTCGATGAGCCCGAGGTGCGGCTGAAGAAGGGCCTGACGGCGAATGCCATCACGGCCGAGCTGCGCAAGCGGCTCGCCGCGATCCAGGGCGCCTTCATCATCGTGATTCCGCCACCGGCCGTGCCCGGCATCGGCACCGGCGGCGGCTTCGCCATCCGCATCCAGGACCGGCAGGGCCGTGGACCCCAGCTGCTGGCGTCCGCAACCGACGAACTTGTCGCCGCCGCGCGCAAGTCGCCCGCGCTCCTCGGCGCCTCGGTGTTCTCGCCGTTCTCGGCCAATACGCCGCAGCTGTTCGTCGACATCGACCGCACCAAGGCGCAGAAGCTTGGCGTGCCGATCTCGAACATCAACGACACGATCCAGACCTATTTCGGATCGACCTATGTCAACGACTTCAACCTGTTCGGCCGCACCTATCACGTCACCGCGCAGGCTGATTTCCCGTTCCGAAAAGAACCGGCTGACCTTGCGCGGCTGCGCACGCGCAACGCCTCCGGCGACATGGTGATGCTCGGCAGCGTGGTCGACTTCAGGGACGTCTCGGGTCCGGATCGCGTGGCGCGCTACAATCTCTACGCGGCGTCCGAATTGCAGGGCGAGCCGGCGCCGGGGACGAGCTCGACCACCGCGCTCAACGCCATCAAGAAGCTCGCCGACGACACCTTGCCGAGCGGCTTCACCTTCGAATGGACCGACCTGTCCTATCAGCAGATCACCGGCGGCAATGCCGGCCTCTACGTGTTCCCGATCTGCGTGCTGTTCGTCTATCTCGTGCTCGCCGCGCAATATGGCAGCTGGACGCTGCCGTTCGCGGTGATCCTGATCGTGCCGATGTGCCTGCTCGCTGCCACCATCGGCGTGCGCATCATGGGCCAGGACGTCAACATCCTGACCCAGATCGGCTTCGTCGTGCTGGTGGGGCTCGCGGCCAAAAACGCGATCCTCATCGTCGAGTTCGCGCGCGACATCGAGAAGGAAGGCAAGCCGCGGCTGGAGGCCGTGATCGAGGCCTGCCGCCTGCGCCTGCGGCCGATCCTGATGACGTCCTTCGCCTTCATCCTCGGCGTGCTGCCGCTGGTGATCTCGTCCGGTTCAGGTTCCGAGATGCGGCAGGCCGTCGGCGTCGCCGTGTTCTTCGGCATGCTCGGCGTCACGCTGTTCGGCCTGCTGTTCACGCCGATCTTCTATGTGGTGGTGCGGAACCTGGCCGAGGGGCGGAACGAGAAGGGCGTGGTCTCGTCATCTTGACCATCAGCCCATCCACAATCTCGATGTCGTCCCGGCCTAGTGCGCAATTGCGCACGGGGGGCCGGGACGACACCGATTGTTGGGCGTGCAGAAGCCATACTAACGATCAACACAAACCCCATGGGCACGCCCGTTGTTCTTCACTACTATCCGCGCGATTTCAAAACAGAACACTGCTGGGAGATAACGAATGAAATCAGGACTTTTGGCCGCTGTCGCAATTTCGGCTTTGTTGCTGGCCGCGCCGGCCTTCGCGCAAGGCGTCAAGATCGGCATTCTCAACGATCAATCCGGCGTCTACGCCGATTACGGCGGCAAAATGGTCGGTCGAAGCGGCCAAGATGGCGATCGAGGATTTTGGCGGCGAGGTGCTCGGGCAGAAGATCGAGCTCGTCACGGCCGATCACCAGAACAAGCCTGACCTCGCCACCTCCATCGCGCGGCGCTGGTACGACGTCGAGAACGTCGACATGATCACGGAGCTGACCACCTCCTCGGTCGCGCTCGCAATCCACGAGCTCTCCAAGGAAAAGAAGAAGATCGACATCGTGGTGGGCGCGGCGACATCGCGCCTTACCGGCGATGCCTGTCAGCCCTATGGCTTCCACTGGGCCTACGACACCCGTGCGCTCGCCGTCGGCACCGGCGGCGCGCTGACCAAGGCCGGCGGCGACAGCTGGTTCTTCCTCACCGCCGACTACGCCTTCGGCTACGCGCTGGAGAAGGACACCAGCGAGATCGTCACCGCCAATGGCGGCAAGGTGCTCGGCTCGGTGCGCGTGCCGCTCAACTCCTCCGACTTCTCTTCCTTCCTGCTGCAGGCGCAGAGCTCGAAGGCCAAGATCGTCGGCCTCGCCAATGCCGGCCTCGACACCACCAATTCGATCAAGCAGGCGGCCGAGTTCGGCATCGTCTCCGGCGGCCAGAAGCTCGCCGGCCTGTTGATGACGCTTGCCGAAGTGAACGGCCTCGGTTTACAGGCCGCGCAGGGGCTGGTGCTGACCGAAGGCTATTACTGGGATCTCAACGACCGGACGCGCAATCTCGGCGAACGCTTCTTCAAGCGCACCGGGCGGATGCCGAGCATGATCCACGCCGGCACCTATTCGGCGACGCTGAGCTATCTCAAGGCGGTCAAGGCCGCCGGCACCAAGGATCCGGAGGCGGTAGCCAAGAAGCTGAAGGAACTGCCGATCGACGACGACTTCGCGCAGGGTGGCAAGGTGCTCGAGAACGGCCGCATGGTCCACGACATGTATCTGTTCGAGGTCAAGAAGCCCTCGGAGTCGAAGAAGCCCTGGGACTATTACAAGCAGCTCGCCGTGGTCCCCGGCGACCAGGCGTTTGCAACCGCCAAGGATAGCGGCTGCCCGCTGACGAAGTGACGCGTAGCGTCATTCCGGGGCGATGCGAAGCATCGAGCCCGGAATCTCGAGATTCCGGGTTCGGCGCTGGCGCGCCGCCCCGGAATGACAGCTTACGATCATCCCTCACACCAACCTCATCACCACCGCCCCGAGCGCTCCCACCCACAGCGCAATCGCCGCAATCCCCTGGATCGCAAACCCCGGGCCGCGCTTGCCGGCGGCCTGCGAATAGCCGATGAAATAGGCGATGCGGCCGATGATCCAGATCGCGCCGATCGCGGCCGCAATGGCATCGCTGACATAGATCGCGAACAGCCATAGCGACGGCAGGAAGATCGGCATCCATTCCAGCGTGTTCATCTGGATACGAAAGGCACGCTCGAAATCCGGATGGCCCGACGTGGCCGGCACCTTCACGCCGGTCCTGGTCCGCGACCGCGAGACATTGATGCAGGTGAAGAAATAGAATGCAAGCGACAGCAGCGTGACGAGGGCGGTGAGACGGTACATTGCGGGATCCCCCTAAACAGACCGCGCCTCAATAGCCGGTCAGCTCGAGATAGCCAACGCCATCATGCGTGCCGGTAAAGCTGATCGGTCCTTCCCAATAGGAGAAGCCGGTGCCCATCCACGCCTTCGGATTCAGCGGCTTGCAGGAAATCGAGAACGAGCGCGACGGGATTGCGATCTGCCATTCCACCGGCAGCTTGCGGCCCGCCACGTCCGCATTTGCCTTTGGCGTCATCCGGATATCGCCTGCCGCGATCATCTGCGTCTCGCCGGTGGCGCTGATCCAGTTGCCGAACGGATGATCCTTGCCGTCCTTCTGGCGCAGCCGGTACAGCATCAGCTTGGCGCCGGAGGACAGATGCAGCGACAGCCAATCCCAGCCGGTCTGATCGGTGTCGAGCGGCTGGCTGCTCCATTCGCGGTCCATCCAGGCCTGGCCCGAGACCTCGACCTGGATGTCGTCGATGATGAGCGTGCCGCGCGCGCGGTAGAACGGCTGGCTGTAATAGTACGACGCCTGCCCTCGCTCCGACTTGCGGCTGTAACCGCCGTCGCCCTGCAACACGACCGGGCGATCGGCCTCCAGCGTCAGCGCGTAGCTGAAATCGCTGCCCGATGCCTTCAGCGTCACCGGCGACAGCGTGCGATCGTCGGTGCGATCAGATCCCTTCATCTCCCAATCGTCG
Organism: Bradyrhizobium sp. CCBAU 45384; assembly: GCF_028128665.1. NCBI lineage: Bacteria > Pseudomonadati > Pseudomonadota > Alphaproteobacteria > Hyphomicrobiales > Nitrobacteraceae > Bradyrhizobium > Bradyrhizobium sp. CCBAU 45384. The sequence continues at coordinate 60,711 of NZ_LBIZ01000092.1, forward strand.
ATCCACGCCGCGAACGGCTTTGCCGCGACGCCCGCCTGCCCGATGCCGCCGCGCGCAAACGCCTCGCTGAACCGATGGGTGTCGGCGCGCGTCACGGCGGCATGCGCCATCCAGATCTGCTGATTGGCCCAGCCTTCTCCTTGCGGCCCCGGCTTTGCGGCCTGGCGGAACAGCGTCCATTGCAGCCCGCAGGCCGCGCCGCCGCTGTCGACGAGGTTCGCCGTCAGATACCACCACTCGATGCGAAAATCCGGATGCGGCCCGTGATCTCCGGGGAAGGTGAACAGCTTTCCAGGCGTGACCTTCGCAAAGCCATCGGCGGTCTCGCCCAATCCGGCATAGCCTTGCGCCTTGGCGCGATGCGCGATAGCGAGCGTGGCGATGCCGCCGGCGAAAGCTCGTCGAGAAATCCGATCACCGCTCATTGGCAAATACCTTGACGAGGTGTGCGGCCTGCATCCGCGCCAGCCGCAACACCGGCAGCAGCGCGGCCAGCAGCGAGGCGACCAGCGCCACCGCGACCAGCTCGACCAGTTGCAACGGAAACACATGGAACGGCAGCCGCCAGCCGAACGCCTTCACATTCACGATCGCAATCAGGCACCACGCCACCAAAAGCCCAAGCGGCACCGCGAGCAGCGAGGTGAACAGCGCCACCGCCAGCGTCTTGGTCAGCTCGATGGCAGCGAGGCGCGGCCGCGTGATGCCGAGCGCCCAGAGCGGCGCGAGCTGCGGCAGCCGCGAGTTCGCCAGCGTCAAGAGGCTGGTCAGGAGCGCAATGCCGGCGACCCCCAGCGTGAAGGCATTGAGCGCCGACGTCACCGCAAAGGTGCGGTTGAAGATGCGGATCGATTCCGCCTTCACCGTCGCCTGGTCGGCCACCGCGCGGTCGTCGAGCGCAAACTGCTTCTGCAGCGCCGCGATCAAGCCGGGAATGTTGTCCCGTGAAACGATAAGTCCGATCCGCGTCTGCGGCGTTTGCGGAAACTGCCGGATCAGCGCGGCGACGTTGACCGCCAGCTGGCCCTTGGGATTGCCGTAATCGGCATAGATGCCGACGATGTCGAGCTCCCAGGTCCCGCCCGGCGCCGGCACCTCGATGACATCGCCGACGCGGATATTGAGGCGGCGGCTGAGCTGCTCGCTGATGAAGGCGGCATTGCCGGGCACGAGTCGCGTCCAGGCGCGCGGCGCGGTCTCCAGCAGCGGCCAGCGCTCGCGGTAGAGCGGGTGATCGGGCAGGCCGAGCAACTCCACCGGCTGGCCCTGAACCTGCGTCTCCGCGCGTCCGCCGGACAGGATCGCCTGCACCTCGCCGCGGTCCTTCAGCCAATTGCGGATCGCCGCGCCTTGCGCGTTGTCGGCGGCGCTGATGTAGACATCGGCCGCGAGCCGTCCGTCGAGCCAGCCGACAAAGGTGCGGCTGAACGTTTCCACCATGGTCGAGACGCCGACATTGACTGATAGCGCGAGCAGCAGCGCCATCAGCGCCAGCGATAGTCCCGAGAGCTGCTGCCGGCTGTCCGCCCAGAACCACAGTGCCAGCGGCCGGCGCGCGAGACGCTGGCCCGCGAGCAGGAGGATCTCGAGGAAGGCCGGCAGGATCAGGGCCGCGCCGAGCATCAAGGCCGCCAGCACGCCGAAGCCAGTGATCAGCGATTGCCCGTAATGAAGCAGCAGCAGCGCGACCGCGAGCACGGCGCAGGCCGCACAGCTTTGCAGGATCAGCCACCGGCGCTGCCGCTGCTGCCAGGCCCGCGGCTGCGCCGTCGCCAGCACCGGCATCCTGATCGCCTTGATCAGGCTGGTCGCGGCCGCCACGATCGCACCTAGAACGCTGATGCCGATGCCGGCGAGCCACCATTCGGGCCGAAGCGTCAGCTGCCCCGGAATCTGCGCGCCATAGAGCCCGCGCAGCGACGCCGCGACATCGGGCAGCAGCGCCGCCGCGATGACATAGCCGCAGACCAGCCCGATCAAGCCGGCGACCAGCGCCAGCGCCACCAGCTCGACCACCAGCACGGTATTGACCAGCCGCGCCGAGGCGCCGCAGGCGCGCAAGGTGCGCAGCATCGGCAGGCGCTGCTCGAAGGCGAGGCCAACGGCCGAGTTGACGATGAAGAGGCCGACGAAGAACGACAGCAGGCCGAAAGCGGTGAGGTTGAGATGGAAACTGTCGGTGAGCCGCTCCAGCTCGGTCTCCGCGGTCGGCTCTATCAACTGCAACTGATCGCCGACGATGCTTTGCAGCGCCGCTGGCTTGCCCCTGGCCTTGCCGATCAGCAGCCGCGAGACCTGGTTCGGCTTGTTGAGAAGCCGTTGCGCCACGCCGATGTCGACCACCAGCACATCAGTCACCAGCTGCGGCTGCACATGCAGCGGCGGCAGTCTTGCGCCGCTGCTGATCGACGGCGCCGCGCCTTCGCCTTCGTGCAAATCGGCCAGCGTCTCCCGCGCCACCAGCGTCTGCCCGGGCGCGGCCACGAAACTGCCGAGATCAGCCGCCCCAAGCCGCGGCGCATTGCCGACGTCAACCGGCAGCGTCACCGGCTCGATGCCGAGCAGCCGGATCGAACGCCCATTGATCTGAACCCGGCCTTCCAGCACCGGCGAGACCGGCCAGCCGGCGCGGCGAAGCTTGATGAAAAGGTGTTGCGGGAACGTCGCCGTATCAGGCGCGACCAATGTCGCCGTGCGTACGCCGCCAAAGGTCGCCGCCGCGCGGTCATAGGCGCTGCGGGCCTGCTGGTTGATCGCCTGCACGCCGCTCCACAGCGCGGTCGCCGCGATCAGCCCGATCAGCAGCGTGGCGAATTGCATCCTGTGCCGGCGCCAATGGCTCAGCAGCACGGCCAGCACCCGCAGCGCGCGCTTCATGCGATCCGCCCCGCATGGAGCACGATGTGACGGTCGAGCGTGCCGGCCAGATGCAGACTGTGCGTCACCATCAGGAAGCCGCAGCCGGTGCGCGCGACGAGATCGCGCGTCAGCGCCAGCACCTCGTCGGCGGTGGCTTCATCCAGATTGCCGGTCGGCTCGTCGGCAAGCAGCAGCGACGGTCTTGTCGCCAGCGCCCTGCCGATTGCGACCCGCTGCTGCTGGCCGCCTGACAATTGCTCGGGATAGCGTTTGAGCAGGCCGCCGAGGCCGAGCCGCTCGACCAGCTCTTTGGTCCAGGCCGCATCATGCCGACCGGCGATGCGCGCCTGGAAGGCGAGGTTGTCGGCAACCGACAGGCTCGGAATCAAATTGAACTGCTGAAACACCAGGCCAATCCGGTCGCGGCGCAACTCGGCGCGGCCGGCGTCCGCAAGCCTGGTGACCTCGGTGTCCTCGAGCCGGATCGTGCCGCCATCGGCGGCATCCAGCCCTGCGATCAGATGCAGCAGCGTGCTCTTGCCGCTGCCGGATTCGCCCGTCAGCGCGACGCGCTCGCCGGCGGCGAGGTCCAGGTCGACGCCGCGCAGCACGTGCACGGGCTCGTCGGCCGAGGTGAAGGTTTTGGAGAGGTTGCGGATGCTGAGCACGGGCCTGCCACTTTTTCTTCCACCTCTCCCATAGGGAGAGGTCGCGCCGAAGCGCGGGTGAGGGGTTGCGGTCTCTCAAGGGATTTAAGACCCCTCACCCGATTTGCTGCGCAAATCGACCTCTCCCCAATGGGAAGAGGTGAAGAAGCTGCGTAGCACACTTGGCACCGCGCTTGGCACGGAAATGCCGGGGTTGCGTTGCCGTTCAAGCCGTTGTTAGCTCTCAAGACGGCCAAATCAAACGTGCCGACGATAAAGACATACGGGGAGAATGATGAGCGCTCAGGCAACGCCGTCCGCGGCAGCCAAGACGGTAGGGACCTCCAAGCAAGCGTCCAAGGGAGCATCCAAGGCAACGCCGAAGGGCGCCTGGACCATCGTTTTTCTCCTCTTTCTCTTGATGGTGGTGAACTTCGCGGACAAGATCGTCGTCGGCCTCGCCGGCGTGCCGATCGTGACCGACATGAAGCTCGAGCCCGCGCAGTTCGGCCTGCTCGGCTCCGCGTTCTTCTTCCTGTTCTCGATCTCGGCCATCGTGGTGGGCTTCCTCGTCAACAAGGTGCCGACGCGCTGGGTGCTGCTGACGCTCGCCGTGATCTGGGCGCTGGCACAGTTTCCGATGGTCGGCACCGTCAGCTTCACGACGCTGTTGATCTGCCGCATCGTGCTCGGCGCGGGCGAAGGTCCGGCGGCTTCTGTCGCGATGCACGCGATCTACAAATGGTTCCCGGACGAGAAGCGCGCGTTGCCGACCGCGGTGCTGACGCAAGGCTCGGCCTTCGGTGTCATCCTGGCCGTGCCGGCGCTGAACTGGATCATCGTCAATCACTCCTGGCACTATGCCTTCGGGGCGCTCGGCGTGATCGGCCTGATCTGGGTCTGCGCCTGGCTGGCGCTGGGCAAGGAAGGCCCGCTCGAGGACACGCAGACGCTTGCCGTCAGTGAACCGAAAATTCCCTACATCCGGCTTCTGACCTCGCGCACCTTCCTCGGCTGCGTGATCGCGACCTTCGGCGCCTATTGGGCGCTGTCGCTCGGACTGACGTGGTTCACGTCCTTCATCGTCAAGGGGCTTGGCTTCTCGCAGAGCGACGCCGGCTGGATCTCGATCCTGCCCTGGGTGTTCGGCGCCACCATCGTGATTCTGACCGGCTGGATCTCGCAGGTGATGATGGTGGGCGGCTACACCACGCGCGTCTCGCGCGGCGTGCTGGGCTCGGTGCCGCTGATCATCGGCGGCCTGATCCTGGCATCGATGCCGCAAGTCGCGGGCTCGGGTCTGCAGATCGCCCTGCTCGTGGTCGGCGCGGGCCTCTGCGGCGCGATCTACGTCGTCTGCCCGCCGATGCTCGGCGAGTTCACCCCGGCCTCGCAGCGCGGCGCCATCCTCGCGATCTACGGCGCGCTCTACACGCTCTCGGGCATCATCGCGCCCTACGTAATGGGCAAGGTGATCGAGCGCGCTGGCAGCACGATCGACGGCTACCTGACCGGATTTACCATCAACGCGGTGATCATGATCGGCTCCGGTGTGGTCGGCCTGCTGCTGCTCTGGCCGAACACGGAAAAGGCGAGGCTGACGCGGGGTGCCGCGGCGCAGCCGGCGCCGCTGAAGCGGGCGATCTCGCCGACGTAAAGGGTGGCTGTCGGCCTCAATCTCACCTGTCGTCCCGGCGAAAGCCGGGACCCATAACCACAGGGAGTGGTTTGGGGCGAAGCTGGTAACTCCGAGTCTTCACAAAACTGCTGCTGCGGCGTATGGGTCCCGGCCTCCGCCAGGACGACAGTTGAGCTTGCAGCTACGCCCTGGCTTGCGCCTTCCGTTCCGTCAACGGCGACAGCACCACCGTCGCCAGCATGAAGATCACCGATGCCCCGAACACCCAGTGCGGCGCGCTTTGATCCATGATCCAGCCGAACAGCAGCGGTGAGACGATGCCGCCGAGATTGAAGCCGGTGGACACGATGCCGAAGGCACGTCCCGCGGCACCGGGAGGCGCGGCATTGCGCACCAGCATGTCCCGCGACGGTGCGATCACGCCGGAGAGGAAGCCCGCCGTCGCCATTGTGGCGGTGAGGGCCCAGCCCGGCAGCGTCACCAGCGCGATCAGCAGCACGATGGCGGCATTCGCGGCAAAGCAGGCGGCGGCGACATAGCCGTGGCGCTCGGTGTGGTCGGCGAGGAAACCGCCCGCGAGCACGCCCGCGGCGCTGGAGCCGAGAAACGCCGTGAGCGCGACATTGGCGACGGAATAGCTTGCCCCGTAGCCGCTCATCAGCGCCACCACGCCGAAATTGTTGATGCCGGCCACCGACAGGCTCAGCAGCATGAACAGCGCGGTCAGCGTCATCAGCGCCGGCGTAATGATCGCCTGCTTCGGCGCATCGGCGTTTTCCGGCTTCGCCTTGTGCGCACCGGCATCGGGAATGCTCATCGCGACCAGGAGCAGCGCCACCAGCACGCCGATCGCGCCGGAAGCCAGCAGCGCACCGACGCCGCCGGACAGCGTGATCAGAGCGGCGACAATCGCCGGCGCGACGGCGCCACCAAAATAGCCAGCAAAGGTGTGGACCGAGAACGCGCGACCCATCCGCGCCTCGTCCATGTGCTCGGCGAGGATGGCGTAGTCGGCGGGATGATAGACGCTGTTGGCGAGCCCGAGCAGCACGGCGCAGGCGATCAGCGCGGCGTAGCTCAGGTGCAGCCCGAGCATGATGAGCGCGAGGCCGCCGAGTGTCAGTCCTGCGAGCAGGATCTTGCGCGCGCCAAAATGGTCGACGAGATAGCCGGTCGGTGCCTGCGTCAGCCCGGAGACCACGGCCGACACGGTCAGCGCGAAGCCGAGCTCGACATAACCGACGCCGAGCTGGCTCTTCAGGAATGGAAACAGCATCGGCAGGACCAGCAGATGGAAATGGCTGACCCAATGCGCGATCGAAATCCCGGTCAGCGTGCGCAGCGCGCTGTCCGCCTTGCTCTGTTGCGGTGCGGCGAGAACGTCGACCATTGCAGTTCCGTTTTGCGTCCGAAGGGAGGCGCAAAGTATCGGCGAGGCGGGTTATTTGTCCATGAACGCAGGCGCATGGCAGGTAGTGCGGGTGGGGGCGAAGGACCCCGAAATGCCTCCACATCGTCGTCCTGGCGAAAGCCAGGACCCATACCGCGTGATCTCTCGATTGTGCTCGATGGCAATACCGAGGCGGGCGTCTTCGCCAAACTCTCCCTGGGGTAATGGGTCCTGGCTTTCGCCAGGACGACGGAAAGCCTCACAACGGCTCGTCATCATTCCCATAGCGATCGCGCTTTGGCGTGGCGATGTCGCCGTCTTCGTAATCGTCGTCGGTGTCGCGCGGCGGCTGCGGCTCCCGGACCTTGTCGGCCACGGTCTTCGTCTTTGGCCGTTCGCTCGGCTTGGCTGATTTGGCCATGGCTGATCTCGGATGGTAGTGTGTCATCCGCTTCTAACCGAAAAATCTAAGCGGCTCCTGACCTATCGCAAGGCTGCGACGATACCGTCAGTGCACCACCGGCCCGCCCGCCTTTTTCCAGGCATCGATGCCGCCGGCGATATGCGCGGTGTTGGAGAGGCCGGCGGCCTTGGCCGCCGCAACCGCCATCGCCGAGCGCTCGCCGAAGGCGCAGAAGAACACGACGCGGCGGCCGGTCGCGGCTGCAACCTCGCGCAGCATGCCGCCGGGCTTGAGGCTTTCCTCGATACCAGGATACGGCGTGTGCAGCGCGCCTTCGAGCATGCCGTGCTTGATCCGCTCGTTGGTCTCGCGCAGATCGACCAAGAGGATGTCGGGCCGGTGCAGGATGCGGATCGCCTCGACGGCGCTGAGCGCACGGCCCTCTTTCTCCAGCTCTTCCTGATGCAGGCCGACGTGCATGTTGGCGGGCACCGCCACGTCCATCATCTTCGGATTGGGCAGCTTCAGATTGGCCATCAGCTCGATATATTCGTCGACCGAGCGCACCTGGAGCCTGGGATTGTAGCGCCTCTCCTCGCCGATGGTGGAGACGGTGTCGCCCTTGTAGTCATGGGCAGGAAACACCATCGTCTCGTCGGGCAACTTGAGCAGACGGTTGAATATCGAATCATATTGCGCCCGCGACGAGCCGTTCTGGAAATCGGTGCGGCCGGTGCCGCGGATCAAAAGCGTATCGCCGGTGAAGACACGGTCGCCCATCAGATAGGAATAGGAATCGTCGGTGTGGCCGGGCGTGTACATCACGTCGAGCGAGAGACCCTCGATGGTCACCTTGTCGCCGTCGGCAACCCGCATCGCCACCACGTCGGCCTTGGTCTGGTCGCCCATCACGGTCATGCAATGGGTGCGGTCGCGCAGCTCGCCGAGGCCGGTGACATGGTCGGCGTGCAGATGGGTGTCGACCGCCTTGACCAGCTTGAGATCGAGCTCGCGCAGCAGCTGGCAGTAGCGATCGACTTTCTCCAGCACAGGATCGAGGATCAGCGCCTCGCCGCCGAGGCGGCTGGCGAGGAGATAGCTGTAGGTTCCCGAAACACTGTCGAAGAGCTGGCGGAAGATCATGGCAGGACCCGGCGTTAAGAGGTTTCGACGATTCTACTACGCCCGGGGGTAAGAGGAGAAGTAATGTACTGTTTAAATCAGAAAATTTAGAAGATTCTTATTGCGGCGCGATGGTCGCCTCAACCTCCGCTGTCATCGCCCGCGAAGGCGGGCGATCCAGTATTCCGTGACAGCAGTCATAGAGTCGATGGGCCGCGGCGTACTGGATTCCCCGCCTCCGCGGGGAATTGGCGCGGCGACGTGCCACGAGGCGGCCTGCAGCCATCCCTACCCTGCAATGCCCGGGTTGCCTTCGACGCCCTTCAGCGTGATACCTCCGCCGAGCCGCTCCTGAAACATCCGGCCCGAGCGCAGGTATTTGGCCAGCACGTCCCACACCGCCGCGCCCTGCTGGCCGTTGACCGAGGCCCAGCCCGCAACCTTGTAGCGATGGCTGGCGCTGATCGCCCTGCCATTATCGAGCTTCAACTCGGAGATGCGGCTGCCGATCGTGTTGGTCGGGCTGCAGGCGTAGCTGAGCCCGCCGGCGCGCACCATGTCGCCACCCTGCTGATGATAGGGATCGGCGTTGAAGAGATTGTCGCAGATGTCTTCCAGCACGTCCTTGATCTCGGCGCCCGTCATCTCCTGCACATAGGTTTCGGGATAGGTGATCGCGGTCTCCGCGAGCACGTCTTCCATCGTGATCGGCTGGCCGGACAACGCGGTGGTGCCCCAGCGGAAGCCCGGCGACAGTGCGATCTCGGCATCGAGCTCGGTGCGCAGCGCAGTGCAGATCAGCTCGTCGACGGAGCCGGCGAAATTGTCGCGGCGATAGAGCAGCCGGTCCGGCGTTGCGATCTTCTCCGACCAGTCGGTGACGTGAGGCGCGCGCAGCTTGCCGATCAGCTCGGCCATGGCAGGATCGGGCTTCAATAGCTCGGAATAAACCGGCAGCAGATGATATCTGACGTCGCTGACCTTGCCCTTGTCGAGCGCGAGATCGAGCACGGCAAGAAACTTTCCGTTGGAGCCGGCATTGGTGACGAGCGTCGTGCCGCTGGCGTTCTTCACCGGGATCGGCTGCGGCACCGCGTCATGGGTGTGTCCGCCGAGAATGACATCGATGCCGGTGACGCGGCTTGCGAGCTTGAGGTCGACATCCATGCCGTTGTGCGAGAGCAGGATCACCGCATCGACCTTGTCGGCGCCCCGCAAGGCATCGACATGCTTCTGCAGCTCTTCCTCGCGGATGCCAAAGGTCCAGTCCGGCGTGAACCGCTTGGGATGCGCGATCGGCACATAAGGAAAGGCCTGGCCGATGACGGCGAGGCGATAGCCGCCGAGCTCCTTGATGATGGACGGCTTGAACACGCGCCCTGTCGCCTTGTCGAAGGCCGGGGCGTCGTTGAACGCGGCTTCCTCGGTCAGGAAAACATTCTGCGCCAGAAACTCGCCCTTGAAGTGCTCGAGATTGTCGCGCAGCGCCTGCTCGCCATAGGTGAACTCCCAATGCCCGGTCATCGCCTCGATGCCGAGCAGATTGGCGACCTCGACCATGTCACGGCCCTGCATGATGTTGGCGAGGCCCGTGCCCTGCCAGAGATCGCCGCCGTCGACCAGCATGGCGCGCTTGTCGCCGACATCGTTGCGCAAGCGGTCGATCAGCGTCTTCAGATGAGCGAAGCCGCCGAGCTTGCCGAACCGGCCGGCAGACTTCTCGAACTCGACGGAGGTGAAGGCATAGGCATCCGCGCTGTCGGGCCGGATTCCGAAATGCTCCAGGAACGCGCGGCCGACCAGATGCGGCGGTCGCCCGGCCATCTCGCCAATGCCGATATTGACGCTGGGCTCGCGGAAAAAGACCGGATTGAGCTGCGCATGCGTGTCGGTGGTGTGCAGGATCCGCGCATTGCCGAAGCGCTCGATGTCGTAAATGCTGGCGGCTTCAGCGCCACGCGCGAGCCGCGGCAGGCTGAGCGATACGGCAGCGATTGCCGAGCTCTTCAGGAATTCACGGCGGCGGATCGCCATCACACATTCTCCGCGCCGGTTCTCGGCAGTTCCGCGAGCATGATCCGGACCCGAAGGGCCGCGCCAGCGAAAAGTGTGTCGCGGTTTTCCAACAAGATCATGCTCAAACAATAGTCAGTTTAGCGGATTTGCATCGCTTTCCAGGCTTCCTTTTCCGAGGCTGCCTGGAAGATTGACGCTTTCGCCAGCGCCTCAGCCTCCTTGGCTGCAGCCACGGCGCCGTCGAAATCGCCGCTGTCGCCCGCCTTCTTGGCGGCGGCCAGCGTCGCGACGGTCGTGATCCACTGGTTGCGCATGCCGGCGGCCTCCTTGGACGCAGCCTCCGCGGCAGCATAGGCGGCCTTGTAGTCTGCTTCATTTGCCGCGCGCGCCGATGGCGCGAGGCTCAACGCCAGCAACATGGCGAGGGGAAGTGTCCGCTTCATGGCCGCGCTCATGGTCGTGCCCCTGGACCCGATATCGGCAGACCGTTGGCGACGTAGGAGAGGAAATATTCGACGTCGCGATATTCATCTGCCTGTGGCTCGAGCGGAACCGCGCGGGTCTGGCTGTTGCAGGTGATGAAGCGGCGGCTGGTCGTGCCCATGCCGCCCCATTCGGAGCGGTAGATCGGCAGCGCATTCAGGATGCCGAGCGCCGGCGCCAGAACCTCGGCGCGAATGCGTTCGCCTGGGCTCTGCACGTGGCAGCTCGCGCAGGAGAAGTTCAGCTGGCCGCGGCGGGTGTAGAAATAGCGCTTGCCGTTCTCGAACGCCTCCAGCGCGCGCGGATCATCGGGGATCTTGATGTCCATCGGCTTGCCGCGCGAGGTGAAGGCCATGTACGCCGTCAGCGAGGCCATCTCGTCCTTGACGTAGGAGTAAGGTTGCTCGCCATTGGCCTCGCGGCAGCGGTTGAGCGCCAGCTCCAGCGTAACGACCTTGCCTTCCCCGGTGTCGAAATAAGGATAGTTCTGGCGGATGCCGATGCCGCCGTTCGGGAAGCAGTCGGCATAGGTCTTGCCGTTCTTGAACGGCGTTGCAAACATCTCCTTGCCGGCGTCGAGCGCGAACTCGTAAGGAGGGAATTCCTCCTTCTCCCGCCACTGCCGCTTCATGTCCTCGTTCATGGAATAAGGACCGTTGGCGAAATCCTCGTGCTTCACGTCGGGAAACTTCTGGAAGAAGTAGTTCTGGAACGCCCTGGCGTCGGCGACAGGGTCGACCTTGTCGGCTGCGATCACGCGCGGAGAGGTGAGCGCCAACGCGACGAGCGCGGCGCTCAACGAGGACAGCAGGAGGGCGGCGCCTGCCTTCATCACGCGATCTTCGCGGTGGTCTGGTCCGAGCCGCCCTTGTTGTCGGTCCAGGAGATCGTGAGGTCATCGCCCTTCTTGGCGCCCTTGAAGCTGAACTTCACATAGGGATCCTTGGAGATCGCGGTGCCCCAATTGGCGACGAAGACGTCCTTGCCGTTACAAGCGAACTTCAGTTCCTGGATGTAGTGCGCCGGGATCAGCTCACCCTTGGAATCTTTGACGAGGCCGGTGTCCATGGGGTGCTGGATCAACGTCTGCACCTCGGTGATATCGCCATTGGATGTTGCGCGGACGCGAATGCTGGATGCCATCTCGGATCTCCCTTAGCCGCCGCAGCCGCCCACGGTGACCTTCACTTCCTTGGTCGCGCTGTAGAGCTTGCCGTCGGCCTCCACGATCGCGGTCACGTTGCTGGTCTTCGCCATCTTCAGCCGGTTGGCGACAGCGGGGATCGTGCCCTCAGGGAATTTGTAGCTTGCCGCCAGCGCGTTCGGATTCTCGGCGACGAAGAACGAGATCGAGGTGACCTTGTCGAGCGTCGTCGTCACCGCCATCGGCACCACGCCGCCGTTCTCGGCGATCTCGGGCGCGTCCAGCTTGACCTTGTCGGATGGCTCGGCGGTCCTGCCGTAGAGCGCCTTGATCGCCTCCGCCTCGTTCTTCAGCTTGAACGCCTCTTCCGGATATTTGTCGTTGGCTGCGGCCTGCGCGGGGGCAAACGGCAGATTGCCGAGGCCGATCAGCGCGACCGTAACAGCGCCCTGCAGGATCAGGCGTCGCGTCGGATGAGGGCCGGTATGCGTTGTCATCTCAAGTCTCCTTGGGCCGGCCGTTACAGCGTCTGCAGGAAATCAACGATCGCGTTGATCTCCTGCTCTGTCAGGATGCGGTTGCGGCCGAACGGCGGCATCATGGTCTGCGGATTGCGTTTGGTCTCGTCGGACAGGATCGCGACCAGCTCGTTGCGATCAGGGTATTTTGCCTTGAGATCCCTCAGCTCGGGGCCGATCGTGCCGGGCAGATCGCCGCCCTTGATGACATGGCAGGTCAGGCAATTCCCCTTGCCGCGGTCAAAGGCGAGCTTCCGGCCCTCTGATATCGCGGACTGCGCCCACGCCGCCGGCGCGCCGAGGCCTGTGAGGACGGCCAGCGCGAGAAGCAGGGCGGGCTTGCGGGGAAAAGCGGTCAAAGCATCGTTCCGAGGCTTATCATGTCTGCAAAAGATAGTGTTCAAAAGCACAAAGGACATGCCCTGACAATCAAGACTATGCAGGCCGCAAAATGGCGTTAATATCTTCCGCATTGCAACTGATGAGATAGATCGTTCATCAAGCCGGCCTTATCAGGCAAATTGTTCGGGGCGTTTTGCCGTTGCTCGCGTTTTCGACCGCATTCTCATTTTCCGGGGACATGAATTGGCTGAATATGTCGTTGAATTTGGCAGGGACGGCGGGCGGGTTGAGCCCGATGGCCGTCTCGATGCACCGGCCTTCCATCGCAACCACGAACCGCTCTGGGCGGCGCTCGAAAAGCACCTCGCCGGGCGGTCCGGCGACGTCGTCGAGGTCGGCAGTGGAACCGGCCAGCACGTGGTCCATTTCGCCCGCCACACGCCTGATCTGGTCTGGTGGCCGAGCGACCTCAACCAGCGCCACGTGAAGAGCATCGAGGCCTGGCGCGTGCATTCGGGCCTGACAAACGTCCGCAGCCCCCTGCGCATCGATCTGTCCGATCCCAATTGGTGTCCGGAAATGCGAAGCGGGCAGGGGCCGAACGATCTCGCGGCGGTGTTCTGCGCCAATGTCATTCACATTGCGCCCTGGACCGTGGCCGAGGGCCTGTTCGCCGGCGCCGGCCGTTATCTACGCGCCGACGGCGAGCTGTTCCTCTACGGCCCGTTCAAGCGTGACGGCAAGCATACGGCGCTGAGCAACGCCGTGTTCGACACCTCCTTGCGCGAAGGCAATCCCGAATGGGGCGTCCGCGACGTCGCCGACGTCGAGACGCTGGCGAAGGCGGTGGGGCTGCGGCTCATCGATACGATCGAAATGCCGGCGAACAATCTGACCCTGGTGTTCGGGCGGATATAAAGCGAGGCCGTTAGGCCTCGCCATCCCTCCATCCGATCTTCTCCTTCAGGAACTGAAACCCCAGCACCTGGAAGCCGGCGCGCTCCTTGTTGTCCTTGCCGTAGCCGTGGCCGCCGGCGGCGGGCTCGTAGAACCAGGCCTCATAGCCCATGGCCTGGAGCTTGGCCGCCATCTTGCGCGCGTGGCCGGGATGGACGCGGTCGTCGCGCCGCGTCGTGGCGATCAGGATCGGCGGATAGGGCTGGTCTGGCTTTGCGTTATGATAGGCCGAGTAGGTCTTCAGCCATTCCCACTCCTCGGGCTTGTCGGGGTCGCCATATTCCGCGATCCAGCTCGCGCCCGCCAGCAGCTTGGTGTAGCGGCGCATGTCGATCAGGGGGATGGTGCAGAACAGCGCCCCGAACCGCTCGGGGTAGCGCACCAGCATGTTGGTGATGAGGATGCCGCCGTTCGATCCACCCTGGGCCGCGATGCGCTTCGGCTGCGTCACGCCGCGGCGGACGAGATCGGCGGCCACGGCTGCGAAATCATCATGCGACAGCTTCTTGCCGGCGTGGCGGCCGGCATCATGCCACCGCGTGCCGAACTCGCCGCCGCCGCGCAAATTCGCCTGCACCGTGGTGCCGCCGCGCTCCAGCCACAGCTTGCCGAGCGATGAATTGTATTCCGGCTTCACCGCGAGGCCGAAGCCGCCATAGGCGCTCATATGAACCGGCGCATCGCCGCTTTCGACAGCCGGGCCGGTCTGCACATAGGGAATGCGCTCGCCGTCGACCGAGATCGCCTCGTGCTGGGTCACGACGAGGCCGTCCGCGTTGAAAATCTTCGGGGCCTGTTTCAGGACCTCGGGACTTTCGACGCCGCGCTCGATCAGCATCAGCGACGGCGGCGTCAGCGGATCCTGCACATTGGCGAGCAGATCGCCGTTGCTTTGGGATTCGTGGCGGTCGGGACTCCAGACATCGACGACGCCGATATCGGGCAACCCTTGCAGCCGCTGTTTGCTCCAGCCCGATGTCGATGGCGTGCAGATCTCGAACACCGGCCGTAGCTCGTCGAGGATCGAGAGCACGAGCTTGCCGCCGGTCCAGAAGAAACCCTGCAACGCTCGCCGCGGCCCCGGCTCGAACAAGACCGTGAAATGGCGGCCTCCTGCAAGGAACGCCGAGAGCGGCATGCCGAGCATCGCGTCGGCAGCGTAAGTGTGTCCCGCGATCGACCAGCTCTGGCGTGGCTTGACCGCGAGCCAGTCGCCATGGACCTGCATCCAGATGTCGCTGGGCAGGTCGAGCTTCGTCGTTGCGCCGGATGCGGTACCGAGCGAGGAGCTGAAATTGAAGAAGTCCGACTGGTCGATGAACCAGACGCGCAGTGTTGCCGAGGTGTCGTCGACATAGCTGTACACGCGCATATGGTCGGCGGTCGTCTCGAAGATCACTGCAGCCTGATCGACGCTGGTCCCCCGTCGCCACAGCCGCACGGTTCTCGCGTAACCGGAACTTGTCGCCATACCCTCGCCAAGCGCGCTCGACAGCAGCAGCGTGTCGGCATCGACCCAATCGACGCTGCTCTTGGCCTCCGGCAGGACGAAACCGTCGGCGACGAACTCCTTCGTCGCGATATCGAACTCACGCAAGGTGACGGCATCGCTGCCGCCGCGCGACAGGCTCAGGATGACGCGCGTGCTTCCGGCTCGCGTGGATGCGCCGCCGAAAAGCCAGTCTGCACCTTCGGTCGCGGCAAGCCGATCGATATCGAGCAAGGTCTCCCAGGCCGGTTCGGCCTTGCGAAATTCCGCCAGCGTGGTGCGCCGCCACAGGCCGCGCGGGTTCGCGGCGTCCTTCCAAAGATTGTAGAGAAAACCGTCGCGGCGGCTGACATAAGGGATGTTGTCCGATCGGTCGTAGATCGCGGCAAGGATGGCGGTGTCGCGTTCGAACACCGCGCCGCCGAATTGCTGCAGCGTCGCCCGGTTCTGCCGCTCGACGAATTCGAGCGCGCGGGCGCCCTCGATCTCTTCCAGCCAGAGCCAGGGATCGTCGTCGGGAGCTTGAAGCGTGGGCCTGTCATTGGCGGACATGAACGAAACTCCGAAAAAATCGCGGCGGATAGGATTTGATCGAGCGCAAGCCGTCAAGAGCGCGGGCCGGATATCATCGGTCCGATTGCGTCAGAGGCATGGCCTGCGCCCGTTTGCGCCGGTTGCCCGGCCCTTTCGACCCCTCCATAGTGCCCGGGAATCAACGAGTTTTTTCGGCGGAATGCCAATGCTGGACGTGACCACTGCCAACGAGATCGCCGACGATGCCCGCGTGCGTGCCAATGTGGTGCGCCTTGCCGCGGCGCAGGCGCTGACCGGCGCCAATTCGGCCGTGATCTTCGCCACTGGTGCGATCGTTGGCGCCACGCTCGCTCCCGACATGTCGTTCGCGACGGTGCCGATCTCGATGTATGTGGTGGGGCTCGCCGCCGGCACGCTGCCGACAGGCGCGATCTCGCGCCGCTTCGGCCGCCGCGCAGCCTTCATCATCGGCACCGGCCTCGGCACGCTCACCGGTCTCACCGGCTCGTTCGCGATCCTGCACGGCTCGTTCGCGCTGTTTTGTCTCGCAACCTTTTTCGGCGGCCTCTACGGCTCGGTGGCGCAATCCTATCGCTTCGCCGCGGCCGACGGCGCCAGCGCGGCCTATCGGCCCAAGGCCGTGTCGTGGGTGATGGCGGGCGGCGTGTTCGCCGGCGTGCTCGGTCCGCAACTGGTGCAATGGACCATGGACGTCTGGTCGCCCTATCTGTTCGCCTTCAGCTTCCTGGTCCAAGCCGCGGTCGCATTGATCGCGATGGGCATCGTCGCCGGCGTCGATATGCCCAAGCCCGCGCCGGCCGATCTGCATGGCGGACGGCCGCTGCTCGCCATCGTGAGCCAGCCGCGCTTCATCGCGGCCGCGCTGTGCGGCGTCATCGCCTATCCCATGATGAATCTGGTCATGACCTCGGCGCCCTTGGCCATGAAGATGTGCGGGCTCTCCGTGTCGGATTCCAATTTCGGCATCCAATGGCACATCGTCGCCATGTACGGGCCGAGCTTCTTCACCGGCGCGCTGATTGCCCGCTTCGGCGCGCCCAGGATGGTTGCTGCCGGCCTGCTGCTGGAAGCAGGCGCCGCCACCATCGGGCTATCAGGCATCACCGCGATGCATTTCTGGGCCACGCTGTTCGTGCTCGGCGTCGGCTGGAATTTCTCCTTCATCGGTGCCTCCGCCTTGGTGCTGGAAACGCACCGCCCGCAAGAGCGCAACAAGGTGCAGGCCTTCAACGATTTCCTGGTGTTCGGCATGATGGCGGTCGGCTCGTTCTCCTCGGGCCAGCTGCTCGCGAATTTCGGCTGGTCCGCGGTGAACATGGTGGTGTTCCCGCCTGTCGCGCTCGGCCTCGTCGCGCTCTCGCTGGCGTCCTGGGCCCGCCGTCGCAAGGCGCGGCTCGAAGCGGCCATGGGCGAGTTCCCGGACGCGATCTAACTGGCAGGAGCTTGTCAGCAGTCTCGATACTTCGATCCAGCTCGAAGTGATTTCTGGAGACGATTTACTAGATGATGCGTCATGGCCGGGCTTGTCCCGGCCATCCACGTCTTGGACGCGCGGATCGAAGAACGTGGATGCCCGGGACAAGCCCGGGCATGACGGAGTAAGCAGCATGCTAGATAATCCCCAGCACACAGCTCCCTACGATGAAACCTCGTTCCGCTACGAAGGCTGGCGCATCGTCGCGGTCTGCTTCCTGCTCGCGACCTTCGGCTGGGGCCTCGGCTTCTACGGCCAGAGCGTCTACGTCGCCGAGCTTCAGCGCGCGCGGGGCTGGCCGGCCTCGCTGATCTCGTCAGGCACGACGTTCTTCTATCTGTTCAGCGCGCTGCTGGTCGTTTTTGTCGGCGAAGCCGTCCGAAAATATGGTCCGCGTCCCTCTCTGATCGCTGGCACGCTGGCGATGGCGGCAGCTGGCGTGGCGATCGGCGCGGTGCGCGAGCCCTGGCAGCTTTGGCTTGCCGATGCCGTGCTCGCCTTCGGCTGGGCCGGCACGAGTCTGGCCATGATCACCAACACGATCAGCCTCTGGTTCGAGCACAAGCGCGGCATGGCGATCAGCCTCGCGTTGAACGGCGCCAGTTTTGGCGGCATCGTCGGCGTGCCGCTGCTGGTGGTGATGATCAGCCATATCGGGTTTGCGAACGCCATGTTCGCGACATCAGGCGCCATGCTGGTGCTGCTGGTGCCGCTCATCCTGCTGATCGTCGGTCGGCCGCCGGATCTCCACGGCTGGCGGGCGGCAGCAGAGACAAAATCATCGACAGAGATCCGCAAGCATGCGCTGCGCGATGTCGGCTTCCTCACGGTGACCATTGCCTTCTCGCTGGTGCTGTTCGCGCAAGTCGGCTTCATCGTGCACCTGATCTCGTTTCTCGATCCCGTGATCGGACGCGAGCGCGCCGCCGTGGCGGTCGCGGTGCTGACCGCGATGGCGGTGGTCGGCCGTGTGCTGTTCTCGATGGTGATCGACCGGCTTAACCAGCGCCTTGCCTCGGCGCTGTCGTTCCTGAGCCAGGCGGCGGCGCTCGGCGTCGTCATCGCCATGCACAACGACTATGTGCTGATCGCGGCCTGCGCGGTGTTCGGCTTCTCGGTCGGCAATCTCATCACGCTGCCGTCGCTGATCGTGCAGCAGGAGTTCGATAGCGCCGCGTTCGGCGTGCTGATCAGCCTCAACACCGCGATCAACCAGGTGACCTATGCCTTTGGCCCCGGCGTCGTCGGCTTCTTGCGCGATTGGTCCGGCGGGTACGCGCTGCCGTTCTATCTCTGCATCGCGCTGGAGGTGGTGGCCGCGGCGTTAATCTTGGTGCGCGGGAAGCCAAGAGCGAAGGTC
>NZ_LBIZ01000093.1:0-83771 GCF_028128665.1 Bradyrhizobium sp. CCBAU 45384
TGGCTCGACAAGGTCTGTGTCGTCTCGGCGGTGCGGGTCAGCGTGGATGCGGACGATTCAAGCTGCACGGCGGACGCCGAAACGTTGGACACGATCGCCCCAACAGCGCTTTCAAAATCGTCGGCAAAGCGGATCAGCTCCGCGCGGCGGCTTGCGGCCTGCTCCCTGTTCTGGGCTTCGCTGGCGGCGGCATCGCGCTCGGCCTTGGCAACGGCCTGGAGCTTGAACTCCTCGACCGCACCGGCCATCTCGCCGATCTCGTCCTTGCGCCCGAGGCCGGGCAGCACCACGTCGAAATTGCCCGAGGCAAGCTCACGCATCGCCTTGCACATCGCGATCATCGGCCGCGAGATGCCGGTACCGAGCAGGAAGGCAAGGACCGCACCTAACAGCGTGCCGCCGACGGCCAGCATCAGCACCAATTGCTCGGTCTTTCCGATGGTCGCTTCCGATTCCGAATCCAGCCGCTGCTGTTCGCCGACCAGATCCGCCTTCATGGCTGAGGCGCCACGCAGAATCGCACCAGCCGAGCCGCTCATCTCGGTCACGAGATCATCGACCAGCTTGGCGTTCGCGATGAGCTTCTCCAGCGCCTCGCGATAGGCGACAAGAATGGTCTTGGCATCCTTCAGGCCGGCGACGATCTTGTCGTCCATGGAATAGACCGCACTGAGCGAGTTCTCGACGAATTTCAGCCGCGCCAGCGCGCTGGTCCCGATCGACTGGTCGGAGGTCAGCACGAAATTGGTCGCTGCGGCGCTCGCAGTCTGGAACTGGGCGTTGACCTGCTTGGTGCCGAATTCGATCGCCTGCGCCTCGGAATCGGAGGCATTGTTGCCGATATCATCGAGCTTGTATTTCAGCAGGTTGGCCTGGCGCGAGAGCTGGTTCTGCACCAACAGCGCGCTGTCGCGCTTGGCCTGCAGGACCTTGGCGAAGGTCGCGGAGAAATTCGCGAATTCCTTGGCGAGCTTGTCGAGGCTGTCCTGACGCGCCGGCGTCTTGGCGCTCTTGACCCCCTGGTCGATGGCGTTCTTCAGATTGACTTCGGCCTCCAGCGCCGCCTTGGCGTCGTCTTCCTTGCCGGTGACCACGAAGTATTTGACGGCCGAGCGGTAGGCGAGCAGTTCGCGGTCGATGTTGCGGGCGAGATCGGCCTCCGAGACGCTGCGGCGATAGGAGCCGACGCCGGATGAAACCCGCTCGAAGCCGAAATAAGCGAACGCCATGCTGCCGGCCGAGATCACCAGCACCACGGCAAAGCCGAGGATGATCTTGGCGCGGAACCGGACGGTGGGAAATATGCTGCGCTTGGACGGCGACGCGGTACGCCCGGACATTCCAACCCCCTATTCAACGGCGATCCAGAGGCGCCCCGCCCCCAGACCCGGATGCGCAAAACTAAGGCAGAAACGATAAAGGGCGGTAAATTCGTCAGGGTGGCGGGGCCAATCGCTGCGGGCCAGATTGATGCCCGCTGAGCCCGGTCGCCGAGTTGCGGCAGCCCTGAAAAGACCTTACTGTCTGGACACTTGCACTCGGCGCGAGACCGGGGTGAGCCTGGAGGGAGAAACGGAGTGGGGCAAACCGACTTTCGGTTTAGCGACGCATCCGGCGTTGCCGTTGCGAAATCGAAGGCTGCGACCGTCGATGGAGCTGTAGCCGAGCTTGCGGCGCAGCTGCCGCCGGACGACCTGGCCCTGATCCTGGTCTTCCTCTCGCCTCACTACGACCCCCACCATTTCATCGCCGAGATCAGCCGGCAGTTCGACACCACTCCGGTCTGCGGCTGCACCACCGCCGGCGAACTCGCACCCGACGGCTGGGACGAGAACAGCGTGGTGGCGCTGGCATTCAGCCGTGCTGATTTCACCGCAGTGGTCCGGCCGATCCTTAATCTCGACGGCTTCCGGGTCGAGGACGGGCGGCGCATCGGCGGCGAGCTATGCCACGAGCTCCTGCGCGTGACCCCACAGGTGGACCGGGGCAATTCGTTCGGCCTGGTCCTGATCGACGGCCTCTGCCGCCGGGAAGAGGCGGTGATGTCCGCCATCTACGCCTCGCTCGACGACATCCCGATCGTCGGAGGCTCGGCGGGCGACGGGTTGCGCTTTGAAAAGACCTGGGTGTTCTTCGAAGGCAACGCCTATACGAATGCCGCCCTCCTGATCCTTTTGAATACGTCGCTGCCTTTCAGGGTCTTCAAGTGCGACAATTTCGAGCCAATGCCACAGAAGATGGTGGTCACCGAGGCCGACATCGAGAACCGGACGGTGAAGGAGCTGAACGCGGAGCCCGCCGCCGAGGAATATTCCCGGATGGTCGGGATCATGGATGAGGCCAAGCTCGACCCATTCTCGTTTGCGTCCCACCCCGTGCTGGTCCGTGTCGGCGGCTCCTACTATGCGCGATCGATCCAGCGCGTCGAGCCCGACGGCTCACTGCATTTCTTTTGCGCCATCGACGAGGGCATGGTGCTCACCGCCGCCACCTCGCGCAGCCTCGTCGGCTCGACGCAGGACGTCTTCGCGCAAATGCAGAATCAGATCGGCGAGGTGTCTCTCTATATCGGCTTCGAGTGCCTGTTGCGCCGGCTCGATGCCGAGCAGCACCAGCTCGCCCGCGACATGTCCGAGCTCTATCGACAGAACCGGGTGGTCGGTTTTCACACCTATGGTGAACAGTTCGGTTCGATGCACGTGAACCAGACATTCACGGGTGTCGCCATCGGCAGGCGGCAGGCGTGACCGAGGCGTGGCAGGACCCTGCGACGGTCGAGCAGCTGCGGCGCGAGACCGCGAAGCTGAAGAAGATCAATGCCGCGCTGATGTCGCGCGTCGAGCGCTCGATGGACCAGCAGCTCAACGCCTTTTCACTGTTCGAAACCGCGATTGCGCTCGATCACAAGGTTCGCGACCGGACGCACCAGTTGCGGGAGGCGCTGCATTCGGTCGAGCGCGCCAATGAGGGTCTCTTCCGCGCCAAGCAGCAGGCGGAGGCGGCGAGCTCGCTGAAATCCTCGGTGTTGATTTCGGTCACACACGATCTGCTGCAGCCGTTGAACGCGGCGCGGCTGACCTTGTCGGCGCTGACGGAGATGGTGGAATCGCAGGATGCCGGCCTGCTGATTGATCAAGTCGACCGCTCATTGCTGACGCTGGAAGACCTGCTCCGCTCTTTGCTCGAAATCGCCAAGCTCGATGCCGGCGCACTCAAGCCCGACGTGTGTCCGTTGGCGCTGGCACCGCTGTTCGAGCAGCTGCGCAACGAATTCGAGCCGATCGCCGCGCGGCAGCGCCTGGCTTTGCAGATCGGCACGACGGACCTCACGGTGTCCTCGGATGCGATGATGCTGCGGCGGATCCTGCAGAACCTGATCGCGAATGCGATCCGCTATACGCGGGTGGGCCGCGTCACCATGGACTGCGGGCATCGCGCAAATCGGGTCTATGTCGAGGTCTCGGATACCGGGCCTGGAATTCCGCAGGCCCAGCAGGAGGCGATCTTCCGCGAATTCCAGCGCGGCGATGCCAGCGCAACCGATCAGGCCGGGTTCGGACTCGGCCTGTCCATCGTGCGCCGTTTCGCGACCGTGCTCGGGCACGAGGTGCGCCTGTCATCGCAGATCGGCCAGGGGTCGACCTTCACGGTCGAGATGGAGCCGGCCGAACGCACTGACGTCGGCGACGAGGCCCATGCAACCAAGCTTGTGGACCGGCAATATGGCGGGCTCGAAGGCGCCAAGATTCTTCTGATCGAAAACGATCCGTCGGGCTCGGAGGCGATGGCTGCCTTGCTCGAAGGCTGGGGCTGTGACGTCGCCACCACGCGGTCGGGCGCGGACGCGTTGCTGCGCCTCAGCGAACTCGGCGGTGCGCCGGACGCTGTGATCGCCGATCTCCACCTCGACCACGGCGAGAGCGGCCTGTCGGCCATCGCCGACGTCCGCGAGCATCTCAAGCTCGACACGCCGGCGATGATCATCACGGCCGACTACTCAGAAAAGGCCGCGAAGGAGGCGAGCCTCCACGGCCTCGAAGTGCTGAAGAAGCCGATCAAGCCCGCCGAGATGCGGGCGCTGCTGTCGTTCCTGCTGAGCTAGCGCCGCACCGGCCAAGCAAATGTCGAAAACAACCCCATGCACAGTAGCGGTAATATTTTACACGCCAGCAGCGCCATGATGCACAAAATGCCGAAATGACTGCCCCGAACGGGCCCAGGGCTTTTGGGACCCACACAGTTCAGCCGCTGACAAGAATTGCGCGATGTTCGGTCAGGTAGCGAACCGGAGGTTTGCCCAGGGTCTTCCTGAACATATTGACGAAACTGCTGGCGTTTTCGTATCCGAGCTCCAGGGCGACGGTCTTTACACTTTCACCGCTTGCGATTCTTTGTACTGCGAGAATGACGTGAAGCTGGTGTCGCCAGCGTCCGAAACTCATCCCGATTTCCTGGAGAAGCAGGCGGCTTAAGGTGCGCTCGCTCATGCCAAGCGCACTTGCCCAATTCGCGAACGAGGTCTTCGCGCTCGGATCGGCTATCAGCATCTCCGCGAGGCGCCGAAGGCGCGCCTCTCTTGGCATCGGCAGGTTCAGGCTGCTGGTCGGCGCCTCGGACAGCTCGTCCAACAAGGTCATCACCAGTCGATCCTCGCGACCTCCGAGCGGATAGCACTCCGGAAGTTCAGCCACTCTGAGGATCAGCTCCCGGATCAGGGGAGATATCGAGATCGTGCAGCACGTCTTGGGCAGGCTCTTGGCGGCGCTCGGTTCAATATACAGGCAGTGGCATTCGACGAGACCAGCGCCACGGGCCGAGTGCGCCAGTTGACCGGGGATCCATAACGCGCATCCGGGCGGTACTAGCCAAACGGTATTGGCCGTCTCGCAGCAAAGAATGCCGCGCTGGGAATACAGTAATTGAGATTTGCGATGCTGGTGCCGATCATAGGTCCAATCATTCGACAGGATTCCGCTTCGGAGTGCAACGGCGCGGGTTACGCGGTCGATGTCGGTGTCAACAAAGCGATGAAGCATCTCGCCGCCCTTCAAAATCTTGTGTCGGCGACTTGCCTGCCGAGATGTTCGAAGCCGACCATCGCAAATCGACAGGAGAGCGGCCATCCTAAACGCGGCTTTTTTGAGCTAATCTAAACCGGCTTTGGCGGGGCACCCTAAGCGCTGGCTCAGATATCGGATTCCTTGACAAGAGTTGCAGGCATCTCCGTAACTCGCAGCAGCCGCCAGGAGGCATGAGCTGCATAAACTCCGGGCAGAGCCACAGCGATGATTGCTGTCGCTGCTATATGAAGCCCGTCACGCATGCCATCGAAGACGCCGCCTACGACGCTGGCGACCATCAGAAGGCTACCTAGCAGCAACGAACCAAGAATCGCGGTGCGTCGCGGTGTGACGAGAGGAAGTAGAGCAGGAATGATCCATATCGAACATGCGACGCCAAAGTACCAAAGAGCCGTCGCATCGAATGCCGCCGGCGCCGTGCCGGAGCTGTCGATCTGATGGTCGACCCATGTAAGGATTTGGATGACCGCGTAGATCGTGTTTCCGAGGCCACAGACCGACCACAGCAACGCCACCTTTTGACGGGCAAATCGAACGGCGAGTTCATTCGTCAGATCAGTCATCGCCGTAATCCTCGAAGTCGACATTTTGATTTGCATCCCGGGTTCGTGCAGAGGGTCGGCCGACATCACAGCTCCGCCCATCGTCTCAGAAGATTGTGATAGACACCGGTAAGCATGAGGATGCCCTGTGCATCGCTGGACACGGATTTGCGCAAGTCAACAATGCCACGGTCGAGATCATAGAGCGTCGTGCGAAGCCCCTCGTCCTTGATCATCGATTGGGTCCAGAAGAATGATGACAAGCGCGCGCCTCGGGTGATCTCGCGCACGCGATGCAGGCTCCCCGCCGGATACAGGACCATGCTCCCGGCCGCCAACTTGACGGCGTGAACGCCGTAACTGTCTTCGATGATCAGCTCGCCACCGTCGTAGTCATCGGGTGCCGTGAGGAAGAGGGTTGAAGACAGGTCGGCGCGCATGCGAGTGCCGAGTCCAGGCGCGGATCGCACTGCGCCATCGACATGGGCATCGAAGAACATCCCGGTGTCGTATCGATTGAAAAGGGGCGGCAGGACGCGCAGGGGCAGAGCGGCACTGTTGAACAGCGCATTCCGTCCGAGAGCTCTCAGGATGATGTCGCCCGCTTGGCGAGCCTGAGGCGAGTCCTCGGGGACCTGAGCGTTGCGCTTTGCGCGCGATGCCAGCTCACCTGCCGTTGCCCGTCCGTCGATCCAATCCGCCCCCTCGATGATGTCGCGCACCGAGGTTACCTCTTCGGCGGATAGCAGTTGGGGGATTTCGATGAGCATTTTCTTCAGAACCTGATTGCTGCGGTGAGGGTGACGCTGCGGCCTGCAACGGGAGTCGCGTAACCGCTTCCGAAAGCCGAGCTGTAGGTCAGCTTGTTCGTGAGATTCGTAACCTTGAGCGCAACATGGTGTCGCTCGTTGGGATCGTAGGAGAGCATCCCATCTATCGTGGTCGCTGCCGGGATCACCATCGAATTGAGGTTGTTGAGGTAATAATCCGAACGATAATTGAGCCCGCCCCCGACGAGCATGTGACCCGGCACGTTTGGCAGCAGGGGAGCGATGTCGTAGGTGGTCCAGATCGCCAGGCCATGCTGAGACACGAACGGGACCCGGTTGCCTGCGGCCGAGACGGGCGTGAACGGGCTGATCGACGAGGCGATGATCTTGCTGTCCATGTAGGAATAGGAGGCCTGAATGTCCCAGTTCTCCGTGAGCTTGCCCGTCAATCCGAGCTCAACTCCCTGGACTTGCACCTTGTCGTCGGTGGTCGTCTGTATCCCCGATGCCTGGTCGGTATAGGAAGCGTTGTTCTTCTCGACGCGGAACAATGCTGCCGTCACGCCGAGCCGATCCTCGAACAGGCCCCACTTCGCACCGACCTCGAAGGTCGTATCCGCTTCCGGCTGAAGGTTTGCGGCGTTTGGCGCCTGGGACAGACCGAGCGATGAACTCAGCGAAGTGATGTTGTTGCCCGGCGGCGTGAATGAACGTGCATAGCTGAAGTAGTAACTTTGATGCGTGGTGGGCTCGAAGATCAGGGATGCTTTTGGGCTGGCGAACTCGGTCGTCGTCGCAAGCGGAGACGCGCCTGCCTGGCCCTCGACCCGATAGTGATCCCATCGAACACCCGCAAGGATCGAAAGCATGGGCGTCAACCATATGCGGTCGCTTACAAAGGGGCCGATATCCCAGCTCGTGGCCGACAATTGATTGCCCGGCGACACCGTCAGT
The DNA here is from genome assembly GCF_028128665.1 of Bradyrhizobium sp. CCBAU 45384. NCBI lineage: Bacteria > Pseudomonadati > Pseudomonadota > Alphaproteobacteria > Hyphomicrobiales > Nitrobacteraceae > Bradyrhizobium > Bradyrhizobium sp. CCBAU 45384. Next base: position 7,348 of record NZ_LBIZ01000093.1, read on the forward strand.
GCAAAGCCGGGCGAGTTCGCAAACACGGGATCGAGAAGAGTCCCTGCCGGCTCGGGGCCTGAAGGAAGGTAGAAACCCGTCGTCGCGTGTTGGGAATAGACATCAAAGCCGGCGACGAGCTTGTGCCGAAACGGTCCGGTGTCGAAACGCATCGTGGCAGTCGTTACGTTTTCCCCGCCGTGACTGACCTGCTTCGTCCCGCCGACAGACCAGATTGTGTAAGGTGTCGCCAAATTTCCGGCGAGAACGTCCGTTGCGCAGCTGCTTGGAAAAGGGAAGCCGGGAGAGGCGCAGAGCGCGGGCGTAAACTTCAGATCACGTGTGTAGTAACCGACACGCGTGTCGTTCGTTAACGTGAGCCAATCGCCGAATTCGCCCTTGTAGAGCGCGGTTGCCACGTCGGCGGTCGCGTGGTCGCGATCACTTTCCCGGCCGAAATAGTTTGAGCGGGGAACTCCGTACTCCGTCACGGGCTTGCCGACGACGCCCGGCGCGCTGACGACCGGAACGCCGAAATCGGGGCGTTGAACGCTGTCCTGGTGCAGATAGTTGAAGATCAGGGATTGGTCGGTGCCGAGGCCAAGTCCCAGCGAGCCGAGGAAACCGCCACGGTTGGAATAGACATGGTCGCGATCGGCAATATCCTGGCCGTTGCCCATCGCGATGAATCTGAGCGCCGTCGTGTCGTTGATCTGCTTGTTGATGTCCAGAATGCCACGTCCGTAAGGGCCCATCCCGGCCGAGGCCTCGAACGTTGATTGGTCGCCGAGATGGGCCTTCTTGTTCTCGATCTCGATGACGCCGCCCGTCGTGCCATTTCCGAAGCTCTGTGACGAGGGCCCCTTCAGCACCAGTACGTTTTCGGTTGCAAAACTATCGCGCACATAGGAACCAAAATCGCGTAAGCCGTCGACATACACGTCGCCCGAGGCGTCAAAGCCCCGGATGCGGAACTGATCTCCGTTGATGCCACCGCCGCCTTCTCCGGTGGCGACGGTGATTCCCGGCACATATTGGAGCACTTGATTGATGGTGGCTGCCTGCTGCTGCTCGATCACCAGGCGCGGTATGACGGTGACGGTTTGCGGCGTGCTTTGGAGAGAATCGGAAAGACGGCTGAGACCAGTGGTCCGCTGCAGCGAATTCCCGGGCGAAAGAGCCGAGGACGCAGCCTGCGGACGCGGTTCGGCCGGCTTGCTCGGATGGCTGGCCGAGACAGGTCTCGAGGCCGGCTTGGCGCCGGCGCTCGACGCTCGTCGCCGCTTGGTGACAGGAGCGTCCACCTCGACCGGCGGGAGCGCAGTAGCCTTGTCCGCAGGCGCCGACGTCGGTTGATTGTTCTGGCCTTCCGCGTTGGCGGCGGTCACGAATAGAAAGCCGTTTGCAAGGCTCGCGGCTGCCCCAATTCCGGAAAGTGCCGGTCGCAAGGTTTCGATGATGGTCACAGAGCCCCCTTCGAGCAGGATGATGTTGAGTTGGATAATCTTGCGATGCGGCGTGACATCGCTGCGATACGGTCGCCGAGATAGCCAGCAAGGCGTCGGCCGATCGACGCCTGGGGACAAATCCGCCAATCCGGACGTCCATCGGTTGCCGGCAGCTCAGACAGCCTCCTGGCGTCTTCAAGGTCAGAAGGTGCGGCTGCAGCTTCGCTGGCCGCGCAGGCATACGCCTGCACGTCAGCGGGACTGCCGGAAGCTGCTATGCGCCTAAGTGCCTCCAGGCCATGCCGGCGTAACGCAGGTTCGCCGCGCGCCAGCAACAGCGGCGCAATGCGCCGGCGAAAGCCGTCATCGCTACCGGAGACCGCCCGTTCCAGCCAAACATCGGCAGCGGCGAGGTCTCCGCCAGCATGCAGGATCGTGGCCAGATTGTACTGAGCCCAGTGATCGCCAAGCGCCGCTGCGCGGCTATACCAATACAGGGCGCCTCTCGGATTGGCCGGCACGGCCCAGCCTTCTTCAAGGAATCGAGCGAGAGAGTTCATTGCCTTCAGGTTTGCCTTGGAGGTGCCACCTTCCGCTGCTGCCCGAAAGAGCTCGAAACTCCGCGGCCGATCCGCCGGATTTCCGCCGCGCATCAGCATCTGCGCCAGATTGACTTGCCCCCAGACGTGGCCGGCTGCTGCGGCCAGCTCGAAAAATTTCGTCGCGAGCTTCGGATCTGGCTCGACGCCCCAGCCTTGTTCGTAGCACCGGCCAACCATGTTTTGTCCGTCGAGGTCCCCGGATTGGGCGGCGCGTTCGAACCAGACGAAGGCAGCCGCCGGATCACGCGCTACCCGCGTCCCATCGAGCAGCAACTGGCCCCACACGATCTGTGCGGGAATGATATCGGCCTCGGCTGCTGCCTTGATCCACTGCGTCGCATCGTGGGGATTGCTGACGAGCAAGTCACGCAGCTGCGCCTTGGTCAAACGCTGCGCGCGAATTTGCAGGAGTGGTTGGGGCAAGGCTGCTGAGGCGTAGGGATTTGGAGGCCTGTTGGACAGGCGCTCGGGAACAGCTCTGGGCTGTGGGTGGATTGGCATCGTGCTTCGCTTCGCGCAGGCCGTGGTTCAACGGAATGGCTACCGCAGCCCGGTGCGGCGCTGCATCGTGCAATCCGGCCAGACCATTGCTCAATTCGGCCAACGGCCAAGAATTCGTCCAAAATGAATTCGTCCAAAATGCCGCCAAGACCTTAACGCAGGACCTGGCAATGCAGGACCTGGTTGCCGGGGGCAGTGATTGTCTGTTTTGGGTAACGCTTTGGCGCCTTGGATGAATGAGTTGAGGCATCATCCAAACTATCTGGTCATGCGCACGCGAATTGAACCACGCTGCGCAAACCTGACCGATAGGGGTGAAGATGCTGTTGAATACCGCGACTTTTCCGATTGTAAGGCTGTCTTACGATCAGGGCCCGGCCGGAACGGCTGACGAGGCCTTCGCCACCTTCGAAGCACTGCTCGATCGCGGCCAGCCCTTTGTCATCATAGGGCAAGGGGCAAACGCCGACATCGACGAACACGAGCACGATCCGGGTGAGCAGAGAAGGCTTGCGCTCTGGTCAAAGAAGCACAAACCGCGATTGCGCGAATTTGTGAAAGCCCTGATCTATGTTGAGCCCTCAAAGACGAAGCGGCTCGGCATGAGAGCCTTCCAGATCGTGTCAGAGAAGTTCTGGGGATACCCGATGCTGCTCGCCGCTTCGGAGGCAGAGGCGCTGGAGACGGCGCAAGCGCTGCTGAAGTCCGCTTCTCCAAGCAGTCGACCTGGTGAGGCAGGCTGAAGATCTTTCCAGACGACCTGTTGTCCTCGAACGAGGAGGCCTCGGAACTCTCGCTTCGACAGCGATTGCTCCCGAAAGCGACGTTGCTCAGCGCCGCGACCCGCTCTCATGAGCCATCAGGAGGCCTCGCTTCCGTTTTCTGTTCTTCCGAGCGGATAGTTGAGAATCATTGTCTATGTACGCTGTCGCTATCGATCACACGCTGGCTGGGCACCATCTTGATCTGCTGACCAAGATGTTCGAGTTGCGGCGTCGGGTTCTCGCCAATCGCCATTACGACACACAAGTCAGCGGCGATGTCGAATTCGACATCTACGATATGCTCAAGCCGACCTACTTGCTCGCCATGTCGGAAGAAGACCTCGTCGGCTGCGTACGACTGTTGCCAACCACCGGCCCGACCATGCTGCGCGATACGCTCGCGACACGTCTTGGGCCCAATCAGATCCCGAGCGGCCCCACCATCCTGGAGAGCTCGCGCTTTTGCATAGCTAGCAAATGTGCTTCAGACTTCGACCGCAATGGACTCAGTCGCGTAGCATACGTCCTGTTCGCGGCAATGATTGAGACGATGTGGAACCTGAGTGCACAATCGATCGTGATGATGACCGATCTCAGAACGGAACACGGTCTCAACCGGGCCGGCTGGCCGATGCGGCGTCTCGGATCACCGCAGATCTCTGGCGGGACGACACTGGTTCCTGGATTGCTGCAAGGATCAAGCGAAGCTCTCGAGCGCATGCATCGCCACGCGAGTGTGCGGTGACCGGTTGCTCCTCTCGTCGCGCGCGGTTGCCTTGCATTAAAGTGTGATGGGATCGGGACGAATCGATGCGCGCCAGGAACTCGAATCACCTCTCCCGCAGGGAGAAGTGAACCACCGACCGCCGTCCAAACCCAATTTCATCACGCTTTAGGAGACCAGCCCGGCGCGACAGGGCGGCAGACAATCCCGTCACGGCTGATCCGGCCGGACCCGCTCGCGCGTCGTCGCGGTCCCCTCGGCTGCCAGGGTCGCGAAATCGATCCTCGACATTTCGACGATGGCCTTGGTGCGACTGAGCACGTTGAGCTTGCGCAGGATGTCGGAGACATGGACCTTCACCGTGGTCTCCGAGATCTTCAACTCAAAGGCGATCTGCTTGTTCTGCAGGCCGCGCTTGAGCATTTCGAGCACGCGCAATTGCTGCGGCGTCAGCTCGTGCAGGCGCTTGATCAGATCCTGCGCAGGGCCGGAGGCGCGCTGCGGGCGGACCAGCGCGCGGTAGGCGGCGGGCACACAGACCGAGCCGCGCAGCACCTCGCCGATCGACTGCGACAGATCCTGCTTGGACGATGATTTGAGGATGTAGCCGGACACGCCAAGCGACAAGGCGCCGGACATGATCTGCGGATCCTGGTGCCCGGACACGATCACGACGGGAATTTTTGGAAACGCCTTGCGGATGCGGATGATGCCCGAAAGGCCTGTTGTGCCCGGTATCGACAGATCAAGCAGGATGAGGTCGAGCTCCGGCGTCGAGGCCAACAGCTCGAGTGCACCGTCGATCGATGTCGCCTGAAAGATCTCGGCCGCAGGCACGACCATCTGAAGCGCACCTTCGAGCGCTTCGCAAAACAACGGATGGTCTTCGACAATCAGAAATCGCATCGCGCGTGAGCCACTCTGAAAATCTTGCTGAAGATCCGGCCCGGGACGTCGCCGGGGCCGACGTTGAATTCAATGGGTCGAGAATGACTCAGACGGGGCGGGCCGAATTGATCCAGGTCAAGAATGACACCGCGGGTCATTGCGGCTTCCCGCGATCGAGGCGCGCATGAGGACGTCCCTTGGGATCGGGCAGCTCCATCTTGCCGATCTCGATGACCGCCTTGTTGCGGCTGAACAGGCCGAGCTTGCGCAGGATCTCGGTGATATGCGCCTTCACCGTCGATTCGGCGAGCGCAAGCTCCTGCGCGATCTGCCGGTTCGGGAGGCCGTGACGCAACAGATCAAGCACGCGAAGCTGCTGCGGCGTGAGCTCGCGCAGCTTGACCTCGAGCGCCTTGCTGGCATCGGCCCGACGCAGCCGCGGCGCCGCGACGAAATCCTTCGGCACCGACACCGACCCGCTGAGCACGCCCTCGATCGATTGCGCGAGCTCTCGCTTCGACGTCGATTTCGGCAGATAGCCGGCCGCTCCCAGCGCCAACGCCTCGCGAACGATGTGCTGATCCTCCTCGCTCGACACGATGGCGACGGGCAGGCGCGGATAGGCTTCGCGCAAACGCAGAAAGCCGGAAAAGCCCGTCGCATCAGGCAGCGACAGATCGAGCAGAGCGAGGTCGATGCCCCGCTCGGCGAGCAGGATATGCAGCGCATCCTCGATCGACATCGCCTCGAAGATCCGCGCCTCCGGCAACGCCAGCCGCACCGCATTGCCGAGCGCTTCGCGAAACAGCGGATGATCGTCGATGATCAGGAAGCTGGTCATGGCGCCTTCCCAGGATCGCGCCGCACAGGCATCCACCGCGAGAGTGGAAGCGACACATTGATGCGGCACCCGTCCGGCGCCAGGATGATGCCGGACGGAAGCTAGCACATCCTCCCGATCGCGTCTGGTCAAGATCGTTCAGTCGTCGGATTCGGACTGGACCGTCAGCAGGAAGGAATAAATGTTGTCGAACTGGTCATCAGTGAAGACCTCCTTCCAGGCCGGCATGCCCTTGCTCGGGCGTCCTTCATGCACGGTCGTCCAGTATGTTTCGCGCATGTCGTCGCCGTAGCGGTGACGGAGCAGCCGCAGGTCGATCTTCCGCTCGCTCTGGATCGCATCGGGACCGTGACAATGCGCGCAAGTTCCATTGAAGATTTCCTTGCCCGCACCGACCGCCTCGGCGGCGGGCGCAGCCGCATCGCCCTTGACCTCGGTCGCGGCGACCTTGGCGATCTCGGTCACTTGAACTGAGGTCCGGGCTCCGCCTGCCATGCCCGTCGTTGTTCCCGCAGGCTCCGCCTGGCCAGCGCCGAAGCGAACCGGCTCGCCGCCCGGCAAGCCATATTTCACCGCGAGCTCGCCGATCGTCCGTTGCAGCTGTGGCAGGACGGCATCGACGCGATCACGAAGCTCGGTGGACGTCTTGGCGAAGCCGATGGCCGCATCCCATGACAGGCCTTCGCCCGCGGTCAGCTCGATCTGGTAGCGATCATTGTAGCTGGTCTTGTTCAGCCAGCCCGCAACCGGCCCCCAGATGAAAGCGATGTCGGCTTTGCCCTGGTCAAGTGCCTGCATGCCCTCCTCCGGGGACAGCACGGTCACCATCTCAACGTCATCACGGCTCGCGAGCAGGTTTTGCGGTGTGGTGGCGAACTGCACGGCGACCCGCTTGCCCCTGAGGCCGGCGATGCCGCCGATGGCCTTCCCCTTGGCCGATTCCCTGGCGACCACGAGGGCATAGCCCTCCTTCGCGAACGGAGCGGAGAAGATCACGGCCGGTCCCATGAAGTCCTCGGACCGCGGCAGCCCGATCATGGCGTCGCATTGCCTGCCGAGCAGCGTGACGCGCACGGTACGCTTGCCGAAATAGGATTTGTACCAATCATAGGCGATCGGCCGGCCGAGCGCCTGCGCCAGGGCCTGCCCGATCTCGACATAGAAGCCCGGCTGCGACGGACTATCGCTGGAGAAGGGAAGATTGGTCGGATCGGCGCAGAGACGGAACGGCTGTGCTTCATCGGCGTGAGCCGTTGCGATGGGGGCGATCATTGCGGACGCGGCCGCCCACGCGACGAGCCCTGCAACGCTACGGTTTGCAATGCTACGGTTTGGCTTCTTGCCACTTCCAAGATGATTCGGACGCATCCTCATCTCCCGCAGTTGAGATTTGTTGGGTCAAGCGCGATGTCATCGCGCTTTCAGTTATTATTTTGAGCATGATCTTTTCGGAAAACCGCTGCGCACTTTTCCGGATCATGCTCCAGCGCTGCGGCACGCGCCATCAGCCGATGCCGCAACGATCGCCTGGAAAAAGCGCGCGCGTATCCCGTCACCTCTGAAAGATACGCGCGCGAGTGGTCACTGGACGGAGAACACGAAGAGCGAACCGCCCTCGGGAGCTGCGGCCGTCATCTTCTTGCCCACCTCGCCCAGGAACGCAGGCAGCGCAGCCGTGCGGCCGACGACGATGGCGACGTATTGCTTGCCATCGACCTGGTAGGTCACCGGGCCGGCGCCGATGCCGGAGCCGAGATTCTTGCTCCACAGCACCTTGCCGGATTTCGCGTCGATGGCACGGAAGTCGCCATGGATGTTGCCGGCGAACACGAGGCCGCCGCCGGTGGTCAGGGTGCCGCCATTGAACGGCAGGTCTTCCTTGATCGACCAGACCTTCTTCTGCGCCACCGGATCCCAGGCCATGAGCTCGCCGAGGAAGCCGCCGGGGCCTTCCTTGGTCGGGAATTCGGCGCCGAGATAGAACACGCCGCGCTTGTAGGCGACATCGCCGACCGACCAGTCCATGCAGACATTGTTGGACGGGATGTAGACGAGGCCGGTCTCGGGGTTGAACGACATCGGCTGCCAGTTCTTGCCGCCGACGAGATTCGGACAGATGTCCTTGGCGGGATGGCCCGGGCCCGGACGCTTGTCGGGATCCTCGACCGCGCGCAGCGTGGCGGTATCCCACTTCTGCGCCCAGCTGGTGAAGACGTATTTCTCCGCCGACAGCACCTTGCCGGTCTCGCGGTTGGCGACGAAGAAGAAGCCGTTGCGATCCGCCTTCATCAGCGCCGGAACGGTGCTGCCGCCGATCTTCAGATCCGCGAGCACGGCTTCGTTGACGCCGTCATAGTCCCAGGCATCCGCCGGGGTGGTCTGGATGTGCCACTTGATCTTGCCGGTGTTGGGATCGAGCGCCAGCGTCGAGGCGGTGTAGAGGTTGGTCAGCTTGCCGAAATTGCCGTCGCCGGTCGAGCGCACCCCGGTGTTCCATGGACCGGGATTGCTGGTGCCCCAATAGACCGTGTCGGTCTTGGCATCGTAGGAGCCGACCAGCCAGGCGGCGCCGCCGCCATGCTGGGCGGAATCGCCCTTCCAGCTGTCGCCGCCGGGCTCATCCGGGTTCGGCACGGTGTAGGTCTGCCAGACCTGCTTGCCGGTGTTGATGTCGAAGGCCTGGAGCGACCCGCGAACGCCATATTCGCCGCCGCCGAACCCCGTGATGACCTTGTCGCGCACGACGAGCGGCGGCGACGTAATGACCGAGCCCTGCTTGTAGTCGACCACTTTCGAGGTCCAGAGCGTTTTGCCGGTCGCCGCATCGAGCGCCGTCAGCTTGCCGTCGAGGCGGCCGACGAAGATCTTGCCGTCGGCATAGGAGACGCCGCGGCTGTTCACGTCGCAGCAGGCATATTGCAGCACATCATCGGGAATGTCGGGCTCGTAGGTCCATTTGCGCTGCCCGGTCGCCGCATCGAGCGCGTAGACGTATTTCGGACCCCACGAGCTCGAGACGTAGAGCGTGTTGCCGATCACGATCGGTGAGGATTCGTTCGAGCGTAGCGAGGCCAGCGAGAACGAATAGGCGAGCGTCAGCTTGCCTGCGTTCTCGGTGTTGATCTGCTTGAGGGGGCTGAAGCGCGTGTTTCCGTAATCGTGACCGGCAACGGCCCACTGGTTGGAATCGGACTGCGCCTTGATCAGGGAGTCGTTGGCGCGAGCGCCTGGCGTCGCGGCGGCCAGCATCGCAATCATCGAAATGCCGGCCAAGAAGCCCTTTGTTGCAAAGGTCATGTATTCCCTCCGATGTTGTTGTGTGCGCCGCGTTGGGCGCTCGTGATGCGCAGTTTGTCTGCGGCGCCATCGACCGTAATTACAACATCGCCTGACCGCGCTGAGTATGGGCGGAAGGTAGTAGTGCGAAATCATCGGCGCGTTCGTCGCTCATCTCTTTGTCGACGCTTGCGTCTTGCCCTTGTTTTGCAGCTCGAAATGGACGTTGGAATTTTTGCAAATCACGGGACGATTGAGCGGCAGGGTGGGCAACGGCGCGCTTCTCGCGCGCCGTGCCCACCACCTCTCTCGATCATGAAGAGATCGTGGGCACGCTTCGCTTTGCCCACCCTACGGCACCCTCGAATTGGGCAACACCGCGCGCAGCATCACGATGATGGCGCTACCACAGATGCAAAACTTTCGAAGAAATTCGCGGCGAGCTTGCGCGACGTCGAATCGATCAGTCGCGAACCGAGCTGCGCGAGCTTGCCGCCGATCTGCGCCTCGGCCTCGTAGTGCAGGATGGTGACGCCGGGAGATTCCTCTTCCAGCCTGACCTTCGCGCCGCCCTTGGCAAAGCCGGCGACGCCGCCGGCGCCTTCGCCGATAATGCGGTAGCCGTTGGGCGCATCGATATCGGTCAGCGTCACCTTGCCGCTGAACGTCGCCTTCACCGGGCCGACCTTCAGCACCACGGTCGCGACCATCTCCGTCGGCGACGCCATCTCGAGCGATTGGCAACCTGGAATGCAGCGCCTGAGAATGTCGGGATCGTTGAGCGCAGCCCACACATCGGCCTTCGACGCCGGGATACGCTGACTGTCGTTCATCTGCATCGCTTCCACCCCTTTGCTGTTGCTGTACAGCTCGACTAGGGGCGCGCGCGTGCGCAATCAATCGCCAGGAAGTACTAGGGCTGCGTGTTCTGATGTCTCATTCACTCAACGTCATTCCGGGGCGCGACGAAGTCGCGAGCCCGGAATCCATTTGCCCGCGGGCTCTGCCGCGCGATGGATTCCGGGCTCCCTCGCTCCGCTCGGGCCCCGCAATGACGTTCGAGTGTTGTGACGCCGACGGCCGTTCCACGTCCTCCAGCTGGCAGCCGTTCGCTGCATCGCAGCGAACAGAATCAATGACTTAGATCGCCGCCACGTACTACCAAGATCGCGGTTACAACGGCATGGGCGCGTGCTCCTATTCGCGCAACGAACAAGGCAGCAAAGGGAGAAACGAGGCGCGAGGGGTCGACGTCAAAGGCCGGCGTTTCGAAGCAGGTGCGGCCCGAGCACAGGCCGCCGACGAAGCGAACATCGTTCGACAGCTTCCTGCACGGCCGCGCCACGGATGGCGGCGGCACGGAACATCGCGACCGAATCGCGCGCTGCGGCAGCCGTCACAATGACCTTTCCATGACGCGTGGTGAGCAAAATCCCAGTTGCAAAGTTCCGTTCGCGCTGTCTCTAATTGGAATAATGACAAACATTCGGGAGGTATCACGTGTCTACAGTCAAACTGACGGTGAACGGCAAGGCCGTTGCCGTCGAGGTCGAGGACCGCACGCTGCTGGTCCATCTCTTGCGTGACCATCTCAACCTCACCGGCACCCATGTCGGCTGCGACACCAGCCAATGCGGCGCCTGCGTCGTCCACATGGACGGCCGTGCGGTGAAGTCCTGCACCATGCTCGCCGGCCAGGCCGACGGCGCCAACGTCACCACCATCGAAGGCATCGCCAAGGGCGACGAGCTGCACCCGATGCAGGCCGCCTTCCGCGACAATCACGGCCTGCAATGCGGCTATTGCACGCCGGGCATGATCATGTCGGCGATCGACATCGTGCAACGCCATGGTGGCGAGCTCGACGAGAGCACGGTCCGTCAGGAGCTCGAAGGCAATATCTGCCGCTGCACCGGCTACCACAACATCGTCAAAGCCGTGCTGGACGCGGCCGGACGCATGAAGGTCTCGCAGGCGGCCGAGTAAGGGCCCGCCTCGAACGAACAATCACCACTGCAGCTTTCGGTGGAAAGCGCAGGCACAGCAATTCCGGTCGGGAGGACCAGACATGGGTGTTGAAGGCATCGGCGCGCGCGTCGTGCGCAAGGAAGACAAGCGTTTCATCACCGGCAAGGGCCGGTACGTCGACGACATCAAATTGCTGGGCATGACCTATGCCCATTTCATCCGCAGCCCGCACGCGCACGCCAAGGTGAAGAAGATCGACGCGTCCGCCGCGCTGAAGCTGCCGGGCGTGGTTGCCGTTCTCACCGGACAAGAGCTCGTCGACGACAAGGTCGGCAACCTCATCTGCGGCTGGGCCATCACTTCCAAGGACGGCAGCCCGATGAAGATGGGCGCATGGCCGGCGATGGCGCCGGAGACCGTGCGCTTCGTCGGTCAGGCCGTCGCGGTCGTGATCGCCGACAGCAAGAACCTCGCGCGCGACGCGGCGGAAGCCGTCGTCGTCGATTACGAGGAACTCCCTGTCGTCGCCGACGTCCGTGCCGCCATCAAGGCCGGCGCGCCGCAGCTCCACCCCGAGGCCCCCGGCAATCAGGTCTATGACTGGGTGATCGGTGACGAGGCCGCCACGGATGCGGCCTTCGCCAAGGCCGCGAATGTGGTGACGATGGACCTCACCAACAATCGCCTGGCGCCGAACCCGATGGAGCCGCGCTCGGCGGTCGCCAGCTACGACGCCGCGGAGGAGCATTTCACGCTCTACACGACATCGCAGAACCCGCATGTCGCCCGGCTCGTGCTGTCCGCGTTCTACAACATCGCGCCCGAGCACAAGCTCCGCGTCATCGCGCCCGACGTCGGCGGCGGCTTCGGCTCCAAGATCTACATCTATCCGGAAGAGATGGTGGCGCTCTGGGCCTCCAAGAAGACCGGCCGCCCCGTGAAGTGGACCAGCGACCGCACCGAGGCCTTCCTCACCGACGCGCATGGCCGCGACCACGTCACCCATGCCGAGATGGCGTTCGACGCCAACAACAAGATCACCGGCTTGAAGGTGAAGACCTACGCCAATTTCGGCGCCTACATGTCGCTGTTCTCGTCGGCCGTGCCGACCTATCTCTACGCGACGCTGCTGTCGGGCCAGTACAACATCCCGCAGATCCATGCCGAGGTGATCGGCGTCTACACCAACACCACGCCGGTCGACGCTTATCGCGGCGCGGGCCGTCCCGAGGCCAGCTATCTGGTCGAACGCATGATGGAGACGGCGGCGCGGCAGCTGAACGTCGATCCGGCGGCGTTGCGCAGGAACAATTTCATCACCCAGTTCCCGCACCAGACGCCCGTGATCATGGCCTATGACACCGGCGACTTCAACGCCTCGCTCGACGCCGCGATGAAGGCGATCGACTATGCCGGCTTCCCCGCGCGCAAGGCCAAGGCGAAAGCCGACGGCAAGCTGCGCGGCATCGGCCTGTCCTGCTACATCGAGGCCTGCGGCATCGCGCCGTCCAAGGCGGTCGGCAGCCTTGGCGCCGGCGTCGGCCTGTGGGAATCGGCCGAAGTGCGCGTCAATCCGGTCGGCACCATCGAGATCCTGACGGGCTCGCACAGCCATGGCCAGGGCCACGAGACGACATTCTGTCAGCTCGTCGCCGACCGCCTCGGCATTCCCATCAGCCAGGTCTCGATCGTCCACGGCGATACCGACAAGGTGCAGTTCGGCATGGGCACCTATGGCTCGCGTTCCGCGGCCGTCGGTCTCACCGCGATCCTCAAGGCCATGGAGAAGATGGAAGCCAAGGCCAAGAAGATCGCCGCGCATGCGCTGGAGGCTTCGGAGGCCGACATCGTCATCGAGAACGGCGAGTTCAAGGTGACGGGCACCGACAAGGCGATCGCGCTGCCGATGGTCGCGCTCGCGGCCTACACCGCGCACAATCTGCCTGACGGGATGGAGCCGGGCCTGAAGGAAAGCGCCTTCTACGACCCCTCCAACTTCACCTTCCCGGCCGGCACCTATATCTGCGAGCTCGAGGTCGATTCCGGTACGGGCAAGACGAGCTTCGTCAACTTCGTCGCGGCGGACGATTTCGGCCGGCTGATCAACCCGATGATCGTCGAGGGCCAGGTCCATGGCGGCCTGGTTCAAGGCATCGGGCAGGCCTTGCTCGAGCACGCCATGTACGATGCCAACGGCCAGCCGGTCACGGCCTCGTTCATGGACTACGCCATGCCGCGCGCCGACGATGTGCCCTCCTTCAACCTCTCCCACACCACGACGCTGTGCCCGGGCAATCCGCTGGGCATCAAGGGTTGCGGTGAGGCCGGCGCAATCGGCGCCTCCGCGGCCGTGATCAACGCGATCACGGATGCGATCGGCAAGAACAACCTGGAAATGCCCGCAACCCCGGACAGGGTGTGGCGCACGATCCACGCGGCTTGACACCTCATCATCGTCATTCCGGGGCGATGCGAAGCATCGAACCCGGAATCTGGAGCCACGAATTCAACCTCGAGATTCCGGGTCTGCGCCTTCGGCGCATCCCGGAATGACAGAGAAAAGATTTCAGGAGCAACCAAGATGTATCAGACAACCTATCATCGCGCTTCCTCGGTGGATGAGGCCGCCAGCCTGTTCGGCAAGAGCAGCGAGGCGAAATTCCTTGCCGGTGGCCAGACGCTGCTGCCCGTCATGAAGCAGCGCCTCGCGGGGCCTTCCGATGTCATCGACGTCGCCAAGATCAAGGAATTGATCGGCGTCGAGGCCTCGGGCGACACGTTGACCATCAAGGCGGCCACGCCGCATTACGATGTGGCGAGCAGCGATGCCGCCAAGAAGGCGATCCCCGCGCTCGCCTATCTGGCTTCGCAGATCGGCGACCCTGCCGTGCGCTATCGCGGCACGATCGGCGGCTCGATCGCCAACAACGATCCGGCCGCGGATTACCCGGCCGCCCTGCTCGCGCTCGGCGCCACCGTGAAGACCAACAAGCGGTCGATCGCGGCGGACGATTTCTTCAAGGGCCTGTTCACGACCGCGCTTGAAGACGGCGAGATCATCACCGCCGTGTCGTTCCCGGTTCCGACCAAAGCAGGCTATGCCAAGATGCGGCATCCCGCCTCGCGCTTCGCGCTGACCGCCGTCTTCGTCGCACAGACGAAAGCGGGCGAGATCCGCGTTGCCGCGACCGGCGCCTCGCAAAGCGGCGTGATGCGGGTTGGCGCGATCGAGTCCGCGCTGAAGGCGAGTTGGTCGCCGTCGGCGATCGACAGCGTCAGCATTCCCGCGAGCGGGCTGCTGGCCGACATCCACGGCACGGCGGAGTACCGCGCCAACCTCGTCAAGGTGATGGCGCAGCGCGCGGTGACTGCCGCGGGCTGATAATCCCGCGCCAGCGTCTCGACACAAATTTTCCGCGGCGCGCACTTCGGTGCGCGCCGTTTTATTTTGCCCATGCGGAATGAAAACCGCTTGCCTCGCTGGCGGGAAGGCGAGAAAAGTTAATCAGCCGATTAACTCGCCACCAAGAGCAACGTCAGAGGCGTTTGCCGGATCACCGGCATTCGCCCGCGACCCGAGGAAACAACAACGTGCTCGACAAAGCAGCTCCCACCTCATCCGTCCGCGCCACCGGCCCGCTCGCGGGCTTCCGCATCGTCGAATTCGCCGGCATCGGACCCGGCCCGTTCGCCTGCATGATGCTGGCCGACATGGGCGCCGAAATCGTCACGCTCGACCGTGTCGGCGCCAAGAAGAGCATGAAGTCGGTGGCGGGGCGCGGCCGCAAGCTGATCGAGCTCGACCTCAAGGACAAGGCGGCGATTGCTGAGGTGCTCGACCTGCTTGCCAGCGCCGACGCGCTGGTCGAAGGGTTTCGTCCTGGCGTGATGGAGCGGCTCGGGCTCGGTCCTGACATCGTGCTCGCGCGCAATCCAAGGCTGGTCTACGGCCGCATGACCGGCTGGGGGCAGGAAGGCCCGCTGGCGAACGCGGCCGGCCACGACATCAACTACATCTCGATCACCGGCGCGCTCGCCGCGATCGGCACTGACGAGGCGCCGGTGCCGCCGCTCAACCTGGTCGGTGATTTCGGCGGCGGCGCGCTCTATCTCGTCGTCGGCGTGCTCGCCGCGCTGCTGGAAGCATCAAAGTCCGGCAAGGGCCAGGTGGTCGACGCCGCGATGTGCGATGGCGCAGCCTCGCTGATGTCGTTCTTCTTCGACATGAAGACACTGGGACGCTGGACCGAAGGCCGCAACCGCAATTTCCTCGATGGCGGCGCGCACTTCTACGGCGTCTATGAATGCGCCTGCGGCCATTTCGTCTCGATCGGCTCGATCGAGCCGCAATTCTACGCGCTGCTGCGCCAGCATGCGGGCCTCAACGATGCAGACTTCGATGCACAGATGGACCCCAAGGCCTGGCCCGCGCTGAAGGAGAAGCTGAAAGCGGTGTTCAAGAGCAAGACGCGCGAGGACTGGTGCAAGATCATGGAAGGCACCGACATCTGCTTTGCGCCTGTGTTGACCATGTCGGAAGCGACCGCGCATCCGCACATGGTCGCCCGCAACGTCTTCATCGAGCGCCATGGCGTGAAACAGCCGGCACCGGCGCCGCGCTTCTCGCGTACGCCGTCGGCGGTGCGCGAGCCGGAGGTGGCGGCGATCGGGGCGGTGACGAGGGCGTGGAAGGGCTGACGTCATTCCGGGGCGCTCGCGTCGCGAGCGAACCCGGAATCCGGAGATTGTCACATCGAGATTCCGGGTTCGCGCTGACGCGCGCCCCGGAATGACGGTCAGTCGCGTAGGGTGGCGGCAGCGTCCTTACGCCGCGTTCCCCACCTTCAACACGCCGCGGCGGATCTGATCTTCCTCGATCGACTCGAACAGCGCCTTGAAATTGCCTTCGCCAAAGCCGTCGTCGCCCTTGCGCTGGATGAACTCGAAGAAGATCGGGCCGATCGCGTTGGCCGAGAAGATCTGCAGCAGCACCTTGGTCTGGCCGCCGTCGACCACGCCTTCGCCGTCGATCAGGATGCCGTTCTTCTGCAGACGTGCGACGTCCTCACCGTGCTTGGGCAGGCGGGCATCGATCTTCTCGAAATAGGTCGCGGGCGGCGACGGCATGAAGGGCAGGCCGGCTTCGCGCAGGCCTTCGATGGTTTTGTAGATGTCGCGGCAACCGCAGGCGATGTGCTGGATGCCTTCGCCACGATAGGTCTTCAGATATTCCTCGATCTGACCGGAATCGCCGGCGTCCTCGTTGATCGGAATCCGGATCTTGCCATCAGGGCTGGTCAGCGCACGCGAGAACAGGCCGGAGGCGCGGCCCTCGATGTCGAAGAAACGAATCTGGCGGAAGTTGAACAGTTTTTCGTAGAAGCCGGCCCAGACATCCATGCGGCCGCGATGGACGTTGTGGGTGAGGTGATCGAGATAGAACAGGCCGGCACCATGGGGCCGCGGATCGCGCGCACCCAGCCATTCGAACTCGGCATCATAGGCCGAGCCCTTGGCGCCGTAGCGATCGACGAAATAAAGCAGGCTGCCGCCAATGCCCTTGATCGCGGGCACATCCAGCGTCTTCTGCGCCGATGTCACGCCAGCCGGCTCGGCGCCGAGCGCAATCGCGCGGTCATAGGCCGCCTTGGCATCGACCACGCGAAACGCCATCGACGGCGCGCAGGGGCCGTGGGCGGCCACGAACTCGTAACCGTGGGTGCCGGGCTCCTCATTGACGAGATAGTTGATGTCGCCCTGGCGATAGACGGTGATGTTCCTGGTCTTGTGGCGCGCGACCGGCGCATAGCCCATCAGCTTGAACAGATCGTGCAGCTGCTCGGGATCGGGATGTGCATATTCGACGAACTCGAACCCGTCGGTGCCCATCGGATTGTCTGATGTGATCGTGGCCGGCGGTGCATCGTGCGGAAACGGACCCATTGCGGTTCTCCCAATTGCTGCTGGGTAGAACTATCCTTCATGGGGCGCGCAATGAGCGTGCAAACGGAACGCGTTTTCGCTATCCTATGCACGATCTGTGCACGAAATGGACAAATGACGCATGATTCCGGTGGATGCCTTCGACCTCAAGATCCTGGGTGCGCTCCAGGATGACGGCCGCCTCACCAACCAGGAGCTCGCCGAGCTGGCCGGCCTCTCGGCCTCGCAATGCTCGCGGCGGCGGATGCGGCTGGAGCAGGAGAAGGTGATCGCGGGCTATCACGCCGACCTCTCCAGCGAGGCGCTCGGCTTCGGCGTGATCGCCTTCATCCAGGTCGGGCTTGCGACCCACTCGCCGGACAATTCAAAGCGCTTCCGCGCGCTGGTGAACCGGATCGACGAGATCCAGGAGGCCTATTCGCTCACGGGCGATGCCGACTACGTGCTGAAAGCCGTGCTGCGTGACCTCAAGGGCCTCTCCAATCTTGTCAATGACGTCCTGATGCCGCACCAGAGCGTGGCGCATGTGCGCTCCTCGATCGTGCTCGACCGGCTGAAAGAGAGCTCAAAGCTGCCGCTGAAGGATTTGAAGGCTGGCTGAAATCGAGGGAACTACGCCATTCGCGGCTCCCGCGCGGTCTGCGATGATCGAGATCGATCCGGGAGACTTTAGCATGGCCCTTCAGCTGCGACCGAACTGCGAATATTGCGACCGCGACCTGCCGCCATCAGCCACCGACGCGCGGATCTGCTCCTATGAATGCACCTTTTGCGCCGATTGCGTCGAGACAAAGCTGTTCAACGTCTGTCCGAACTGCGGCGGCGGCTTTGCGCCGCGCCCGATCCGCCCGACGCAGGAATGGCGGCCGGGCGTCTGCACCAGCAAGCAGGCGCCGTCGGACAAGCGGGTGCATTTGAAGTACAGCCTGGACGACGTCGCCGCGCATTGCGCGCGGGTGCGCGACGTGCCGCCGGAGAAACGGTGAATCCGAGGTCGTCGTTCCGGGGCGATGCGCAGCATCGAACCCGGAACCTCGAGATTCCGGGTTCACGCTTCGCGTGCCCCGGAATGACAGCGGCTATTCCGCCGGCACAATCGTCCCCTCGACCTCACCGAAGCCGATTCGATAGCCGTTGCCCTGGCACCAGCCGCGCATGACGAGGCTGTCGCCATCTTCCAGGAACGCGCGCCTGGCGCCGCCGGGCAATTCCACCGGCTCGGTACCGTTCCAGCTGATCTCCAGAAGGCTGCCGCGCTGGTTTTTCTCGGGGCCGGAGATGGTGCCGCTGCCGAGGAGATCGCCGACATTCATCGCACAACCGCTTGAAGCATGGTGCATGAGCTGCTGCACCGAGGACCAGTACATGTATTTGAAACTGGTGCGGCTGATGCTCGCCGGCGCATTGGCGCCGGCGGTGCGCAAGGAGACGTCGAGCGCGATATCGTAGTTCTGCGGCCTCACCTGCTTCAGATAATCCAGCGGCACCGGCTGCTGCTCCGGCCCCTTCAGCCGGAACGGCTCCAGCGCCTCGCGCGTCACCACCCAAGGGCTGATCGAGGTCGCAAACGCTTTCGCCAGGAACGGCCCGAGCGGCACGTATTCCCATTGCTGGATATCGCGCGCGCTCCAGTCGTTGAGCAGCACGAAGCCGAAGATCATCTCCTCGGCCTGGCTCTCGGTCAGCATGCCGCCCATCGGCGACGGCTGGCCGATGACGACACCCATTTCCAGCTCGAAATCGAGCCGCTTGCAGGGTGCGAAGCTCGGCACCTCCACGTTCGGCGGCTTCAACTGCCCGCGCGGCCGCTTCACCTTGGTGCCTGACACCACGACTGTGGAGGCGCGGCCATTATAAGCGATCGGCATGTACAGCCAGTTCGGCTGCAGTGCATTGTCCTTGCCGCGGAACATCACGCCGACATTGGTGGCGTGCTCCTTCGAGGAATAGAAATCGGTGTAGCCGGAGACCGCGAAGGGCAGATGCAGCTTTGCCTCGCGCATCGGCACCAGCGCTCGGCTGCGCAGCTCCTCATTGTCGCGCAGCTCCGGATGATCGTGACGGAGCAGCTCGCTGATGCGCGCGCGAGTCTTCGTCCAGATCTTTGGTCCCAGCGCCATAAATGGATTGAGCGAGGGTCCGGAGAAGACGCCAAGCGCTCCGACATCGAGCCGCGAATCCTGCTCGAGCTCCCAGAGGTCGAGCACGTAATCGCCGATGGCGACGCCAACGCGCGGCGTTGGATTGCCAGGGGTCGAGAACACGCCGTAGGGCAGGTTCTGGATTGGGAAGTCGGAAGAAGGATCGACGTCGATGAATGAGCGGAGGGTGGGGTCATTGGGGTGGGGCATTGGGTTTCCTGCCGGATAACTCGACGGTTTCTCCGCCGTCGTTCCGGGGCGCGCGTAGCGCGAGCCCGGAATCCATTCATCCATGTAACCGGTGGTGCAATGGATTCCGGGCCCGCGCCTTCGGCGCATCCCGGAATGACGAAGTAACTACGGCCTGTTCGGATCGAACCGCTTTTCCAGCCCCTTCCAGCAATCGGCATAGTCGTCCTGGAGGGTCGACGACTTCGCGGCATGGGCCGTGACGCGCTGCGGGTAGCGGGTCTCGAACATGAACGCCATGGTGCCTGTGAGCTTCACCGGCTTCAATTCGCCATTGCTGGCGTGCTCGAAGGCGTCGCGATCGGGGCCGTGCGGCAGCATGCAATTGTGCAGGCTCATGCCGCCGGGGACGAAGCCCTGCGGCTTGGCGTCGTAGACGCCGTAGATCAGGCCCATGAACTCGCTCATGATGTTCATGTGATACCAGGGCGGGCGGAAGGTGTTGTCGGCGACCATCCAGCGCTCCGGGAAGATGACGAAATCGATGTTCGCGGTGCCAGGGGTCTCCGATGGCGAGGTCAGCACCGTGAAGATCGAGGGATCGGGATGATCGAAGCTGATCGCGCCGACCGGCGAGAAGGCGCGCAGATCGTATTTGTACGGCGCGTAATTGCCGTGCCAGGCCACGACGTCGATCGGCGAATGGGCGAGCTGCGTCTTGAACAGCGAGCCGCCCCATTTCACGTAAAGCTCGGTCGGCGTCTCCTTGTCCTCGTAATTTGCGACCGGCGTGAGGAAGTCGCGCGCATTGGCGAGGCAATTCGCGCCGATCGGCCCGCGCTCCGGCAGCGTGAACGCGCCGCCGTAGTTTTCGCAGAGATAGCCGCGTGCCGGACCGTTCGGAATCTCGACGCGGAATTTCACGCCGCGGGGGATCACCACGATCTCGCCGGGCTCGGCATCGATGCGGCCGAATTCGGTGACGAGGCGCAAGTTTCCCTGCTGGAGCACGAACATCAGCTCGCCGTCGGCATTGTAGAAATGCTGGTCCACCATCGACTTGGTGATGAGATAGACATGCGCGGCCATGCCGGCCTGCGTATTGACGTCGCCGGCTGTGGTCATGGTCTGCACGCCCTGGAGGAAGGTGACCTCCTCCTTCGGCAGCGGCGTCGGGTCCCAGCGCAATTGCGCGATCGGCAGATCGTATTCGTGGCACGGCGCCGAGCGCCACAGGCCGGCGTCGACCTTTTCGAAGCGGCCGGAATGCTTCACCGAGGGGCGGATGCGATAGAGCCAGGAGCGCTCATTGCTGCCGCGTGGCGCGGTGAAGGGTGAGCCCGAGAGCTGCTCGGCGTAGAGCCCGTAGGCGCAGCGCTGCGGCGAGTTGCGCCCGATCGGCAACGCGCCCGGCAGCGCCTCGGTCTCAAAACTGTTGCCGAAGCCGGACATGTAGCCCGGCGTCACCTGCCCCGAGCTGCGGACGATCTGATCAGGCGAGGTATTGATGTTCATGACTATCCTCCTCCTTGCAGGGCGGCCCACATTTCCTGGTCGCGCTTGTCGGTCCAGATCACGGGATCGTCGATGCCCGACGCTTCGTCATAGGCGCGCGAGACGTTGAACGGCAGGCAGTGCTCGTAGATGGCGAAGCTGGAAAATTTCGGATCCATGACCTCGCGCGTCGCCGCCATCGATTCCTTCAGCGTGCGTCCCTTCGCGACCGAGATTTCGGCGGCGCCATAGAGCGAGGTGACGAAATCGCGCGTCATCGCGATGGCCTCGCGCACGGTGGCGGTGCCCTTCAGCGCATCGCCGCGGCCCGGCGCAATCGCCTTGGGATTGAAGTTGCGGATCTCGTTCAGCGTCAGCGGCCATTCGCGCAAATGCGCATCGCCGCAATAGCAGGCCGAGTGATATTCGATGAGGTCGCCGGAGAACATCACCTCGGCATCCGGCACCCAGGCGACGATGTCACCGGAGGTGTGGCCGGCCCCGAGCTGCATCAGCCGCACCTCGCGCTTGCCGAGATAGATCGACATCTCGCCTTCGAAGGTCAGCGTCGGCCAGGTCAGGCCGGGAATGCTGGCCGCGTCCTGGAACAGGCGTGGGAAGCGGCCGTATTCGGAATCCCAATCCTGCTGGCCGCGCTCCTCGATCAGCCGATAGGTCTCCTGCGAGGCGACGATGCCCTGCGCGTGATAAGCGGAGGCCCCGAGCACGCGCACGGCGTGATAATGCGACAGCACGACATATTTGATCGGCTTGTCCGTCACCTTGCGCACGCGTTCGATCACCTTGTTCGCCATCGCGGGCGTTGCCTGCGCGTCGAACACGAGGCAGCCATCGTCGCCGACGATCACAGCGGTGTTCGGATCGCCCTCGGCGGTGAAGGCATAGAGATCGGCGCCGATCTCGGAGAAGGTGATCTTCTTTTCGGCGAGATCGCCGGTGGATGCGAAGTTCTTCGCCATCAATTCATCCTTACGAAGTTATTGTTGTTGCTGTTGCTGTTGCTGCTGGCCATCGATCATGCGGCGTTTCGCCAGCACCAGCGCTTCCCGCAGCACATCGATATCGCCGATATGGTTGGCGAGGATCAGCACCAGCGCCGCGTCGAAATCAGCGCTCTGCTCTTCAGTAAGGCCGCGATGCGCTTCGACGATGGCGCGAAAGGCATCGTCAGGCCGCGCGAAGTTGGAGCTGGTTGATAGCGGCATGCCAAACCTCAATTCAAGCCTTGAGCCCGCGACAATGCCGCCGCGACGCTAGCGCGCGTCGGATGGCGGAAGCGTGCCGCGACATAGCCATCGGGCCTGAGCAGATAGGCCGTTTCAGGCGCGGCGTCATAGCGGCTGGCGACGAGGCCCGCGGGATCGGCCAATCCGCCCACCCCGCCGATGCGGATGTCCTTGACGCCGTCGGGGGCATCGAACGCCGCGCCATTGCTGAACGACAGCAAGGCGAAGTCCGTTCCACCTTTCCGGAACGCGTCCGTCAGGTAGACCTCCTCGCCCACGGGAGCATCGAGCATGGAACAGCCGGGACGAGGCCCTCCGGCCCATGCATCCGCGTCCGGCGATGACAGCGGCGAGTCGTAGCTGCACGGCACCGAGAGCCGGCCGCCATTGACCATGCGCTTGCCGAACTCGGTCTCCTTGGCCAGCGCCAGCACCGCCTTGTGCAGCCGCGCTTCCTGATGCGAGTTCGGCGCCATGAAATCGGTCGAGCGGGTGGATTCGCGGATGTTCTCGTCGGCCGCCAGGCTGCGCTCGATATGATAGCTCTCGAGCAGGCTCGCCGGCGAAATACCACGCAGCACACGATCGAGCTTCCAGGAAAGATTTTCGGCGTCTTCAAGCCCGGAGTTCGCGCCGCGCGCGCCAAAGGGCGAGACCTGATGTGCGGAATCGCCGGCAAAGATCACGCGGCCATGAATGAAGCGGTCCATCCGCCGGCACTGGAATTTGTAGAGCGAGATCCATTCGAACTCGAACTTGTCGTGGCCGAGCATGCGCGCGATTCGCGGCCGCACGTTCTCGGGCTTCTTCTCGACGACAGGATCGGCGTAGCGATTGAGCTGGAGATCGATGCGCCAGACATCGTCGGGCTGCCGGTGCAGCAGCGCCGAGCGGCCGGCATGGAACGGCGGATCGAACCAGAACCAGCGCTCGGTCGGGAATGCCGCGGTCATCTTGACGTCGGCGATCAGGAACTGGTCCTCGAACACCTGTCCGCCAAACTCCGCGCCGACCATCTGCCGCAGCGATGAACGCGCGCCGTCGCAGGCGACGACATATTGCGCCTGCAAGCGATAGGCGCCTTCAGGCGTCTCGATCGTCAGCAAGGCGGAATCATTGCGCTGCTCGAGTGCGGTCACCTTGTTGCGCCAGCGCAGGTCGATCGCAGGCAGCTCGCTGATGCGATCGACCAGATAGGCTTCGGCGTAATATTGCTGGAGGTTGATGAAGGCCGGCCGCTTGTGGCCGTCTTCCGGCAACAGGTTGAACTGATATAGCTGGGACTCGCCGTGAAAGATGCGGCCGACGCTCCACACCACGCCCTTGTCGACCATGCGGTCGGCGACGCCAAGCCGGTCCCAATATTCCAGCGAACGCTTCGAGAAGCAGATCGCGCGCGAGCCTTCGCCGATGCGATCGGCGTCATCCAGCAGGACGACACGCTGGCCGCGCTGGGCAAGATCGATGGCGAGCGACAGGCCGACCGGGCCAGCCCCGACGACCACGACCGGATGCTCGGCCGCGCTTTGGCCGGGACGGTCCTGGTCGGGGTGGCGGCGATAGCCGAATTGGATTTTGGCCTGATGCGTATTGGCTGGCGCCATACACTAACCTCGGCTCTGGTCAGGAGAGCACTGATCTGCTAGATAGTCTCACGTGCAACTATTTTGGACCGGAGCCGGCCGGCCGTCAACTGGAATTCGGAGCGCTCTCCTTGGCGAGGACATCAAGCGACATCGCGCTGAAGACGAGAGAAGCCGGCGAGGCTTCCCCACCGCCGAGATCGCGGCTCGATCTGTTCAAGTTCGTGCCGTTCCGCCTCAACCGGCTTGCCGCGGAGGTCAGCTCCGCGCTCGCGGTGGAATATCAGGAACGTCACGGCCTCGACATCCCGGCCTGGCGCGTGATCGCCACGCTTGGCTTCCGCAACGATGCCTGCAGCGCGCAATTCATCTCGCAATGTACTCGCACGCATAAATCGACCATCAGCCGCGCGGTGACCACGCTCTTGCAAGACGGCCTGATCGAGCGGGTCGAGAACGAAGCCGACCGCCGCGAATTTCGCCTGCGACTGACCAAGAGGGGCCGCACGCTCTACGAGGAGCTGTTCCCGCAGCTGCTGCGACGCGAGGACGAGATTTTGGCCTGCCTCTCCGCGCAGGAGCGCAAGCAGCTCTCGGCGCTGCTCGGCAAGATCGAGGAGAGCCTCGATTTGATCCAGACCAGCGAAGAGGCTGACGCCAAGCAGGCGTATTAGGCAACGCTGTCATTCCGGGGCGCGCGCAGCGCGAACCCGGAATCCATTTATCTACGTAACCGGTGGCGCGATGGATTCCGGGTTCGCCGCGTTGCGGCGCCCCGGAATGACGTCTGCACCGTCACTTCGCAAACGACCGCGTCGGCGGCAGATGCAGCGACCAGGCGTCGACCTTGTCGCTCGCGCGCGGATAGATCTCGGTCACAACAGGATCGTGACCGGGAATGTAGCGATCGGGATGCCCGGCGAGGCGTTCGATCGTCTCCCAGCCGGCCGCCATGTCGCCGACATTGTAGACGATCGGGAACGGGCTCCTGCGCTGCAGATTGGCGTAATAATGCGCTGCATCCGACGCCAGCACCACCGGGCCGCGCGCGGTCTCGACCTTGACCACCTGCAAGCCATCGGAATGGCCGCCGACGCGGTGCACGGTCACGCCGGGCGCGACCTCGCCGTCGCCGGAATGGAAGGTGACGCGCTCCCCATAGACATGGCGCACCATCTGGGTGACGTGCTCGACCGAGAACGGATGACGCAGCAGTCCGTTACACATGCAGCGGCCGGTCGCGTAAGCCATCTCGCGCTCCTGGAGGTGGAAGCGCGCGTTGGGAAAGCGATCGAGATTGCCGGCATGGTCGTAATGCAGATGCGTCACGATGATGTCGCGGATGGCGGCCGCCGCGACGCCGAAGCGCTCCAGCGCATCGACCGGATCGAGCGTCAGTTTTCGCGCGCGCAAGGACGCTTCCTCGGCATTGAAGCCGGTATCGACCAGGATATCGCGGCCGTCCCTTCGGATCAGCCAAACGAAGTAGTCGAGGTCCTGTGCCGCGCTGTCATGCGGATCCGGCGCCAGAAAATTCATGCTGGGGGTGCGCGGCGACATCGTCGCATAGCGCAAGGCGTAGATTTCGTAGGCGTTTCCCTCTCGCTTGCTCATGGCTGTGATCCCGGCTTTTGCTTTTCTGAGTGGACCTCGGCGCACCAAGCCATCGCCGGCCGCAAAGGTCAAACCGCGCGGTTGCAGCGAACCCGGCAGCAATGTGAGACCAATCACATTTTCGTCGCGAGTGCCGGCCTAACATGGCATTCGGAACCCTGAACGAGCTTGCGTCGAGGAGAGCCCTGATCGTCGAAAAATTCCCCTCGCCGCCGGCCTGCGCCTCGCGCTCAATTGTCGCGATAGTGCAGACTCTCCAAGCGGTTGACGCCCCCGCTCCCCGGTTTGATAATGCCCTTTGCGTAAGTTAAGGTCGCCGCGGCGCAAGCTGGGAACGGCGCCTTTTTGGCTGGACCGCGCTGATTATGAAAACTCGCTTCCTTTTTCTTCTGCCATTGCTTGTCTTGTTGGTCCCGACCGCTGCGTCGCATGCGGCCGGCGACCGCTTCGCGCTGGTGATCGGCAATGCCAAATATCCCGATGCCGACAGCCCGCTGAAGGAGCCGATCAACGACGCCCGTGACGTCGCCGACGAGCTCAAGCGTGACGGTTTTACGGTCGAGGTCGGCGAGAACCTCACCGGTGACGCCATGCGCCGCGCCTTCGACAAGCTCTATGGCAAGATCAAGCCGGGCGCGGTGGCGCTGGTATTCTACAGCGGGTTCGGCATCCAGTCGGCGCGCCAGAGCTACCTGATCCCGGTCGATGCACAGATCTGGACCGAGTCCGATGTCCGCCGCGACGGGTTCAGCATCGAGGCCATCCTGGGCGAGCTCAACACCCGCGGCGCCGGCGTCAAGATCGCGCTGATCGACGCCTCCAGGCGCAACCCGTTCGAGCGCCGCTTCCGCAGCTTCTCGGCCGGCCTGACGCCGGTGATCGCGCCGAACGGCACGCTCGTGATGTATTCGGCCGCACTGGCGTCCGTGGTGTCGGATGCCGGCGGCGACCACAGCCTGTTCGTCCAGGAGCTGCTCAAGGAAATCCGCGTCCCCGACCTGATGGCCGAGGAAACGCTGAACCGCACCAAGATGGGCGTCACCCGCGCCTCGCGCGGCGAGCAGGTGCCCTGGATCTCGTCCTCGCTTGCCGAGGATTTCTCGTTCATTCCAGGTGCGAGCGGATCGCGCCCGGCGGAAACGCCGCCGGCGCCTCCCGCACCGCCGCCGGCCCCTGTTGCCAGCAACCCGCCTCCGACTCCGCCCGCTCCGCCTGCCCCTGTGGCTGCGAATAATCCGCCGGCGCCGCCGGCACCTCCATCACCGCCGCCGCCCTCGCCGAAACCGCAAGTGGACGCCGCGCTGCCTCCGCCGCCACCGCCGGTCAAACCGGCCGAGCCCGCTCCGCCGGCAAATGCGGACGGCGGCCCGAGCGCGGCCGCACTGCAGGAAGACCCCACCATCAAAAGCCTGACGGCCAAGATCGCCGCCAATCCTGACGACGTGAATGCGCTGTACCGGCGCGGCCAGGTCTATGCCAGCAAGGGAGCCTACACCCTCGCCATCAAGGATTTCGACGACACGCTGCGGATCAATTCGAAGGACGTCGAGGCCCTGAACAATCGCTGCTGGACCCGCACCGTGGTCGGCGATCTCCAGGGCGCGCTGAAGGACTGCAACGAGGCGCTGCGGCTGCGGCCGAATTTCGTCGATGCACTGGATAGCCGCGGGCTGGTGAACCTCAAATCGGGCGCGGTGAAGAACGCCATCGCCGATTTCGACGCCGCCTTGAAGATCAACCCGCGCCTGACCTCCTCGCTTTACGGCCGCGGCGTGGCCAAGCAGCGCAACGGCTCGACCCAGGAAGGCTCGCTCGACATCGCCAATGCCAAGGCGATGGATCCGAACATCGTGCAGGAATTCGCAAGTTACGGAGTGCGTTGATATTTTTTTGATTTCGGACGGACGGCGCCTCGAACCCTGGCGCCCCGGCCAAGACTAACCGAATGAATGCCGCAGGCGACCTGGCCGTGGGCCACTTGCAGAAATTTTGGAACCGCGCGGGCTCGCGCAGGAGGGACAGATAATGAATTTGGCCGCAAGAGGACTGACCGCAATCCTGTCCATCGTCGCCCTCGGTGCCGTGCTATCGCTCCCGCCCGCCTTCGCCGGCGACGACGGCAACAGCAAGAACGTCACCGAGGACGAGATTGTCCGCGCCCTGGCGCCGCCGCCGAAAAAGCCCCTGACCCGCGGCCTTTCGATCGGCCCGCAGGCGGATCCCGTCCCGAGCGCGGCGGAGACCAAGTTGATCCAGTCCGTCCGCGGCCGCGCCACGCGCTCGCTCTCCTCGACCGAGCGCGAGGAGATCGCGACCGCCGCCAAGGACAAGCCGAATATCGATCTCGAAATCACCTTCGACTACAACTCGGCCGATATCAGCGCCAAGTCGCTGCCTTCGGTGCAGGCGCTTGGCCGTGCGCTGACCAGCCCCGAGCTCAAGGGCTCGACCTTCGTGGTCGCAGGCCACACCGACGCCGCCGGCGGCGAAGCCTACAATCAGGATCTGTCGGAACGCCGCGCGGATTCGATCAAGCGCTATCTGGTCGAGAAGTACAGCATCGCCGCCACCGACCTCGTCACCGTCGGCTATGGCAAGAGCAAGCTGAAGGATCCGAGCCAGCCGCTGGCCGAGGTGAACCGGCGCGTGCAGGTCGTCAATATGGAAAACAAGACCACCGCATCGAAGTGACGCAATCGGTTGAAGGCGACAAGTCCTGATGTGGTGTAAACTATTGGTCCCAGCGCGCGTCCCGCAGCCCTGCGGGACGCCGCTTCGTTTCAGGGATTCGTTCCCGACAACCCCGAACCAGGCCAGGATGATCCGGCGATGAACATCTCCGAATATCTCAAGCCTGCAGGAACCGCGGCGTTCATTCTTGTGCTCGGCGTCGGCTATTACTGGTTCGAGCATCGGCATCGCCCCGAGGCGAAGGAGACGCCGGGCGAGGCGCTCGTCATCGTCACGAAGTCGACCAATGCCTGCTTCTCCGACCTCGTGCGCGTGACCGGCTTCTTCGTGCCGCGGCGCGAGGCCGTGGTCATGGCCGATCAGGAGGGATCGAAGGTCACCGACCTGTTCGTCACCGAAGGCACCATCGTCACCGAAAATCAGGAGCTGGCGCGGCTGACGGCGCCGCCGCAGATCCCCGGCCAGCCGCAACGGCCGGGGCCGCAGGGTCCAATCTCCCTGAAGGCGCCGGCGCCGGGTCTCATCACGGAAGTGCGCACCATCGTGGGTGCGCCGGCCTCGCCGCAGGCGGGACCGATGTTCCGCATCGCCGTCAACAATGAGATCGAGCTGGACGCGCAGGTCCCGGCAGTGCACATGCCCAAGCTCAGCACCGGCGCGACGGTGCGGATCAGCCGGGACGACGCTGCCGATCTGATCGGCCGGGTCCGCCTGGTCGCGCCCGAGATCGACCGCGCCACGCAGCTCGGCCGCGTCCGCATCAGCGTCGCCAATAATCCCTCGCTGAAGGTCGGCGTGTTTGCCCGCGCCTCCATCGACGCCAAGCGAAGCTGCGGCGTCGCGGTTCCCAAGACCGCGATCGACCATCTCACCGTGCAGGTGGTCAAAGGCAATGTCGTCGAGACGCGAAGGGTGCGCGTCGGGCTGACATCCGACAGCCAAACGGAAATCCTCGACGGGGTCGAGGTCGGCGAGATCGTCGTCGCCGACGCCGGCTCTTCGCTGCATGACGGCGACCAGATCAAGACCATGTTCGCCGATGAACTCGATCGCACGCGGGTACGCTAATGGCTCTCAATATCTCGGCATGGTCGATCCGCAATCCGCTGCCGTCGGTGGTCTTCTCGATCATCCTTCTGATCCTCGGCTGGACCTCCTTCACCAAGCTCGCCATCACCCGGCTGCCTTCCGCCGACATTCCCGTCATCTCGGTCGCCGTCTCGCAGTTCGGCGCCGCACCGGCAGAGCTCGAATCTCAAGTTACCAAGACGGTTGAAGACGCCGTCTCCGGCGTCGAGGGCGTCAGGCACATCACCTCCTCGATTACCGACGGCGTGTCGGTCACCACCATCCAGTTCGCGCTGGAAACCAACACCGATCGCGCCCTCAACGACGTCAAGGACGCGGTGACGCGCGTGCGCTCGAACCTGCCGCAGAACGTCACCGAGCCGCTGATCCAGCGCGTCGACGTGATCGGCTTGCCGATCGTCACCTATGCCGCCATCTCGCCGGGCAAGACGCCGGAGCAGCTGTCTTATTTCGTCGATGACGTGGTCAAGCGCGCGCTGCAAGGCGTGCGCGGGGTCGCGCAGGTCGAGCGCATCGGCGGTGTCGAGCGCGAAATCCTGGTCTCGCTCGATCCCGATCGCCTGCAGGCGATGGGGCTGACGGCCGTCAATGTCAGCCAGAGCCTGCGCGGCACCAATGTCGATGTTGCCGGCGGCCGCGCCGAGATCGGCAAGAACGACCAGGCGATCCGGACGCTAGCCGGCGCCAAGACGCTCAGCGACCTCACCGGCACCATGGTCCCGCTGTTCGGCGGCGGCGAGGTGCGCCTGGACGATCTCGGCACCGTGACCGACACCATCGCGGATCGTCGCACCTTCGCCCGCTTCAACGGCGAGCCGGTGGTCGCGCTCGGCATCAAGCGCTCCAAGGGTGCCAGCGACGTGAAGGTCGCCGAAGCCGTGCAGAAGCGCATCGACGCGCTCAAGGCCGCCTATCCCGATGTCGATCTCAAGCTGATCGACACCTCCGTCGACTACACCAACGGCAATTACGAAGCGGCGATCTCGACCTTGTTCGAGGGCGCCATCCTCGCCGTCGTCATCGTGCTGCTGTTCTTGCGCGATTTGCGCGCCACCATCATCGCGGCGGTCTCGCTGCCACTGTCGATCTTCCCGGCGTTCTGGGCGATGGACATCCTCGGCTTCTCGCTCAACCTCGTCAGCTTCCTCGCCATCACGCTGTCGACAGGCATCCTGGTCGACGACGCCATCGTCGAGATCGAGAATATCGTGCGGCACATGAACATGGGCAAATCGCCCTACCGCGCCGCGCTGGAAGCCGCCGACGAGATCGGCCTCGCCGTGATCGCGATCTCGCTGACCATTATCGCGATCTTCGCGCCCGCGAGCTTCATGTCCGGTATCGCCGGGCAGTTCTTCAAGCAGTTCGGCATCACCGTCTCGGTGCAGGTGTTCTTCTCGCTGCTCGCGGCACGCTTCGTCACGCCGATGCTGGCGGCCTATTTCCTCAAGCACGGCCATCACGAAGAGCCGCCGCCCGGCCGCATCCTGCGCACCTATCACAGCATCGTCTCGTGGTCCGTGAAGCACTATTTCATCACCGTGCTGATCGGCTTCGGCATCTTCGCGGCCTCGATCTGGAGCATCACGCTGCTGCCGCAGGGCTTCCTGCCGGCGCAGGACAGCGCCCGCTCGCTGCTGGCCCTCGAACTGCCTCCGGGCACGCAGCTCGCCTATACCGAGAAAGTCACCGAGGACATCGTCGCGCGTCTGCGCCAGCGGCCCGAGGTGAAGAGCATCTTCGTTGACGGCGGACGCGTTCCACCGGGCACGCAGGAAGTCCGGCGCGCCTCTCTGATCATCAATTACACACCGAAGAACGACCGCAAGATCACCCAGCGCGAGCTCGAATTTTCGATCAGCCAGGAGCTGGAGAACGTCCCTGATATCCGCTTCTGGTTCCTGGACGAGAACGGCCTGCGCGCGATCTCGCTGGTGGTGACCGGTGTCGACCCCAATATCGTCAACAACGTCGCCAGCGAGCTTGCGACGCAGATGAAGCGGATTCCGACCATCTCCGACGTCATCTCGGAAACCTCGCTGGAACGTCCGGAGCTGCGCATCGAGCCGCGTGCCGATCTTGCCGCGCGGCTCGGCGTCTCGACCGAAAGCCTGTCGCAGACCATCCGTGTCGCGACCATCGGCGACGTCGGTCCGGCGCTCGCAAAGTTCGACGTCGGCGACCGCCTGGTGCCGATCCGCGTGCAGCTCGAGGATGCCGCCCGCGGCAATCTCAAGACGCTCGAGCAACTGCGTGTTCCGCTCGGTGAGCACGGCGAGAAGGGCGGCGTGCCGCTCGCAGTCATCGCCGACGTCAAGCTCGACCAGGGCCCGACCAGCATCAACCGCTACGACCGCGAGCGGCAGGCCACCGTCGCGGCCGACCTCGTCGGCTCCGCAGCGCTCGGCGATGCCACCAAGAAGATCTACGAACTGCCGGTCATGAAGAGTTTGCCGAAGGGCGTGAAGGTCTCCCCCTCCGGCGACGCCGAAAGCCTCAACGAGCTCTCCGACGGCTTTGCCACCGCCATCACCGCAGGCCTGATGATGGTCTATGCGGTGCTGGTGCTGTTGTTCGGCACTTTCCTGCAGCCGATCACCATCCTGTTCTCGCTGCCGCTCTCGATCGGCGGCGCGATCGCAGCGCTGCTCGTCACCGGCAAGCAGCTCACGACGCCGGTCTGGATCGGCATCCTGATGCTGATGGGAATTGTCACCAAGAACGCGATCATGCTGGTGGAATTCGCCATCGAATCCATCCACGGCGGCAAGCCGCGCGAAGAGGCGATGATCGACGCCGGCATGAAGCGGGCCCGTCCGATCGTGATGACCACGATCGCGATGGCCGCCGGCATGATGCCGAGCGCGCTCGCGGTCGGCGCCGGCGGCGAGTTCCGCTCGCCGATGGCGCTCGCGGTGATCGGCGGCTTGATCTTTTCGACCATCCTGTCGCTGGTATTCGTGCCCGCGATGTTCATGGTGATGGACGACATCGGCGCGCTGATCTGGCGTTTCGGCAAGCGGCTGATCGTGCACAGTGCGGATGCAGAGTCGGGGGATCATCACGGCACCACGCCGGCGGAGGCGCCGCCAATGCCGAAGAGCGTTGTGCATCCGGCCGCGGAGTAGCGGCGGCGCTCCGCCCCTACTCGTTCCGGGCGATCGCGGTCAGCTTGGTCATGTTCCTGAGCAGGATGCGGCCACGCTGCAGGTCCAGGATCGCTTCCTTGCGCCAGGCCTGAAGCTGGCGATTGACGCTCTCGCGGGCGGCGCCGACGAAGACGCCGAGCTGCTCCTGCGAGATGTGCACCTCGGAGCCGAAATCGGCGGCCAGCGCGCAGAGCCGCCGCGCCAGCCGCACCGGAAGCGGCTGCAACATCGACTCTTCCATGCGCTCGCTCTGCCAGCGGATCCGCTGGCACAGCAGCGCGATGATCTTGATCGCGACCTTCGGCTCGCGCTCGAGGAAGGCGAGGAAATCCTCGCGCCGCAGCACGAACAATTCGCTGGCCTCACCCGCAGTCGCATCCGCAGTGCGACTCTGGCCGTCCAGCACCGCGACTTCGCCGAACAGATCGCCCGGACCCATGAAATTCAGCGTCAGCCGGCTGCCGTCGGAGGCGCCGGTCTCGATGCGGACCTGGCCGCGGCGCACGCCGAACAGCGCGTTGCCCGGGTCACCCTTCTGGAACAGCACCTCACCACTCGCCAGATGCTGGGTGTGGCAGAGATTGGACAAACGCTGGAGTTCGTCCGCGCCAAGATCGGCGAACATGGCATTCATTTTCAGAATGACCGCAAATTCGGCCTGCTTGCTCATTTCAACGTCCTTGTGAATTCACTCGTCAATTTCCGAGGCAAATCGCTTGGAAGCATGAACGTCAGAATCGCGTAATACCGCGCCGGAGAAGTGTGTCATAAGTCACATAACTTTGCAGCACCTCTCGAATATTTTTAGTCGCTTGGTGCGGCATCCCGTCCCGGGATAAACTTAAGGTGCAAAGGACGGGTCATCCGCCTGATGCGAAGCCGCCCGTCCGTCGTTGGAAAGTCGATATGAGAGCAGTGAAATTCGCCGGCGCGGCGGTGGCCGCGATCATCATCGTGATCGTTCTGCTGCTGGTGATCGGGGTTCCCTCGGGCTTTTTGGCTGCGACGATCGCCTCGCGCGTCGAGCAGGCGACCGGATATCGCCTGTCGATCGACGGAACCACGAGGATCAGCCTGTGGCCGACGCTGAACGTCACGCTGAACGACCTCACGCTTGCCGATCCCAAAGACCGCAGCGGCATGACACGCGTGACCATCGACACCGTGCAGGCCGACATGTCGCTCGCAAGCGTGTGGTCGGGTCATCCCGAGATCAGCGAGATCGTCGTCAGCCATCCCGTGCTGTACCAGCCGCTGCTGCGTGAGCGCCTGCCCAACGCGGACGCGTCGCCAAAACCGCTCGCGCTCAACATGGACGGCGCAACCATCGATCGCGTCAAGATCACCAATGGCGAAGTCGCATTCTCGCGCGCACGCGATCGCGTCGAAGGCCGCATCAGCGCGATCAATGCGGACGTCGTCACCGGCCGGGATCGCAAGGTGAACATTCTCGGCACCGCGCGCATCGGCGAACACCCGACCAAGTTCGACATCAAGGCGACCAGCCCGGCGCCGCCGATCGAGCGGCAGACCGTCCCGGTGGATTTCGCCGTCGACATGCCCGACGTGCTGAAATCGCAGCTCGCCGGCCATGCCGAGCTGCGGCTGAACGGCACGGTCGTGATGATCAACGGGGTCAACGGCACCCTCGGCGACGGCTCCTTCAACGGTTGGGCTTCGGTCGATATCGCGAGCAAGCCGTTGGTGAAGCTCGATCTCGATTTCCAGCGCCTCGCAATCCCACTGGCCAAATCGCCCGACGGCGCGGCCGGACAGGCCTGGAGCGATGCACCGATCGACGTATCCGGTCTCAACTATGTCGACGCGCAGCTCAGGATCTCGGCCAACGAAGCCGTCATCGGTGAGGCCCGTCTTGCGCCGCTGGCACTCGATGCGAAGCTCGCCGGCGGCATCCTGAAGGCCGGCACCGCCAATCTCGGCGCCTATGGCGGCCAGGTCTCGGGCGAGGTGATCCTTGATGCAACCAGCGGCGCGCCGAGCTTCGCGATGCATTCCGACCTGGTCGGCGTGCGCGCGCTGCCGCTGCTCCAGGGCCTTGCCGAATTCGACCGGATCGACGGCAAGCTGCAGGCCAAGCTCGCCCTGCGCAGCGCCGGCACCAGCCAGCGCGCGCTGATGGCGAACATGCAAGGCACCGCCTTCGTCAATTTCCAGGACGGCGCCATCCGCGGCATCAATATCGCGCAGATGATCCGCTCGCTGACCTCGGGCACGCTGACCGGCTGGCAAGACAACCTGAACCCCAACCAAAGCTCCAGCCAGGAGCAGAGCACGGATCTGTCGCAACTCTCCGCCTCGTTCCGCATCGACAAGGGCCAGGCGGTGACGACCGATCTCAATCTGATCGGGCCGCTGGTACGCGTCACCGGCGCCGGCACCATCGCGCTCGACACCAAGATGATAGGCTTTCGCGTCGAACCGAAGCTGGTGATGACGACGGAAGGCCAGGGCCGCACCTCCGAGCCTGTCGGCTTTGGCATTCCCGTGATGATCACGGGCCCATGGTCGCAGCCGCGGATCTATCCCGACATGGCCGGCGTGCTCGACAATCCTGAGGCCGCCTATGCCAAGCTGCGCGAGATGGGCAAGGGCCTGTTCGGCCCTGACGGCGCCGGGCTTGGCAACATCCTGAACAGCTTTGGTCTCGGCGGCACCGTGCCGGGCGGCGGGAACGCGGCCGGCAATGCCAATCCGCAAGTCCAGCAGCCCGGGCAAGGACAGGGGCAGAACAATCTGCTCGGCGGCCAGCTGGGCGAGGCGATCGGCAATCTGATCCAGCAGGGGCTCTCGAGTGGCGCCGCTAGCGGCAGCGGCCGAAGCCGCGGCCTGCCAGGCAACCCAACCACCCCGGCGCCGCAGGCTTCACCCGCCCCGCCGATCCAGGATCCGCCCCAGGCCCAACAGGACAGCCAGCCGATGAACGACGTGATGCGGCAGCTGTTCAATCGGTGATGGGCGGATCAAGGCGTCGAACTTCGCCCGTAACCAGCTGCGACAATTCACCGCCCGGTCGGCCCGGCATTCCCCGATAGGTAACCACACCAGCCCGTTCCTCGCCCCTTGCCGGTCCAAGCACCCAAATTGTGCTAGAAGGGCCAAGGGGCCCGTACGCCCCTTAGCGCCGGCGTCGGTCGCGGCGCGAGAGGATCCGGATGGCGGGAGCGAAAGACAAGACCTGGGTTCTGCGCGAGGGCCTGTTCGCCAAATATGTCGTCTCCCTCGTCGGCCTCGTCGTGTTCGTGCTCGCGGTCAACGGCGCGATGGAGACCTGGATCTCCTATCGCGCCACCAGGACCCAGCTGACCGGCGGGCTCGAGGACAAGGCGCAGGCCGCCGCCCGTCGTATGGAGCAGTCGATCTCCGAGCTCGAGCGGCAGATCAGCTGGGTCACGGCGGCAAGCCAGGACACGCTCGAGAAGCGCCGCACCGGCTATGCCCAGCTGCTGCATCAGGTCTCGGTCGTCACCCAGCTGTACCAGCTCAATGGCGAGGGCCGCGAGGTGCTGCGCGTCTCGCGCCAGTCGACCACATCAGGCGGCAACGCCGACCTCTCCCGCGACATGCGCTTCACCGACACGGTGGCGCGCGGGGTGAGCTTCTCGCCGGCCAGTTTCGTCGATGGCAGGCCGATGATGTCGATCTCGGTGGCGCATTCCGGTTTCAATGCCGGCGTCACCGTGGCCGAGGTCGATCTCAGCTTCCTCTCCGACTACCTGTCGGACAACCAGGTCGGCAAGGCCGCCTTCGCCTATGTCGTCGATCCGCGCGGCCGCGTGCTGGCGACATCGTCGAAGGGGCCCGATGTCGGCACGGATCTGTCGAAGCTGCCGCAAGTCGCAGCTGCGATTGCGCCCGGCGGCGAGGGCGATATGTCAGGCACGGACTTCAACGGCCATTCGGTGCTGGCGGCCGCGAGCGCGGTGCCCAAGCTCGGCTGGACGGTCCTGTTCGAGCAGCCGACCACGCAGGCCTTGATGCCGATCCGCGACCAGCTCGTGCGCATCGCGCTTCTGATCGGGATGGGGCTCCTGGTCGCGATCCTCGCCGGCACGCTGCTGGCGCGCCGCATGATCATTCCGATCACGGCGCTGCGCGACGGCGCGCACAAGCTCGGCGAGGGCGATTTCAGCCACCGCATCGACGTGCACACCTCCGACGAGCTGGAAGATCTCGCCGGCCAGTTCAACCGGATGGCCGGCCAGCTCCAGGAGACCTATACGGACCTCGAAACCAAGGTCGAGGCGCGGACCCGCGACCTCGCGCAGTCGATCAACGAGCTGAAAGTGCTGGAAGAGGTCGGCCGCGCGCTGTCGTCCTCGCTCGACCTCAACGCCGTGCTGCCGACGATCGCCGCCCGCGCGCTGGAGATCAGCCATGCCGATGCGGTGCTGATCTACGGCTATGAGGCCGAGCCGCGCCGCTTCAACCTGGTCGAGGCCAACGGCATCGACAAATCGGCCACCGGCGGCCATGTCAGCATCGACGAAGGCGAGAATGTTCTGAGCGATGCCGCCAGAAGCGGCGAGCCGATCGCGATTGCCGATCTCGACCACGCCGCCGAGCAGCCGCTGCGCGACGTCGCGGTCGCCGCCGGCTTCCACTCCGTGCTGGTGGTGCCGCTGGTCGACCAGCAGGGCACGCTCGGCGCGCTGGTGGTGCTGCGCCGTGCCAGCGGCGCATTCGAAGGCAGCCTCACCGGGTTGATGCGCACCTTCGCCAACCAGGCCGTGCTGGCGATGCGCAATGCGCGCCTGTTCACCGAGGTCGCCCACAAGAGCCACGCGCTGGAGACCGCGAACGAGACCGTGCGCGCCCAGGCCGACAAGCTGCGCGAGCAGACCGAGCAGCTGAAGAACTGGAACAAGTCGCTGGAAGAGCGCGTCGCGACCCAGCTGGGCGAGATCGAGCGCATCCGCAAGCTCGAGCGTTTCCTGGCGCCGCAGGTGGCGCAACTGATCGCCTCCTCCGACAGCCCGGAGGGGCTGCTCACCAGCCAGCGCCGCGAGGTCACCGTGGTGTTCTGCGATCTGCGCGGCTTCACCGCGTTCACGGAAGCGACCGAGCCGGAAGAGGCGATGAACGTGCTGCGCGAATATCACGCCGCGCTCGGCCAGCTGATCTTCAAATATGAGGGCACGCTGGACAAATATGCCGGCGACGGCGTGATGATCCTGTTCAACGCGCCGATCCAGTTCGAGGACCACACAAAGCGCGCCGTGAAGATGGCGGTGGAGATGCGCGACACGATCGGTCCCTTGACCGAGCGCTGGCGCAACCGCGGGCACAGCCTCGGCTTCGGCATCGGCATCGCGCTCGGCTATGCCACGCTCGGCCAGGTCGGCTTCGAGCAGCGGCTGGAATATGCCGCGATCGGCAGCGTTACCAACCTCGCCTCGCGCCTCTGCGCCGAGGCCAAGCCCAACCAGATCGTGGTCAGCCGCCGCGTCTACGGCATGGTCGAGCCATGGGTCGAGGCCCGCGCGCTCGACGATCTCCAGCTCAAGGGCTTCAATCATCCCGTGCTGGCGATGGAGATTTTGTCGTGGCGTGAGGAGGTGGATAACGTCGTTGACGCGGCCGCTGCGCGGCGGCGAGGATGATCATCGCCACTGACGTAGAAAACAACCCCATGCACAGTAGCCAAGGCTAAGGGGATACCGCGCATTTTCGATGCAGTTGCGGATTTTACGAAATTTGCCTTGAGGCGTCGGGCAAAACAGTGGTATGGTGGCATCATCGGGCGTTTGTGCCTGATCTCACCAAGCACTGACATCTGCGTGACCGCCGGTTGCGGTCGTCCCGGCGAAGGAGGTTGTGGCGCTGACTTCCCCATAACCCGCCCCCGAACCACATTGCTGCTCACCGCGACCAACCCAGGCCTCAACGACGAGGCGGGAATTCGGACGGGAGACGGCCTGTGGTGTTTGCCATGCCTTCGCGTGCCTACGACCTGCAGATGCAGGACCGTCCCAGTGAGCGTGCGCGCGACCATGGCTGGGTGTTCGGCCTGCCGCCGGGCATTGCGAGCGAGCAATGGCCGCTCGATCCCGTCACCGGCTATCCGCTGATGCACGGCTTTACGCTCCTGCTGCCGGAGGATTACCGCGTGCACGGCGCTGACATCGTTGCGGTGTCGTTCTTTGCGACCGCGCCTGATCACAATGACGGCGGTGCGCCCGATGATCCTGAAATCCGCGAGGCGGTGGCGGCGCGCCCCGCGCATCCGCGCCTGTCGCGCTTGACCGACATTCTCGATTACGAATATGCCGCGATCCTTCTGACCAGGTGCGAATATGACGGCGCCTTCGCAACGCCGCCGGCGCCGCTTGCACTTGCGACCGCGGAGCGGCCGCGCTGGCTCGATGTCGGCGGCGCCAGCGCCTTCCACGAATCCGCAGCCCCTTACGCCAGGAAGCTGCTGCCGACGACGCCGCGCACCGAGCTCGCCGAGAACCGTGCCATCGTGCTGACGCCCCGCGCGGAGGATCCCAATGCCGGCAAGGGCCCGCAGGATACGCATGTGAAGCGAGGGTCTCCGACCGGGTATCAGCCCTATTATTACTATGTCGATGGTGTCGTGAGCCGCGATAATTTCCGCCTGCACGATTGGAGCAAGGATCACGCGCCGAACCATCTCGGCGGCACCATGCGGCCGTGCCAGGCGGTGCCGGAGATGAGCCCGTTCTACATCGAGTTCGAGGAATATTTCGGCGGCTACAATTTCGGCGGCGGCAACGCGCAGCTCGACTTCAGGGATATGAAGTTCGACTGGGCGTGCGGGTGAGTTTACGACCGCCCTGTTCCACCACCGAGAAACGGATTGACGATGATGAGCCCACCGATGCTGCGGCCATGTTGCAGGTCTTCACTGTAAAGCGTGTTACAGCCAGCCTCGATCGCCGCGGCGATGATCAGGGCATCGTAGAAGGCAAGTGTGTGATCGCGAGCGAGTTCAATCGCGGCAGCGTGCGTGTCTGACGTCAGCGGCACGACGTCAGGGAAGCGGAAGCGGAGGGACTGCACCGCGGCTTCGATGACCGGCCACTCTTGCTTCTGCTTCTTGCGCAACACATTGGTGAATTCGTTCAGCACTTGCGCGCTGATCGCGCCGCCGCCAGCGATCGTGGTGAGCGCCCGCTGACGCCTCGCATCGCTCGAATAGGCGTATATCAAGATGTTGCTGTCAAAGAACGCGCTCACCGCTCATTCGCCTCGTCGCGGTCGAACTTGTAGCCTTCGGGCAGAGGAAAACGAAACTGCTCCACCTGCCTGAGAAACTCCGCTCGCTTGTCGATCTTCTCAACTGCGATTTGGCCCTTCGAGGCCTCCACCACATTGAGTTCGTCGCCTGGAGATAGCTTAAGTGCTTCAACGAGAGCCTTGGGCAGCCGGACCGCCAAGCTATTCCCCCATTTGGAAACCAGCATGGAACCTCCATGATATACAAAAGCCTCTGTATATCATACGAGAGTTACCCTTGCGCTTCAAGAGGTTACGGTCGGGACAAGTAACGAATCACATCGCCCGCTTCGGGCCCATCGCCTCAAACGCCGCCTTCTGCTCGTCGCTGAGATCCGCTTCGAAGTCGTCGAGCGCATCAGTGACGCCACCCACGGCCTGCTGCATCGTCTGCAGCCGCGTCTTCACGGCGGCGAGGCGGGCTTGCGGGGTTGCTTCCGGCTTCATCGGGCAAGAGCTCAGCGTCTGCATGGTGCGCAGCGTGGTGTCCTGGAGCACGTCGAGACGGGCGCTGCCGGTGTCGTCGAGCCTCAAGGTGGACACGATGTCCGAGGCGGGCCATTGCTGTCGCACGAGCTGCTGATACTGGCGCTGGGCCTGCACGTCATAACGGGGATCATAGTTGGGATCGCAGGCCTTGGCCTCCTGCGCTGCTTGGGCCGCCTGCGCATCCTTGTGCTGAGCCGAGGCCAGCGCGGCGCGGCGTTCGTTCGCAAGGGATTCGAGCTTTGCTTTCTGGCCGCCATCGAGGAGGCCAACGAACTTATTCAGCGGCGCTGCCAGCGCGTCCGTGGCCTTGATCATCGCATCCAGCCGCGCCTGCATCACGCCGAGGCGTTCCGCCGCGGTCATCGGCGCTTGCGCCGGGCACGCAGCGCGGATGGTATCGCGCGCTGCAGTCCAGGCGGCTGCGAGCTCATCGAGCGCGGTGCGCTGCATCTCGTTCGGCTGCACGACAGCAGCGATGCGGTCGACGGGCAAGCCGCCGGTGTCGCTGCTGTCGCAGACCATCTCCGCCGATGGGACTCGTCGCCCGCGGCGACCTTGCGGCGCGGTGTAGGCGGCGAGCTCCGGCGCCGCATAGGGGGCGAAGATCGCGGCATAGA
The DNA here is from genome assembly GCF_028128665.1 of Bradyrhizobium sp. CCBAU 45384. Classification (NCBI taxonomy): domain Bacteria; kingdom Pseudomonadati; phylum Pseudomonadota; class Alphaproteobacteria; order Hyphomicrobiales; family Nitrobacteraceae; genus Bradyrhizobium; species Bradyrhizobium sp. CCBAU 45384. The sequence continues at coordinate 47,845 of NZ_LBIZ01000093.1, forward strand.
TATCGCCATAGCCATAGAGCGACAGGCTGGTCGTATCGCCGAAGATGATGGCCGTGGTGAGATCGTCATGCGCGAACGGCCAGAACACCGGGCCGATCCAGCCATAGCTGCCATCAGGATGACGCCACCAGCCCTGCGGCCGGCGGCCGCCGTGCCAGCCCGACAGCGCGGCCTGCGCCGTGAGCGCGGCGCGCAAGACGTAAGGATTGGTGGGCTGGCCGCGCTCGGCTCCGTTTGGATTCTGCGGGCTCATGGCCGCGGAGCGATAGCGGCTGCCGCGCGCCGCCATGCGGGCGTGGCGCAATCGCGACAGGCCGATGACATGGCCGACGGCGAAGCGGGCAATGCCGAGGGGACCGCCGCGCAATCCGAACTGTGCTTCGGCGCTATCGGGCAGCAGCACTGTCACAATCGCAAGGACCGCGCCGGCCAGCGCCAGTCGCAAGCGTGATCTCGACATCAGCGCTGAGCTGACCACCGCGTTGTCCTCCCACACACGCATCGCGTCGTAGGAGAAGACGCGCTGGGGAACCAAATGTTCCGCGGCGAGACGGGCGATGATGGTGCGTGATTGTAACGATCGAAGCGCCGCCGACCAGGACCCCGTCATTCCGGGGCGCGCCCCTTGGCGCGAGCCCGGAATCCATTGGGCGGCGACAACAGTGGCACGATAGATTCCGGGCTCGTCGCTCCGCGACGCCCCGGAATGACGGCCGGTCACTGCGTCTTTTGCGGCACCGTGACGGTCTGGCCGGGATAGATCAGATTCGGATTGTGGATCTTTTCGCGGTTGGCATTGAAGATCACCGCGTAGCGGGCGCCGTCGCCATAAGCGAGACGGCTCAGGGCCCAGAGGCTGTCGCCCTTGGAAATCACCCTTGTGCCGCTGGTCTCTGCCGGTGTGGTGTTAAGCACCTCCGCGGGCGAGGCCGCTGCAACCGTCGCACCTGCCGCCGGCACGCGCGCCATGGACTTCGGTTTGGCCGTGCCCATCATCCGCGGCCGCGCCGAGGACCGGTCCGGGGTCGAAGCCAGATGCGGCGCCGGGAGCGAGGCGACGACGTCCGACTTGTCGACGGGTTTTGCTTCTTGAGATTTTGCGTCTTGCGGCTTTGCCTCGGGCTTCGCGGCCACAGCGACACGCGCCGGCGGCGGCGCGGCTTCGGCAATCGTGACCGGCATGGTGCGGCTGGATTGCATGACGGTGCCGTCGGGTGCCTTGGCACGCAGCGTCAGCTCGTAGCTGCCGGCGGGAAGTTTTGGCGGGGTCATCACGAACTGGCCCGACGCATCGGCCACCACACTGTCGAGCGGCTGGCCGTCACGCAGCAGCTCTACCCTGGCGCCCGGCGCCGCCTGGCCCGCGATCACGGCGGCCTCGCCCTGAGCATCGACGCGGGCGACGTCGAAACGGGGAGCGGTGTCCGCAGCTGAAGGCTGCGGCTTGGCCGGTGCGAGGTCAGCGAGCGCGGCGACCTGCTTCTGGGTCTCGGCCAGCGCGCCCGCCTTCGGCGCATCGGCCGGTACAGGCGAGGCGGACTGCGCGGGTGCAACCGCGGCCAGCTTCGGTTCGTCCGTCTTCGGTTCTGTCTTCGGTTCTATCTTGGCCTCAACCTTGGTTTCGGCCTTGGTTTCGGCCTTGGCCTCGACCTTGGGCTGGATTTTGCCCTCAGCCTTCGCTTCGGGCTTCGCGACCCCTGCCATTTCGGTGTTCGCGCCGCCCGGCAGCATGTGGCGCAGCTCGGTCGGGCCGATCACCAGCACGGTGCCGACCACAGCAAGCAGACAGAATGCGATGAAGGCCTTGGTTGCGGTGATCATCAGTCCTCAAGCCTTGATCAAAAATCCCTGGGTCGCAAATCAGCCTCGGCAAATTGCGCCGTTTTGGCTGCGGCAGCAAGACGTTCGAAGGGATGAACCGAGCCGGCCCTCTCGGCGTCAAACCAGCGAGGCCGTCAACCTATTCTGGCGGCCATTTTTTAGGAATTTCGTCATGATCGCATTTTGCCGCGCCGCGCCATGGCTGGCGCTTGCCCTGACACTCGCCGCCACCCCGGCGCTTGCCGCCTCCGGCCCGCCGCCGGGATTTGTCCTCAGCGACGATGCCGACCTCGCCTTCACCTCGCCCGACGGCGCCACCAAGCTCGAACAATACGTGAAGGACGCCGGCGATTGGGAGGTCAAATGGCAGGTCTGGGCCCGTCGCGGCGATCAGATGACCGAGCTGAAGCCAGAGCAGGGTTATGGGGCCGGCTTCCGCTTCACCGCGGACTCGCAATGGCTGGTACGGATGCAGAAGACCGGTTCGGGCGAGCAGGATCTGTTTCTCTATCATGCCGAGAACGGCACCTTTGTCAGCGCGACCAGGAAATCGCTGAGCGATCTCGCCTGGGCCTATTTCTACGGCCGTCCCGAGACAAAGCACTTCGCCAAGCTCGACTTCCACATCTCGGCCAACCTGCTGAAGGGCACGGAAGAGGCCTATCGCTGGCTCGGCGTGGATTGGCCCAACAACCGCTATCTCGTGATCAGCCTCGCCGGCCAATACGACAAGCATCCGAAAAACACCATCATGAAGGGGCTGGGCGGCTGGCAATGCCGCTACGATCTGAAGACCGGGACATTCGACCTGCCTGAGATCTTCGCCAAGGAGAATGCGGAAGCGCTGAAATGGGAAGTGAAGCGAGAGTGACGGCAGCTTCTTAGCTTTGTAGGGTGGGCAAAGGCGCATCAGCGCCGTGCCTACCATCTGTCTCGATCGCGAATATGGCGTGGGCACGCTGACGCTTTGCCCACCCTACAGGACCGCGTCTAACGGCGCCGCGCTCAAGCCTCTGATCTTGTTCCGATTCATAGTTCCCTAACCCTCAATGGTAACCGGGTCTTGTCGGTTTTGCTGCATCCTGCATCCCAAGGGAGAGCTGGGATGGGCGCATCAATCCGATGGACCGCGCGACTGCGCGTGCTGCTTCGCCAATGGCGCGGCGCGCCGCTGGCGTGGCTGATCGTCGGCGGCTTCGTGCTGATGGCCGCGACCGCTGTCGGCACCGCGCTCACCGTCGACCGCTTCCGCCAGAACGCCATCGAGAGCGGTCGCGACAGCCTGGAAAGCTCCGTCCGCCTGCTGGCGCGCCATTTCGACCGCGAGTTCGAGGATTTCGCGGTGCTCCAGAAGAGCATCATCGCGGAACTCGAGAGCCACGGCATCGAATCCGCCGATGTCTTCCGCAGCGAGATGGGCACGCTCGCCGTGCACGAGGTGCTGCGCACCAAGGCCAGCGGCTGGTCCGACATTGCCGGCGCCAATGTGTTCGATGCGCGCGGCGTATTGATCAACTCGACGAAGCGCTGGCCCGTCGCCGACATCTCGGTGTCGGATCGCGACTATTTCATCAGGCTCAGGAATGATCCTGCAGCGCAGGAAGAGGTCGAGGTCGTACCCGGCCGGTTCGGCACTGGTCCGGCGATCGTGATGGCGCGGCGCGTGTCGGGTCCGCATGGTGATTTCCTCGGCATCGTCACGCGCGCGATCGCGCCGGAGCAGATCGAATCCTTCTTCGCCTCGACCGGGCTCGGCGAGGATTCCTCGGTCGCGATGTACCACCAGAGCGGCCAGCTGCTCGCGCGCATTCCGCATGTCGACGCGATGATCGGGCAGAACTATCGCATCGGCTCGGCGGAGCAGAAGGCCGTGTTCCAGCACACCTCCATCACGACCAGGCTCACCAGCCCGATCGACGGCAAGGACCGCATCGTCGCCTCGCGCCTCCTGAGCGGCGAGCCGCTCGTGATCATCGCAACCAGGTCGCTGGACGCAACGCTCGCCACCTGGCGCACCCAAACCAAGTTCTTCGTCACCGTGGCCGTGCTGTCGATCGGCCTGCTCGTGCTCACCCTGTTCCTGATCTTCCGCCAGGTGACCAACCGCCTCTCGCTGGAGAAGCAGCGGCTCGACACCGCCATGAACACGATGACGCAGGGGCTCCTGATGTTCGACCAGGACGAACGGCTCATCGTCTGCAACCGCCGCTACATCGACATGTACCGCCTCTCGACCAATGCGGTGAAGCCCGGGGTCCATTTCCGCGACGTGATCCAGCATCGCGCCGACACCGGCTCGTTCGAGGGCGACGTTGACGAATATTGTGACAGGATCCTGAGCCAGGTCGGGCTGACGCAGAGCAGCATCGTCGAGACCTCCGATGGCCGCCTGATCGAAGTCAAGAACCATCCCGGCGCGGCCGGCGGCTGGCTCGCCACTCATGACGACGTCACCGAGCGCGTCCGGGCCGACGAGCGCATCGCCCATATGGCGCATTACGATGCGCTGACCGACCTGCCCAACCGCGTGCTGATGCGCGGCCATCTGGAGCGCCGCGTCGCGGAGCTGGCCCAAGGCAAGCCGTTTGCGATCCTCTATATCGACGTCGACGAGTTCAAGGGCGTCAACGATTCGCTGGGACACGAGGTCGGCGACGAATTGCTGCGCCAGGTCGCAAGCCGCCTGCGCGCCTGCGTCAGCGGCAACGATCTGGTGGCGCGGTTAGGGGGCGACGAGTTCGCGATCGTCAAGGCCGGCACCTCCGACCAGGCCGGGCTGAGCACGCTGGCCGAACAGATCCTGACATCGCTGCGCATGCCGGTCGATTGCAAGGGCCAGGAGATCACGACCGATGCCAGCATCGGCATCGCGATCGCGCCCGACCATGGCGACATCATCGACGAGCTGCTCAAACGCGCCGATCTCGCAATGTATGCGGCGAAGTCGGAAGGGCGCGGCACCTTCCGCATCTTCGTTCCCGAATACGATGCCAAGGCGCGCCAGCGCCGCCAGCTCGAGCTCGATTTGCGCCAGGCGCTGGCCCGCGGCGAGTTCGAGGTGCATTACCAGCCGCTGGTCGATCTCTCCGCCAATGTCGTCACCGGCTGCGAAGCACTGCTGCGCTGGCGTCATCCGGAGCGCGGCATGGTCTCGCCCGCAGATTTCATTCCAGTCGCTGAGGACACCGGCCTGATCGGCGAGATCGGCGAATGGGTCTTGAAGCAGGCCTGCCTTGAGGCCGCATCATGGCCCGGCGACATCCACATTGCGGTCAACGTCTCCCCGGTCCAGTTCCGCTCCAAGACACTGGCGCTGAAGGTTGCGGCTGCGCTCGCCGAGTCGGGTCTGGCGCCGGAACGGCTCGAGCTGGAAATCACCGAGACTGTGCTGATCCGCGACGACGAGGAGGCGCTGACCGTCCTGCAGCAGCTGCGCGAGCTCGGCGTGCGCATCGCGCTCGACGATTTCGGCACCGGCTATTCGTCGCTGAGCTATCTGCACCGCTTCCCCTTCGACAAGATCAAGATCGACCGCAGCTTCATCAGCGATATCGGCGAACCAGAAGATTCCTCCCCGATCGTGCAGGCCGTGGTGCACATGGCCGCCGCCCGCCACATGGCGACGACGGCCGAGGGCGTCGAGACCGAAGCCCAGCGCGAGGTGCTGCGGCAGCTCGGCTGCAGCCAGATGCAGGGCTGGCTGTTCAGCCCGGCGATCCCGGCGGCGAAGCTGAAGCAATTGCTGTCGAAGCAGGCGGCCGCGGCTTGAGCCTGTTGCCCCGCCTGCGGTTTTCGGACCATCGCCGCCCCCGTTCCGAAAATAGGATCAAACCTCGCACATTGCCGTTATCGCGCTGCTGAGGCGACCGGGAACTCCGGCCGATCGGGAATTAGTCAACATTGCATCACGCGCATCGCAGGCGGCTTGTCGTCTGCGAACGGGCGCGCGTGCACATCGAGCGAGGCGATATGGCGATCGTGACTTTCAGGATGATTCCTCTCATAGCAGCCGCAGCCATGGTCGGCCTCGCCGCGCAGGCGCGCGACGACGGTCGCTTTGCGAACTCCCCCCTCAAGGGCTGGTTCGAGAGCCTGCACAGCAAGGGCGGCGGTCCCTGCTGCGCCGATGCCGACGGCACGGCGCTCGACGACGTCGATTGGGAGACGCGAGGTGGACACTATCGCGTGAGGATTCTCGGCGACTGGATCGAGGTGCCCGATGACACCGTGATCACCGAGCCGAACCGCGTCGGGCGCACCATGGTCTGGCCTTATTACGTCGGCGGTCGCACCTTGATCCGTTGCTTCATGCCCGGCAGCATGACGTGAGGTTTTCAGCTCATAGGGTGGGTTAGAGCTCCGCCGCAGCCATATCCTCCGTCGTCATTCCGGGGCGCGCCGCGAGGCGCGAGCCCGGAATCCATTCATCCACGGGCGCTGCGGCTCGACGGATTCCGGGTTCGACGCTGCGCATCGCCCCGGAATGACAGCTTTCGGTTGGGCAAAGCGCGCCGCTCTGCGAGCGCCGGGATGCTTTGCCCGCCCTACAGGCTGCCCGCGACTGCTTCACCGCACCTTGTATTCGCGCGGCGCTTCCATATCTCATCGGCATGATGAAGCTCACACGCGTTCAGGACCACGCCATTCAGGCGCTGATGGCCGGCATTGTCGGCGCCGAGGCGTTCGACCACGTCTTCGCGGGCATCCGCTTCGACGAAATCGAGGGCACGATGCTCTACGCTTTCGCCAGGAACGAGGACGTCGCCTCCGACATCGAGGACAGCTACTCGCCGCTCATCGCCGCCGTGGCCTCGCGCGTGCTGAACAAGCAGGTCGACGTCGTCGTCGTGATGCCCAAGGTCTTGCAATAGAGGTCTTGCAATAGAGGTTTTGCAATAGCGTCTTGACGCAGCCCCCGCCTGCATCGGCCGGGGCGTGACCTCGCGATATTTCCACGCTACCCTCTTGTCTCAAGAGCAAGAGGAAACGCCAATCGTGTACGACTACATTATCGTGGGCGGCGGCTCGGCGGGGTCCGTGCTGGCCCACCGGCTCTCCGCTGGGAGTGCCAACAAGGTCCTGCTGTGCGAAGCCGGACAGGACACGCCACCCGGCAACGAGCCGGCCGAGATCAGGGACAGCTATCCGGGCACCGCCTATTTCGACCCGCGCTTTCACTGGACCGAGCTCAAGGTCACGACCCAGGTCGTTAGCCACAACAATCCGCACGAAGCGCGTCCGCCCATGCGCAAATACGAGCAGGCGCGCGTGCTCGGGGGCGGCTCGTCGATCAACGGCCAGATGGCCAATCGCGGCGCACCGACCGACTACGACGAATGGCAGAGGCGTGGCGCGGAGGGCTGGGCATGGGCCGACGTGCTGCCCTTCTTCAAGAAGGTGGAGCGCGACCTCGATTTCGACGGGCCGTATCACGGCAAGAACGGCCGGATTCCCGTGCGCCGCATTCCCCGGGAGCACTGGACCAAGCATTCGCAAGCGGTCGCCGATGCTTTCGATCAAGCCGGCCATCCCTATGTGGCAGACCAGAACGGCGAGTTCGTCGACGGCTATTTCCCGGTGACGCATTCCAACGAGGCCGAGCAGCGCGTCTCGGCGGCGATGGGCTATCTCGACCGCGACACTCGCAAGCGCGCCAATCTCACGATCTCCACCAACACCGAGGTGAGGGAGCTGCTGTTCGAGGGCACGGCCTGCGTCGGCGTGAAAGCCATGATCGATGGCCGCGAGCAGGAGTTCCGGGGTCGCGAGATCATTCTGTCCGCGGGCGCGATCCATTCGCCCGCGCATCTGTTGCGCGCGGGCATCGGCCCGGTCGGCCACCTCAAGGACATGGGCATTCCGGTGCGGATGGGGCTCGCCGGCGTCGGCCAGCGCCTGATGGACCATCCCTCGATCTCGCTGTCGTCCTTCGTTCGCCGCGGCGCGCGCATGAACGAGCACACCAGGCGGCAGGTGCAGCTCGGCCTGCGCTATTCGTCGGGGCTTCCGGGCGTGCCGAAGGGCGACATGTTCGTCATCGTGCTCTCCAAATCGGCCTGGCACGCGGTCGGCGAGCAGATCGGCTCGCTGCTCACCTTCGTCAACAAGACCTATTCGGAGACGGGGCAGGTCAAGCTCGCCTCGCGCGATCCCACGGTCGAGCCGATCGTCGAGTTCAATCTCCTGTCGGACCGGCGCGACCTCGACCGCCTGATGAGCGGCTTCCGCAAGATGGCGGCCATTCAGATGAGCGATATCGTCAGGCAGGTGACGGACAAGCCGTTTCCGGCCGCTTACACCGACAGGGTCCGCAAGATCGGCGTGGTCAACACCAAGAACAAGATCCTGACCAGGATCGCCGCGGCCCTGATGGATGGGCCGGCGGCGCTGCGTCACTATCTGATCGACAATTTCGTGGTCGAGGGCTTCACCTTCGATGACGTGATCAACAATGACGAGGCGCTGGAAGCTTTCGTGCGCAAGGCCACCATCGGCGTGTGGCACGCCTCCTGCTCGTGCCGCATGGGCCGGGCCGACGATCCAATGGCGGTGGTGGACACGCAAGGCCGCGTCAAGGGCATCCAGGGCCTGCGCGTCGTCGACGCCTCGATCTTCCCGGTGGTGCCGTGCGCCAACACCAATTTTCCGGTGCTGATGTCGGCGGAGAAGATCGCGGCGGCGATGATGCAGTGATACGCAGCGGGGACAGTGGCGCGAATTACTGGACCTCGGCGACCTTCGGTCCAGGTGACGGCGCGACTGCCGGCAGCACGATCACTTTGGCTCCGACTTTCACCCGCTCATAGAGGTCCACGACGTCGTCGTTGGTCAACCGGATACAGCCGGACGAGACCCGCTTGCCGATCGTATCGGGCTTGTTGGTGCCGTGGATTCTGAATTCGGTCTCGCCGAGATACATCGCCCGAGCGCCGAGCGGGTTGCCGGGACCGCCTGCCATGAACCGCGGCAGATAAGGCTGACGCACCAGCATCTCTGCAGGCGGACGCCAGTCCGGCCATTCCGTCTTCCGGGCCACCGTCTGTTCACCGGACCAGGTGAAACCTTCGCGGCCAACACCGATGCCGTAGCGCAGGGCCTGGGTGTCGTTCAGGACGAAATAGAGGAATGTGTTCTTGGTATCGACGATCACGGTGCCCGGCGTCTGGTGGCTGGCGTAGTCGACCACCTGCCGGACGAGTGCACCGGGACCGTCAGCGGCTTTTGGTGGTTCGACCAGAGGCGCCGGGGTCGGAATCGGAGCTGGGGCGGGAGCCGGCGCCGGCGCTGATGCATGAGCTGGAGCTGCCACGTAGACGGGCGTCGACGACGCGAGAGCCTGGTGCGCGGCCGGCTTCCGTATCGGCTGAACGTTCTCCGGGCCGGACAGCAAGCCATAGCCCAATGCGGCGAGAGCTACGGCGCCGATTGCGACTCGCGCGGCCATGGGGAGTGCGATCGTCTCCGCTTTTCCACGCTTGGCCCGTTTACCCATGACTCTCCCCGGATCACGCTACCAGGGGAGAGGTACCCAGCAAAATTTAACAAACTTCAAAGCGATTTCGCCTCGGACTGGAACCGTTAACGGCTGATAACGACGAACCTACGCCGCCCGGAGATCGCCGACAAAGCGGTCGACGTCGCGCTTGAGATCGTCAGACAGGCGCGCCAGCATCTTGGCGGAATCGAGCACCTCGCCGGCGGCGGCACCGGTCTGCCCGGCCGCCTGCGACACGCCCGAGATATGCCGCGAGACTTCGTTGGTGCCTTGCGAGGCCTGCTGCACGTTGCGCGCGATCTCGCGCGTCGCGGCGCCCTGCTCCTCGACTGCCGCCGCGATCGCGGCTGCGATCTCGTTGACGCGCTGGATGGTGGTGCCGATCGACTGGATCGCGGTCACCGACAATTTGGTGGCGCCCTGGATCGCGGCGACCTGGCCGGTGATCTCTTCCGTCGCCTTCGCGGTCTGCGTGGCCAGGTTCTTCACTTCGGACGCGACCACCGCGAAGCCGCGGCCGGCCTCGCCGGCGCGCGCGGCCTCGATGGTGGCGTTGAGCGCGAGCAAATTGGTCTGCTCGGCAATGCCCGTGATCAGCGCGACGACATCGCCGATGCGCTGGGCGGCGTCGGCCAGCGCCTGCACCTCGGTGTTGGTGCGCTCGGCTTCGCTGGCGGCGGCGCCCGCGATGCTGGAGGATTCGGCGACCTGGCGGCTGATCTCGCTGATCGAAGCCGACAGCTCTTCCGTCGCCGCCGCCACCGTCTGCACGTTGGAGGAGGCATCGCCCGACAGGCTCGCGACGGAGGCGGCCTGGGACGAGCCCTGCTCGGCGGTCGAGGACATCGACTGCGCCGTGGCATTCAGCTCGCCCGAGGCCGAGGCCAGCGTGTGCAGCGATTCCGTGACAGTCTTTTCGAACTGCTCGATCAGCCGGTCGATCGCGAGCTGGCGCCGCTCCTTCTTGGCCTGCTCGGCCGCCTTTTCCTCGCCGAGGCGGTCGCCCGTGATCATGTTCTCCCTGAACACCGACACGGCACGCGACATTTCGCCGATCTCGTCGCCGCGCTCGATGCCTGCGAGCTCGATCTCATAGTCGCGCTCGGCGAGCTTTTGCATCGCCTGCGTCAGCTTGCGGATCGCGTCGAGACGCGGCTCCGAACCAGGATGAAGCCGAACACCGTGATGGCGAGCGCCACCAGCATCATGGCGCCGTTGAAGGCGAGGCTCCATATCGCGGCCGTCTTCTGCTGCCCGGCGCGGGCGACCATTTCGGCAAGCGCCGCCTGGCCGGCCTCGACATAGAAATTGAGGATGGCGGTGTTGAGCTTGGCAAGCTCGACGCCCTTGATGTCGATGGTCTGGTTGTTGCTCAGCGCCTTGATGAGACCCTGCTGGCGCTCGACCATGGCAACGGCATCGCCAGCCTTCGAACGCGCAATGACGTCCGTGAGGCTCGCCGGGGCGTCAGCGCGGCTGGCCGCATCCTGCACCTGGCTCCAGGCCTGCTTGGCACGGCCGCCGTCCTCGGCCGCCCCGACGATGTCTTGGGCGGTCCAGGGCTTTGCGGCGGCACCCGCGGCCTCGAGACGGATCGCGATGAGGCCGCCGAAATTGCGTGCGGCCCAGGCCGACTGCTTGACGCCCAGCAAATGATCGACGACGGGGTCGGTGAGCTTGAGCGCGTTCTCGAGATCGACGGTCAGCGCGAGGATGGCATCGAGATAGTCCGCCGCCGTTTTCCGGAACTCGTCGGCCAGCTTGGTGTCGCGCGCCGCCTTCGGCTGATGGATCAGGCCTTCGGCCTTGGTCCGCAGCGGCATCAAGGCATCATGGAGCGCAACGAGCTTGCCCAGGAGGCCGGCAAGGCGGGAATCGGACACGCCGTCGAGGCGTTCGAGCACGCTCTTGTAGGCCGCTTCCGACGTCTGCCGGTTGGCCGCGATTCGGTCATCGGCAGCGGAATTGGCCGGCTCTTCGGCAACCAGCGCCGACAGGAAGGTGCCGCGCTCGATCCGGAAGCCGAGCAGAGCCGTGAAGAGCTGCTGGTCAGTGCCGGCATAGCGCTCGACCTTTTGCGCGGCGCTGTTGCGCTCGACCGCACCGAACAGCCCGCTTGCGAGCTGCCCGACCAGGAACAGGCCGAGGACACCGATGATGGCGCCGAGAACAGAACGAATCGAAGGATTGCCGAACAATGCCATAGGGAGCGCCGGGCCTCTGAATCAGAAAATGATGCAGAAAAATACCGCGCGGCCTCTAAGATTTGGTTCACCAGCTTACCCACGCGCGAGACGCGTTGAATGGCACCCGCGCGGATGGATGTTTCAGACGTTATTCAGGCTTTCGCCTGGAATGTCACTGTCGTCCGGCCCGGATCTCGGCGAACTCGGCGTCCGGGTGGGTCACGATCGTGGTGAACATGATACCGCTGATGATCAGCGACCAAGCGGTGTCCCAATAGATCCAAAACACTTCCAGCCTCCGTTTTACCAGCCTCCGTTGTGTCCTCGGCCTGCAGGACCGGGGTAACGGCGCGAAGGGGCTGCCGTTCCCTGACGATCGCGTGGCCGGGGCCTGCGACTTGAGCAATAGCAGGCAAAGCTTAGCGCTTTGATGTGTTGGTCGGCGAGACCTTACGACCGGTTTGGTCGGCTTGACCGGTGTGGCGCTTTGCCACGACATCTTCATCGCGAGCGCCTTCGCGCGGGCGCGGCGGCGGCTTCGGCTGGCCGGCCTGGCCGCCGTGCTTGCCGCCCATGTCGGGCTTGCCTTCGAGGTCGTTTTCGCGGGGCATGCCGGGTCAATGCACAGCGCCGGCAATGGTTCGCGCACTATTTGCGCTGTGAACGAGTTCACAGCCGCATCGCTTTTTGCGGTGCAGAATGGCCAGAGCGCACCGATGTCTCGACCGACGGATTTGGCCTGATGCGGAAGCAACTCGTCGCCTGGACCATCCTCACCTCCACCATAGTGGCGGTCGCCGTGTGGACCGTGCTCGGACCGCCCGACCATGCGGCCGCCCCGCATCTGCACTCGCACGACCTGACGGCGGCGGTGCGCTAGCGGCGAGCCAATGAAACGATGCAATTTCGGCATCGATCGATCCCATCTGGATTTTGGTGCAAGGGAATGCCAGCCGCTATCCTCTGCCGCAAAACGATAACGCCACATCGGCAGGAGGACGCCCTTGATCGGACCGGGACGCCAAGTCACATCGAAATTGCCGCGCGCTGCGATCGCGACCACCCTTTTCACCGCTCTTGCCCTCGTCTTGGGAGCCCGTGCCGGCATGGCCGAAACCTTCGCCTATGTCGGCAATGCCGACAGCAACGACATCAGCGTGTTCAAGCTCGCCGACAACGGCGAGATGACGCTGGTAGAGACCGCCGCCTTCACCGGCATCGAAAAGCCCGGCGCCTCGACGCCGCTCGCGATCACGCCTGACCACCGCGTGCTGATCGCCGGCGTCCGTTCGCAGCCTTTCCAGGCGGTGAGCTTTGCGATCGACCCGAAGACCGGCCTCCTCAACCATATCGGCAACGGGCCGCTCGCCGACAGCATGGCCAACATCGCGACCGACCGCGGCGGCAAGGTGCTGTTCAGCGCCTCCTATGGCGGCAACAAGGTCGCGTTGAATCCGCTTCCTGCGAACGGCGTCGTCGCCGAGCCGAAGCAAGTGATCCCGACCGGGCTGAACGCACACGCCTTCCTGCCCTCGCCCGACAACCGTTTTGTGTTCGCAACCAATCTCGGTTCGGACCAGGTGCTGCGCTTTGCGTTCGATGCCAGCGCCGGCTCGCTGACGCCGAGCGAGCCTGCTGTCAAGACGCCGGAGAAATCCGGGCCGCGGCACTTCGTGTTCCACCCCGATGGCAAGTTCGTCTATCTCATCCACGAGCTGAACGGCGACGTCGCGGCGTACAGCTATGAGGCAGGGAGCGGGGCCTGGAGCGAGATCCAGCGCACCACCGCGCTGCCGGAAGGCTTCAACGGAAAAGACTCTGGTCAGAAACCTTGGGCCGCCGACATCCACATCACCCCGGACGGTCGCTTCCTCTATGCCTCCGAGCGCACCACCAACACGCTGACCGCCTACAAGGTCGATGCGACATCGGGCAAGCTGACCACCGTCGGCAGCGTGCCGACCGAGAAGCAGCCGCGCGGCTTCAACATCGATCCGACCGGCCGCTATCTCGCCACGGTGGGCGAACTCTCCGACGCCATGACGGTCTACGCCATCGATCAGAGCAGCGGCGCGCTCAGCAAGCTGAAGTCCTATGCCACCGGCAAGAAGCCGAACTGGGTGGAGTTTTTGACGTTGCAGTGAAGCGTGAGGTCCGCGGGCTTGCTCCGCCTCTCCCGCCTGCGGGAGAGCATAGGCCGCCTTCGGCGGCCGTCCTTAAAAGACGCCGAGGCGTAGCCTCGGCTATGCACGCTCGCAGAGCGTGGCGGGTGAGGGTTCTTTCCTCTTGGGGATTGTCCCTTCGTGGTGACACCCTCTCCCCAGCCCTCTCCAGCAAGCGGGAGAGGGGGCGCAGACAGCGAACCTCTTCGCTCTTGCAGCGACCAATTCAACGGGCGGCATTGCGCCGCCTGCGCTGCGGCAATTCTCACCCGGTCAGCCCATGGCCCAGTGCTGCCGCTTCTGCTATCGATGCAAGCCTCCTTGCGGCCAACCGGAATGACCGATGCGTTCATTGCCTGCGCGTTCCCTGTCCCAGACCTTCATTGCCCTTGCCGGCCTGGCGCTGATTTCTGTCCAGCCCGTGCGCGCGGCCGATGACGACGCGCCCAAGGGGCCGGCGGTCACGGTGTTGAAGGCGGCCAAATCCTGTTTCTCCGACATCGTCGAGGCCACCGGCACGATCATCGCGCGCGAGGAGACCTCGGTGCGGCCCGAGCGTCCGGGGCTGAAGGTGACGGAGGTGCTGGCCGAGGCCGGGGACACCACGACGGCCGGCCAGGTGATGGCGCGGCTGGCGCTGCCCGAAGGCGGCACGCTCCAGGTCACCGCGCCCGTGGCCGGCGTGATCGCCACCTCGACCGCACAGATCGGCAACCTCGCCTCGGCCAAGGGCGAGGCGCTGTTCACGATCGTGGCGCGCAGCGAATACGATCTCGTCGGCCTGGTCGCGACCACCGACATGCGCAAGCTCGCGGTCAATCAGCCTGTCACCGTGCGCATTGCCGGCGCCGGCGATATCGACGGCAAGGTGCGCCGCATCGGTCCGACCGTCGAGCCGAACATCCAGCAGGGCATGGTCTATATCGGCATCTCTTCCCCGCAGAAGCGGCTGCTGCTGAATGCGAGCGGCCGCGCGCTGATCAAGACCGGTCAGAGCTGCAATGTCGCGGTACCGCTCACAGCGGTGCAATATTCATCCGCCGGCACCGTGGTGCAGGTGATCCGCCGCAACCGCGTCGAGACCAAGCGCGTCGAGATCGGATTGATGTCGGGCGGCAATATCGAGGTCCGCGACGGCCTCGTCGAAGGCGACATCGTCGTCGCCCGCGCCGGCGCGCTTCTGCGCGAAGGCGATCCGGTGCGGCCGGTGATGGCGAGCGAGGCGGCGAAGTAAGGGCGCGCGTCATCCGTCATTGCGAGCGTAGCGAAGCAATCCAGAATCTCTCCGCGGAAAGATCCTGGATTGCTTCGTCGCAAGAGCTCCTCGCAATGACGGTGGAGAGGCAGACGTGCGTCACACACGCATGTCGTAGGGTGGGCAAAGCGGAGCGTGCCCACGTCTTTCTCGCGAAATATCGGAGAGATGGTGGGGCACGGCGCGTTGCGCCTTTGCCCACCTACGAGAGCGGAGAAAAACTAACCGCCGGCCTGGTCGAAATGCACGTCCTCGAGCAGCGAGGATGACACGGTCGGGACCTGGTCGCCCTCGGAAGCGCGGGAGATGGCGACGCGGGTCTTGTTGAAGACGCTTTCGGCGGTGCCCTGCGCATTGAGGTTGTTGAGCAGCTCGCTGACCAGCGTCGAGTGCTCGCCCTTGCCGTCGTCGGCGACCTTGCCAGGCGAGGCCGAAGTCAGGATCAGCGCATTGTCGGGCGTGCCGATCGGCGCGAGACCGTGCGAGTAGGACCGGAAGCGACGCTCGTAAGGGTTACGGCGCGAGGCATCGACGACGACGAGCTTGGCCTTGGCACCCTGCTCCTTCATCATCTCGAGCACGCCCTCGATCGAGATGCCCTGGCGGCGGACGTCGCTTTCCTTCCAGATCACGGCATCGACAGGCAGCATGTAGCTTTCGCGGCCGGCCTGCACGCCATAGCCGCCGAAAAACAGCATGACGGTGGTGTCGCGCTTGATCCGGGACTTCAGCCGATTGACGGCACGGACCATGTCGTCCTTGCTGGCGTCTTCCACCATGTCGACGTCGAAACCGTTCTTGCGCAGACTGGAGGAGAGCGCGCGCGCGTCGTTGATCGACTGTGTCAGCGGCGCGCTGGCGTCGGGGTAATGACCATTGCCGATGACGAGCGCGAGACGCGAGGTCTGGCCGACCGAGCCGGTGACCTCGGTCGAAACGGCCTTGGCTGCGTCGAGCGCACGCATGTTGAGGGCAGCATGGGCGCCGATCGCCAGCGACACGGTGCCGATCAGCGCCGCGGCGAACGCAATCGAGCGTCTGGAAATGTCGAGCTGCCTAAGGTTCATCTCGCTTCATTCCTGTCAGTGCCAAAGACCTGCCAAGCGCGCGCACACTGTTTGAGTAGCGCGATGGCGTCTTTAGGTTTGAGGGATTGGCCGGGGGAGTGCCCCCGAATTGCGCGCAATTTGCGGCGCCGCACCAAACAAACCCTTAACCCGAGATCGCCAGCCCGGCAATAGATCATCCCAAATTTGACCTAAGCCGCTGAAAATATTGGCTGATTTCTCTAACGAGATTCGCGCCTTTTGGTTCCCCCGTACCCTTCCGGGGACTGATCATGCAGCTCCCGTGCCGCCTTTTTCGTGACGCTGATCACATTTGTATTTCCTGCGAATCCGGGTAGCTTTTTCAACGACTTGCGGGGGCGGGTCGCAGGCCTGCCTCCGGATAAGTCCCCCGCGACCAGGTATTTCATGAGCTTTCATTATTTCGCAGGTGCCGCGTGCCGGGCGCTGACAGCCCGCAAGGACGGCCCCTCGCTTTACGACGTCTGCGATCCCGTATTGTCGGGTCCTGCCAGGGGCGATCCGCATCTGGCAAAATTCTACAAGACTGCGCTCGGCAATCCCGCGCTGCGCCTGCTGCTGCGCCGTGCCGGCCTCCCCGAGCTGCGCGGCGAGGCGAAGCTCGCCCGGTTGCGCGAGGCTCTGGTCCGCGCCCGCGACGATGCCGAGCCCGACTGGACGGCGGTCGGCGCGCCCATCGCCGAGCTCGTCGACACCATCGCGCTCGACCATCCCCAACCGCCGCCGGCCGCGTTCGTCGGCGCGATGCCTGCCCCGGCACAGATCGACGGCATCATCCGCGATTGCGCCCAGCATCTGCTCGGCTCTTACCGCAAGAACGGTTTCCTGCCGACCTATGCCGCCTTCAACCTGATCGGCGATCCCGACTTTCGCGGGCGCGAGCTGATCATGGCGCTGTCAGGATTGAATGCGCGCGGCTACAAGAACTCCTCGCTGCTGTTCAACCTCGCCCGCGTCTTCATCGCGCGCTCGCCCGCGCGCGCCGTGGTCAATCCGCCCTGGCGAGGGGTCGCCGAGCCGATGTGGGAGCCGGTGCAGATCCGCCACCGCTCGGCCTATTACGATGCGTTCTTCATCGAGGCGCTGCTCAGCTATGTCGAGAGCGGGCTCGCCGCACCGGCGGAGAAGATCGCGGCCGAGGGCGCCATCGCCGACATGGTCGATTTCTGCGTCAATATCAGCCGCGAGGAAGTCGAGGGGGCAGACGGCGCGCGCTTCAACGTCATCACCGCGCTGGCACCGGCGCCGCATCCGCGCTTCTCGCGCTATTTCGCCCAGATCAAGCAGGACCTCGGCTTCGGCGTCTATGTGCCCGACTGCGACACCACGGCGTGCTCGATCTCGGCAGCGACGCAGGCCGGCTGCCTTGATGCGATCATCGACCAGCCGCTCCTGGATTTTTACGCCACCTACCAGGTGCATACGGGCGTCAACGAGCCGCGCGTGACGGTGCCGCTCAACGATAACATCGACTACGAAGGCGGCGTTGCCACCTGGATCGACAATCTCAAAGGCGAGCGTCCCTACGGCAACGATCTCGATCCGACGCTCAATCTCGACATTCTCGAGGTGAGCTTCCGCAACCTCAAACGCTGGAAGATTCTGGAGACGCCGGCGCGGCTCGCGACCGTGCATCGCATCATCGGTTTCCAGAAGCGCCTGGCTGCGAGCGGCGCCTTTTCCAATCCGCGCTCGCACATCTATTATCTGCCGGAACTCTACAGCGCCTATTTCGGCCGCTGCTATGCGGCCTTCCTGGCGTTGCCGTTGGCAGCGCAGGCCGCAATCGATCCCGCCGGCGATTTCGACTTCATCCGCCATCGCGTGCTCTCCTACGTCAAGGGCGAGCTGATGGCCGCGGAGATGAACGTGTTCGACGCCGCGCTGGCGCTGATCGCGCTCGGCCATCTCGGTGCCGATCCGCGCGCCTTCGCGCCGGCGCTGAACGTGATCGTCAACGCCGTCGGCGAGGGCGGCCGCCGCGGCCCGTTCTGCGCCTATGAATGGAACAAGATGAAGACCCCGACGCGGATTCTGGTCGGGGGGCCGGAGGTGACGTCGGCGTTTGTGCTGATGGGGTTGGCCGTGGCGAAGCGAGCGATGGCGCGGGGGTGAGATTGGTCGCACGCGTGCCGCGGGCACCGGTCTCGTAGGGTGGGCAAAGGCGCGCACTTCGCGCCGCGCCCACCATCTGCTTATGGCGGGCACGCTTCGCTTTGCCCACCCTACGAGACCTCCCTCGCAATGACGTGAAATTGAAAGCCTCGCTGTTCGGCATAGGCTGGCCGTGCAGCCCAAAGCCGACCACAATTGCGCGGCTTATCAAGGTGTTCTTGAGACAATGCGGACCGGCCCGTTGCGAAAATTCCTGATTGCGCTGTCTTTGCTCGGCTTGCCTTCACTGGCGCTGGCCGCCGACATCACCGGCACCGCCAAGGTTCGCGATGGCGATTCCGTCGTGATCGGCACCACGCGGATCCGGCTCGGCGGCATCGACGCGCCCTCGGCGGACCAGCTCTGCCTCAACACCAAGAGCGAGCGCTGGACTTGCGGCGTCGCCGCGCGCGACGAGCTCGCCAAATACGCCGAGGGCAAGACCTGGGTCTGCCATGCCCGCTCGATCGACCGGCGCGGCCGCACCGTGGCGCGCTGCGAGGTCGGCGGCGAGGACATCCAGAAATGGCTGGTGCGCAACGGCTGGGCGCTGGCCTATGTCCGCGTCTCCAAGGACTACGAGGCGGACGAAGCGGCCGCGCGTGAAGCCAAGGCCGGGATGTGGCAGGGCGCCTTCATCGCGCCCTGGGACTGGCGCGTGCGCAACAAGAAGACTGCGATCCTGGGCGCCACCAAGCCGCCCGAGGGCGCCCATGCGGTGCTGCTCGCCTCGGCCTCCGGGCCGGTCGCGCCCTCGCCTGACTGCACCATCAAGGGCAACGTCAATTCGTCGGGCGAGTGCATTTACCATCAGCCCACCAGCCGCTGGTACGCCCAGATCAAGATGAAGATCAGCAAGGGCACCCGCTGGTTCTGCTCGGTCGAGGAGGCGGAGGCCGCCGGCTGCCGGGAGACTAAACGATAGAGCATGGTCCGGAAAAGTGTGATGCGGTTTTCCGGCAAGACCATGCTCACAACAAAAAACCGCCCCAGACCTGCGTTTTGCGTACTTTTCTCAAGGCGCCCAGCCGCGTAGAAGAACAAATCAGCGACCCACCAGACAGTCTTCACGACACAAGGAAGATAGCAATGACCGTTCGCGCGGGCCGGGAATTTCTGGCCATCCCCGGACCCACCACGATGCCCGACGCGGTGCTGCAGGCGATGCATCGTCCGGCGATCGACATCTACTCCAGGGAGATGCTCGAGCTGACCGAAAGCCTGCTCCGCGACATCTCTGGTCTGTTCGCAACCAAGGGCAAGTCCTACATCTACATCGCCAACGGTCACGGCGCGTGGGAAGCCGCGCTGAGCAACGTGCTGTCGCGCGGCGACAAGGTGCTGGTGCTGGAGAGCGGACGCTTTGCCATCGGCTGGGGCAACGCGGCAGCGCTGATGGGCGCCGAGGTCGAGGTGCTTAAGGGCGACTGGCGCCGCGCGGTGCGCCCGCACGAGGTCGAGGAGCGGCTGCGCCGCGACACCGAGCACAAGATCAAGGCTGTCGTCGTTGTCCAGATCGACACCGCCTCCGGCGTGCAGAACGACATCGAGGCGATCGGCAAGGCGATCAAGGCAGCCGGCCATCCGGCGCTGTACATGGTCGACACCGTGGCCTCGCTCGGCTGCATGCCGTTCGAGATGGACAAATGGGGCGTCGATGTCGCGATGTCCGGCTCGCAGAAGGGCCTGATGACGCCGCCCGGCCTCGGCTTCGTCGCGGCCAGCGCCCGCGCGCAGGAGGTCCACAAGAAGGCCAACATGTCCACGCCCTATTGGAGCTGGAGCGAGCGCGAGGGCACCGAGAACTACCGCAAATATGCCGGCACCGCCCCGGTGCATTTGCTGTTCGCGCTGCGCAAGGCGATCGACATGCTGCACGAGGAAGGCCTGGAGAACGCCTTCCGTCGCCACGCCTTGCTCGGCGAAGCCGCGCGCCGCGCGGTCAGCGCATGGACGGAAGGCCAGGTGCTCGGTTTCAATGTTGCCGAACCGCATGAGCGCTCCAACACCGTGACGACGGTGACCATGACCACCGGCCACGACCCCGCGGTGCTGCAACGCTATTGCAAGGAGAAGTGCGGCGTCGTGCTCGGCACCGGCATCGGTGACCTCTCCGGCCAGGCCTTCCGCATCGCCCATATGGGCCATGTCAACGCGCCGATGCTGCTCGGCACGCTCGGGGTCATCGAGGTCGGGTTGAATGCGCTGAAGATCCCGCATGGCAAGGGCGGGCTCGAGGCTGCGGTGTCGTATCTTGGCGAGCAGGTGGGGGCGTAATTCACTGTCGTCCCGGCGGAGCTACGGCTGTGGCAGCCGATACGCATCCACCTGCGCCTTCAGCTCATGCAGCGACGCAAGCGGCTTGTTCGGGTCCACCCGATATTCCCCGCTCGCCAGCCACTGCAACACCTTCGCATCCACGTCAGGCGAATGGTGGATGACGTCGCCGTAATTGCTCAAATCGTGCGTCACCGCCTTGATCGCGCGGAAATCGTGCAGGCGCACATTGGGCAGCTGCGTCAGGCGCTGCGCGATCACCGCGGTAAGATCCATGACGATCTTCAACGTCCCGGGCGAGGCATCGCGCATCGCGACGAATTGCAGGATGGAGTATGGCGGGAAATAGACGTCAAACGTCACGTCGGGGTGACGCGTGATCAGGCCCACGGCATCCTGCTCGAAATGCCTGATCATGGCCTCATAGCCATAGCCTTCGCCGAGAAAACGGCTGCGCACGGGACTCGTGATGTAAGCGAAGGCGGCAAGCGCCCTGTTCGCGTTGTAGTCACGTGCGACGTCGACATCCCGCGGCAGGGCATAGATGTCGTCGACATCAGGCAGCGCGAACTTGACCGGCAGATAAGGCGCCGCCTGTGTCAGCGGCTGCTTCAACGGCGGCATCGATCGCAACAGCGTGAACAGGGATTCCTTCGCCATCGCAGCGCTGAACAGATAGGACGCGATGCCTTTCGTCGTGCTGCGGTAGAGATCGACGGGGAGATAAGGATCGGCCTCGATGTCGGCGGCATCGACGAAGATGAAATCATCCATCTCCCAGATCACGCGCTTGGCACCGCGGGCGATCGCCTGGTCCAGCACGAAGCTTTGCTGGCGCGAATTGGATCCGGTCATCGCCAGCTTCAGCGAATGCACGCCAAGCGCGCGATCGATATCGCTCTGGCGGAAATGGATGGCGAGCGAGGTGCCGATGAAGGCGGTGTCGAACGCCTGGCTGCGGATCAGCCCGGCGTTCTGCACGCGCGTGTCGTCGGAGTAGAAGGCCAGCTGCGAGGGGCGGAACAGCTGCAGGGGATCGACGAGAAAGGTGAGCAATGCCGCGCCCAGCACGCAGGCGACGCTCGCGAGCAGAAGACGCCGTAAATGTGTGAAGGCCCAGCGCATCAGAACCGGAAATAGATGAATTCGCTGTGGCTCTGGATGCCCAGAATGCCGAAGGCGAGCACCAGCGATGCACCGTAGAGCAGCAGCGGCCGCACGCGCCCTGCCCGCCACGCCTCGCCCACCCGACGATTGCCGTGATCATAGCCCATGATGGTTTGCGTGTTCGGCGCCAGCCAGACCAGAGCGGCATAGATGGCAATCAGCACCATTGCGGCGACCTCGTCGCGGCCGAAGACGATATTCGAAGGATCGGCCATGGCGCGGAGCACTCGCAGCGCCCAGTCGATGCTCACGGCGCGGAAGAACACCCAGGCGATGACGACGGCCAGGAACGTCAGCACGGCGCCGGCCATGCGGGCCGGGCGCGCTAGGGCTGATGGGATGCCTGGCACCAGCGCATTGAAGGCGTGATTGACGCAGAGATAAGCGCCGTGCAGCGCGCCCCACGCCACGAAGGTCCAGGCCGCACCGTGCCAGAGGCCGCCGAGCAGCATCGTGATCATAAGGTTGACGTAGCGCAGCAGAGGGCCGCGCCTGTTGCCCCCGAGCGGGATGTAGAGGTAGTCGCGCAGGAATTGCGACAGCGTCATGTGCCAGCGACGCCAGAACTCGACGATGCTGGTGGCCTTGTAAGGCGAGTTGAAATTCACCGGCAGGAAGATGCCGAACATCAGCGAGATGCCGATCGCCATGTCGGAATAGCCGGAGAAGTCGAAATAGAGCTGGAAGGTGTAAGCGAGCGCGCCAAGCCAGGCCTGGTCAAAGCTCGGCGAGCGCGCCTCGAAGGCGAGTGCGACCAGCGGCTGGATGCCGTCGGCAAGGCAGGTCTTCTTGAACAGGCCGATCGCGAAGACGATGATGCCGCACAGGATCAGATGCGCGTCGGGATGCTTGGTCTCCTTCCGCTCGAATTGCGGGATCATGTCCTTGTGGTGGAGGATCGGCCCCGCGATCAGATGCGGAAAGTAGGTCACGAACAACGCGTAATGCGGCAGCGCGCAGGCCGTGACCTGGCCACGATAGGCGTCCACGAGGAACGCAATCTGCGTGAACGTGTAGAAGGAGATGCCGATGGGCAGCAGGATGTGGACCGCAAAATGCGTGCCGAGCAGTGCGTTGACGTTCTCGGTGGCGAAGCCGGCATATTTGAAGATGCCGAGCACGAGGAGATCGCCGGCAACGCCGAGAATGACCGCGGCTTTTCGTTGCGAGGGGCCGAGCTTCGCCACGATGAGGAGCTGGCCAATGCCGTAGTTGAAGGCGATCGAGAGCAGCAACAGGGCCACGAACTGCCCGTTGCCGATGGCATAGAAGGCGAGCGAGGCCAGCGCCAGCCAGATCACCGGCGCAAGATTGCTGCGCCGCCCCAACCGGAAATAACCGGCCAGCGCGACGGGCAGGAACAGCAGGATGAACGGGTAGGAGTTGAAAAGCATCAGGCTGAACCGGCGGCGGGATATCGAGCCTAAAGCATAGAAGGGACCGATCAACAACCCGGCGAGGTGAAGCAGCGGCGCTGGCAATTGGTGGAATCGGAACGATATAAGGTGGAACACACTTCTCAATGAGGATCGAGTGACCCAGGCCAAGACAGCTTCCCAGCCCCCCGTCGCCCCGCGCCGGCCGCATTCCTTCACCCGGCACGGCATCACCGTGAGCGACGACTACGCCTGGCTGAAGGACGCGAAATGGCAGGAGGTGCTGCGCGACCCCAAAGTGCTCGATCCGGACATCCGCAAATATCTCGATGAGGAGAACGGCTACACCGAGAGCCTGCTCGGCCATACCGCACCATTGCAAAAGACGCTGGTGCGCGAGATGCGCGGGCGGATCAAGGAGGACGATTCCAGCGTGCCGTCGCCGGACGGGCCGTTCGCCTATTTCCGCAGGTTTCGCGAAGGCGGGCAGCACGAGCTGTTCGGCCGCATGCCGCGCGATGGCGGCGTTGAGCACATCGTGCTCGACGGCGACGAACTGGCAAAAGGCCACAAATATTTCAAGTTCGGCGGCAGCCGCCACTCCAACGACCACAAGCTGCAGGCCTGGAGCGCGGATACCAAGGGCTCGGAATATTTCACGATCCGCGTCCGCGACTGGGCGAGCGGTGAAGATCTCGACGACATCGTCGAGGAGACCGACGGCGGCGTAGTCTGGAGCAAGGACGCCAAAAGCTTCTTCTATGTGAAGCTCGACGACAATCACCGGCCGATGCAGGTGTGGCGGCACAGGCTCGGCACCAAACAGGCCGACGACACGCTGGTCTATGAGGAGCAGGATGCCGGCTGGTTCACCCATCTGCACGAGAGCACCAGCGGCCGCTTCTGCGTGATCGCCGGCGGCGATCACGAGACGTCGGAGCAGCGGCTGATCGATCTCGCCAACCCCGAAGCGCCGCCACGCCTGGTCGCGGCGCGCGAAGAGGGCGTGCAATATTCGCTCGCCGATCGCGGCGACGAGCTCTTCATCCTGACCAATGCGGACGATGCCATCGATTTCAAGATCGTGACGGCGCCGCTTGGCTCGCCCGATCGCAAGAACTGGCGCGACCTGATCCCCTATCGCCCCGGCATCTACATCATCGACATCGATCTCTATGCCGGCCATCTGGTGCGGCTGGAGCGCGCCAACGCACTGCCGTCGATCGTGATCCGCGATCTCGCCACCAGGCAAGAGCACGCGATCGCCTTCGACGAGGCCGCCTATTCGCTCGACACGATGGGCTCCTACGAATTCGACACCACGAATTTGCGCTTTGCCTATTCATCGATGACGACGCCGTCGGAGGTCTACGACTACGACATGGCCAGGCGGACGCGCGTGCTTCGCAAGCGTCAGGAGATTCCGTCAGGCCATAACGCGGCCGATTACGTCACCACGCGCATCATGGCGAAGGCGCATGACGGCGCCGAAGTACCGGTCTCGATCCTCCATCGCCGCGGCCTCAAGCTCGACGGTACGGCGCCGCTGCTGCTCTACGGCTACGGCTCCTACGGCATGGCGATGCCGGCCTCGTTCAACGCCAACCGCCTGTCACTGGTCGATCGCGGCTTTGTCTATGCCATCGCGCATATCCGCGGCGGCGCCGACAAGGGCTGGGGCTGGTATCTCGACGGCAAGCGCGAGAAGAAGACCAATTCGTTCGACGATTTCGTCGCCAGCGCCCGCGCGCTGATCGATGCGAAATACACCAGCGCCAAGCGCATTGTCGGCCATGGCGGTTCGGCGGGCGGCATGCTGATGGGCGCGGTCGCCAACCGCGCCGGCGAATTGTTCGCGGGCATCGTCGCGGAAGTGCCGTTCGTCGACGTGCTCAACACCATGCTCGACGACACGCTGCCGCTGACGCCGCCGGAATGGCCCGAATGGGGCAACCCGATCGAGAGCGAAAAGGATTTCCGCACCATCCTGTCCTATTCGCCTTACGACAACGTCGCGGCGAGGGAGTATCCGGCGATTTTGGCGATGGGCGGATTGACCGATCCGCGCGTCACCTATTGGGAGCCCGCCAAATGGATCGCGCGCTTGCGCGCCACTATGACCGGCGGCGGCCCGGTGCTCCTGCGCACCAACATGGGCGCCGGCCATGGCGGCGCATCAGGCCGGTTTGACCGGCTCGATGAAGTCGCGATCGTCTATGCATTCGCGCTGTGGGCAACGGGAATGGCGGCGGCGAGGGTGTAGCGATGGCCGCAGCCTTGTAGGGTGGGCAAAGGCGCGTAGCGCCGTGCCCACCCTCTCTAAATATTTGAGGGAGGGGTGGGCACGCTTCGCTTTGCCCACCCTACGGCAGCTCAGATTGCGGGGCTTCGCCTCTTCCCGCGCGCGGGGAGAGGCGAAGAAATCAGCGACCGTTCTTCTTCCGCCATGCCGCGAAGTCGGTCAGCGTCTGCGGATCGGTCGCGGGATAGAGGCCGAAAATGCCGCGGCCCTTGCCAACCTCCTCGGTGACGAAATCCTCGAACGCGGTCATCTCGAAGGTTTCGTTGGCGATCTCGTCGGCGAGATGCGCGGGGATCACGATGACGCCGTCGGCATCGCCGAGGATGACGTCGCCGGGAAACACCGGCGCATCGCCGCAGCCGATGGGAACGTTGATCTCGATCGCCTGATGCAGCGTCAGATTGGTCGGCGCTGACGGGCGATGGTGATAGGCGGGGATGCCGAGTTTTGCAATTTCGGCGGAATCGCGAAAGCCGCCATCAGTGACGACGCCAGCGACGCCGCGCTTCATCAATCGCGTCACCAGGATCGCGCCGGCCGACGCCGCCCGCGCATCCTTGCGGCTGTCCATCACCAGCACGGCGCCCGGCGGGCAATCCTCGACCGCCTTGCGCTGCGGATGGGAGCGATCCTTGAACACCTCGATGGTATTGAGGTCCTCGCGCGCCGGCATGTAGCGCAGCGTGAAGGCCTCACCGACCATGGTCGGCTTGTCAGGGCCGACGGGATGCACGTCCTGGATCATCTGGATGCGCAGGCCACGCTTGAACAGCGCGGTGGCGACGGTGGCAGTGGAGACGGATTTGAGCTTGTTGCGGGTGGCTTCGGACAGTTTGGACATTGGTGTGCTCTCTCTGATCGTCATTCCGGGGCGGCGAAGCCGAACCCGGAATCTCCAGGTTCCGGGTTCGCTTCGCGCCCCGGAACGACGGTGAACCTAATAAATCGACGGCTCGCCGACCGGCGCGCCGAAATCGGTCTCGAGGAAGTCGAAGTCGCAGCCCTCATTGGCCTGCTTGATGTGCTTGGTGAACATCCAGCCATAGCCGCGCTCGAAGCGGCGCTCCGGCTGCTTCCAGGCAGCGCGGCGTTTTGCCAGCTCGGCTTCTGATACATCGAGATTGATGGTGCGCGCGGCGACGTCAAGCGTGATGCGGTCGCCGTTCTGCACCAGCGCCAGCGGGCCGCCGATATAGGATTCCGGCGAGACGTGCAGGATGCAGGCGCCATAGCTGGTGCCGCTCATGCGCGCATCCGAGATGCGCACCATGTCGCGCACGCCCTGCTTCACCAGCTTGGTCGGGATCGGCAGCATGCCCCATTCCGGCATGCCCGGCCCGCCTTGCGGCCCCGCATTGCGCAGGATCAGGATGTGATCTTCGGTCACGTCGAGATTGGGATCGTCGACCGCCTTCTTCATCGCCGGATAATCGTCGAACACCAGCGCCGGGCCCGTATGCTTGAGGAAGCGCGGCGCGCAGGCGCTCGGCTTGATGACGCAGCCGTCGGGCGCGAGATTGCCCTTGAGCACCGCAAGCGCGCCCTCCTGGTAGATGGGATTGGCGACCGAGCGGATCACGTCGGCATTGTGCACCTCGGCACCGTCGATGTTCTCGCCCAGGGTCTTGCCGGTGACGGTGATGCAATCGAGATGCAGATGCTGCTTGATCTGGCCCATCAACGCCGGCAGGCCGCCGGCATAGAAGAAGTCTTCCATCAGATAGGTATCGCCGCTCGGGCGGACGTTGGCGATGACTGGCACCTTGCGACTCGCGATCTCGAAATCGTCGAGGCCGATATCCTGGCCGGCGCGGCGGGCCTGGGCGATCAGATGGATGATCGCGTTGGTCGAGCAGCCCATTGCCATCGCCACCGCAATGGCGTTCTCGAACGCCTTGCGGGTCTGGATCGTCTTCGGCGTCAGGTCCTCCCACACCATCTCGACGATGCGGCGGCCGCATTCAGAGGCCATCCGGATATGGTTGGCATCGGCCGCCGGAATCGAGGAGGCGCCCGGCAGCGTCATGCCGATCGCTTCGGCAATCGCCGTCATGGTCGAGGCTGTGCCCATGGTCATGCAGGTGCCGTAGCTGCGGGCGATGCCGGCTTCGATGTCGAGCCAGTCCTTGTCGGAGATCTTTCCGGCACGCCGTTCGTCCCAATATTTCCAGCCGTCGGAGCCGGAGCCGAGCGTCTTGCCTTTCCAGTTGCCGCGCAGCATCGGGCCGGCCGGCAAGTAGATCGCCGGGATGTTCATCGAGGTCGCGCCAAGCAGCAGTGCCGGCGTGGTCTTGTCACAGCCGCCCATCAGCACCACGCCATCGACCGGATGGCTGCGCAGCAGCTCCTCCGCTTCCATCGCCAGCAGATTGCGATAGAGCATGGTGGTCGGCTTCAGCAGCGATTCCGACAGCGACAGCGCCGGCAATTCCACCGGCAGGCCGCCGGCCATCAGGATGCCGCGCTTGACGTCGTCGACGCGCGACTTGAAGTGCATGTGGCAGGGCTGCGCCTCCGACCAGGTGTTGATGATCGCGATGCACGGCCGATCCTTCCACTCCTCCGGGGCGTAGCCCATCTGCATGGCGCGGGAACGGTGACCGAACGAGCGAAGGTCGTCAGGCGCAAACCAGCGCGCGCTGCGGAGCTGGTCGGGTGTTTTCTTCTTGTTACTCACTTGCCTTCTCCGTCAGGGAATCCGCCCCGCTCTTCTCATGGGATGTTCACGACCCGCAAGGCACGGGACAACCGGTTTTTACCTGATATGCACGCAAACGTGCTTAGATCCAAGGTGCGCCGCAATATCGGGCGGCTGATCTCAACGAGGCCCCGAAGTGCTTGCAGGCAGATGGGAATCCGCGCAACAATTTCGCATTTGGAGCTTTGGTCTGGGTCGTAGGGAGCATCCGATCCGACCCCCCGGAGGGTTTCAGAGTGGCCAACATCCTGATCGTGGATGACGATCCGGCGGCTCAGCTGACAATCCGGCTGCTGTTGGAGCGGGCCGGCCACCATGTGACCGTCGCCGGCGACGGCCGCAAAGGGCTCGCTTTGTTCGCGATCAACGAGTTCGACCTGTTGTTCCTCGACATCTACATGCCGGGCATGGACGGGCTGGAGACGATGCGCCACGTCCGGGCCCTGAGACCTGCCATTCCGATCATCGTCATTTCCGGCCGCTCGATCACGCCTGACTCCTATGCCGAGCCGGATTTCCTGAAGATGGCGACCAAGCTTGGCGCCGTCGCGAGTCTGCAGAAGCCGTTCCGGGCCGACGCGCTGCTGGCAGCGGTCGACAATTGCCTGAAGGCGGGCGAGTCGGAGGGGCCCGATGTCAATGCCAGCCGCCGGTGATAGGAGCATCTCCGCCGCCAAGAGCCAGAACAGGCGCGATCGTCCAGGGAGTCCCGTAGGAATTCCCATGACGCTCGCAACACGACTGGCCGTGGCGATGATTCTGCTGGTGGCGGTTACGGTGGCGGCGGTCGGTTGGCTGGGCTACCGCAACATCACCCAGGCCGTCATTCCCCGCGTCCTGGAGCGGGTCGAAGCGCAGTCGCGCCTGCTCGCCAATAATCTTGAATCCTATGTTGCCGGAGCCCGCGGCGATTTGGTCGGCTACCGCTCCGCCGCGGCTATCAACGGTCTGATCCGTGCTCACGCCGGTGGGGGAATTGACCCTGATGACGGCGTGTCCGAGCAAACCTGGCGCGATCGCATCGCGACACGGCTCGCAGCCGAAATCGAGGCCAAACCCAGCTACGCGCAGTTTCGAATCATCGGTCTTGACGACGATCAGCGTGAGCTGGTTCGCGTCGATCGCTCCGGCCCGAACGGAACGGCGCGGATCATCCCCAACAGCGAGTTGGAGCGCAAGAGCGAGCGAGCCTACTTTCAGGAAACGATCCGGCTCGCGCCGGGCGAGATTTATGTTTCGCCAATCGAGCTGGCGACCCACCGCGGCGGCACCACAGACTTGCACACGCCAACTCTCCGGGTCGGGACGCCGCTGTTCACACCCGACGGCAAGCCGTTCGGCATCATCATCGCCAATATCGACATGCGTCCGCCGCTCGACCGCATCCGCTCGACAACGAGCTCAGGCGGGGAGATTTACGTCGTGGACGCGCGCGGCGACTATCTCGTTCATCCCGATCGCGCACGAGAATTCGGTTCATTGCGTGGCCACTCTACCAACTGGCGCGATGACTTTCCCTATTTTGCAGCCTTGGCCGGCACGCGGGATGTGTCCACGCAGCTCAGCACCGATGCGGCCGGCCGGCCGAGTGGCGCGGCAATAGCGCCGGCGCTGCTCGCGAATGCGGATTGGGTTGGGATCATCGAGACGATTCCTCCGGCCGTCTTCGGCCGCGTGCCGGCCGCGATTCAAAAAACGTCCTTGCTGGTCGGCATGCTTGCGGTCTTCGCCGCAGCTTTACTCGCAGTGCTGCTCGCACGCTCATTGACGCGCCCGATCACCCGCCTGACCAGGGCCGTGGAGGCTATCGGCAACGGACAGCCAGCGGACATTCCGGTCGACGCGAGCGGCGAGACCGGCGCGCTGGCGCGGGCTTTTGCCCGGATGGTCGAGGAAACGCGCGCGAAAGCAGCCGCTCTCGAACGCGAGGTCCAGGAGCATCGCCGCACCGAGGCCGCACGAAGCCATCATGCGACGCGCGAGCTCTTGTTCAGCGCCGCCGTGGAATCGTCCGACGATGCGATCGTGATGCAATCGCTCGACGCCATCATCACCGGCTGGAATCCCGCCGCCGAACGGCTCTATGGATATTCCGCCAGTGAAGCGATCGGGAAGTCCACCTCGATCATTGTCCCGCCCGACCGCCGCGAGCAGGGCAAGGACTATCTGGCGCGGATATCGAGGGGCGAGACTGTCGAACGCTTCGAGACGGTCCGGCTGCGCAAGGACGGCACCCCGGTCGAGATATCGCTCGGCCTGTCGCCGATCAGGGGGCCGTCGGGCGAGATCATCGGCGCCTCCGGATCCGCGCGCAGTCTGACCGAGGCGCGGCGGGCGGAGCGGGCACTGCAGCAGCAGCTGGAGGAGCGGCGGCAGCTGTTCGACACCTCGCAGGATCTGATCATGATCATAAACTCGCGCGGCCATATCGCGCAGATCAGCCCGAGCAGCGAGACCATCCTCGGCTATCGCCCCGAGGAGATGATCGGACGCAGCGGTGAGGATTTCATCCATCCCGCCCATCTCGAGCGGTCCCGCGAGGAAATGCGCGAGCTTCGGCGCGGCGGGCATCCGAAGATCGCCGACACGCGCTGCTTCCACAAGGACGGCCGCGAGGTCTGGCTGTCCTGGCTCGGCAACTGGTCGGATCCGGCCAAGCGCTTCTTCTTTGTCGGACGCGACATGTCCGAGGCAAGGCTGGCCGCAGAATCCCTGCGTGACAGCGAGCAGCTTGCGCGCAACATCGTGGAGACCGCGCTCGACGCCTTCGTCCAGAACGACGAACACGGCACCATCCTGAACTGGAGCTCGCGGGCCGAGGAGCTGTTCGGTTGGCGGCGGGACGAGGCGCTCGGCAAGAACGCGCTCGACCTGATCATCGCCGAGAGCGAGCGCGAGAGGGTAAGGGCCGGCATTGCAGGCTTCCTGCAACCCGCCGATGGACAGACGATCAACCGCCGCCGCGAGCTGATGGTCCGACGCCGCGATGGCAAGGAGTTCACGGCCGAGCTCAGCGTCACGGCGCTCAGGCGCCGCGAGGGCATGCTGTTCAACGGGTTCTACCGCGACCTCACCGACAAGATCGCCTCCGAGGAGCGGATCCGTCATGCCGAGAAGATGGAGGCGGTCGGCCAGCTCACCGGCGGCGTGGCGCACGATTTCAACAACATCCTCACCGTCATCACCGGCACCATCGAAATCCTGGCCGACGCGGTGGCCAAGGATCCCAGGCTTGCCGCGATCACGAAGATGATCGACGAGGCTGCCGGACGCGGCGCAGAGCTGACCCAGCACCTGCTCGCCTTTGCCCGCAAGCAGCCGCTGCAGCCGCGCGAGATCGACATCAATTCGCTGATCATCGACACCGCAAAGCTGCTGCGGCCGACGCTGGGCGAGCAGATCCAGATCGAATCCGTGTTCGAGGACGAGAGCTGCGTCGCAATCGTCGATCCGAACCAGCTCACCACGGCCATCCTCAATCTCGCGCTCAACGCGCGTGACGCGATGCCCGGTGGCGGCAAGCTGATCGTGGAAACGGGCGCCGCCTATCTCGACGAGGCCTATGCCAGCGCCAATGATGCCTCGCCCGGTCACTACGTGCTGATCGCGGTGAGCGATACCGGGACCGGCATTCCGTCCCACATGCTGGCGCGCGTATTTGACCCCTTCTTCACCTCGAAGGGGCCGGGCAGGGGCACCGGCCTCGGCCTCTCCATGGTCTACGGCTTCATCAAGCAGTCCGCGGGCCACATCAAGATCTACAGCGAGGAAGGCCACGGCACGACGATCAAGATGTACCTGCCGCCGGGCAAGACACCTGCGGTGGTTGCCGAAGGCGTGACTCCGGTTACGATCGAGGGCGGGCACGAGACCATCCTCGTAGTCGAGGACGACCGGCTGGTGCGCGACTATGTGCTGGCCCAATTGCATTCGCTGGGCTACGTCACCCTGCAGGCCGCCAATGCCGCCGAGGCACTCGCGATCGTTGCCAGCGACACACCGTTCGATCTGCTGTTCACCGACGTGATCATGCCCGGCAACATGAACGGACGGCAGCTTGCCGACGAGGTGCTGAAGACGCGGCCCGATCTCAAGGTGGTTTACACGTCAGGCTATACCGAGAACGCGATCATCCATCACGGCCGGCTGGATTCGGGGGTGCTGCTGCTAGCCAAACCCTATCGCAAATCCGACCTGGCGCGGATCATCCGCAGGGCGCTGAGCGGCTGAGGCGACTGTCCGTAGCCCGGATGGAGCGCAGCGAAATCCGGGACAGTGTTGCGGCCTGCACGAGCCTGAACTTAGCGGGGTCGCGAGCTCTCGCAGGGTGGGCAAAGGCGCACTTGCGCCGTGCCCACGATCTCTTGCTACATCACGTAAAAATCGTGGGCACGCTTCGCTTTGCCCGCCCTACGGCATCTCACATATAACGCTACGACGCGCGCTGGGCTGCGGTCATCACGATGCGGATCAGGTCGGCGGCATTGCGGGCGCCGAGCTTCTTCATGATGTTGGCGCGGTGATCCTCGATGGTGCGCGGGCTGATGCCGAGCGTGCGGCCGGCTTCCTTGTTGGACGCACCGGCGGCGAATTGCTCGAGCACCTCGCGCTCCCTGCGGGTCAGCGGCTCGCGGCCGGGGAAATGCAGTGAGCCGAATTTCGGCGAGGCGTTCTCTGCCTGCCTGCGTGCATAAGCGCCGATCGCCTCATCCAGCCGGCCGACGATCTCGCTGCCTCGGAACGGCTTCTCGATGAAGTCCAGTGCGCCGCTCTTGATCGCGCCCACCGCCATCGCGATGTCGCCCTGCCCGGAGATCATGAAGATCGGCGCCGGATAGTCCTCGCCGTGCAGCTCCTTCAGAATATCGAGGCCCGACTTTCCGGGAATGTGCACGTCGAGCAGGATCGCAGCCGGTGTCCGGTTTCGCGCGACGGACAGCAGGGCCGCACCGTCCGCAAAACAGATCACCTCATAGCCCGCCGCCTTCAACACCATCGACAAGGTGTCGCGAACAGCAGGGTCGTCATCGACCACGAAGATCTCACCACGGGAGGTTTGTTCGACCATGTGCCATGTCCATTCGCCAAGCCACGCCGGCATTCAAGGACCCGCGTCCGCGCCTGATGTTTACGGCTTTCGGCGCAGATTCAGCCCACCCGCATTTGTACGGGACATGAACTTAACGCACAAGTAGCGCTGAGGTGCCTTATTGCGGGTGACGGAGAATATCCATGCTAAAATACGCCGGCACACCCCCGCTCGCCGCAATGGCTGAAACGGACAGCCGTCAGTTGATCGCGGCTGAAATTCGCTCCCTGATCGCGCGCATCGAGATCGGCATGCGCCTGATCGACGCCGCCATGTCCTCGGAAGATATGGAGCCGGAGGACGATAGCGCCGATTTGGGTTCCAGCGAGATCGTCGTGCTCGACGATGTGACGCCCCGTTTTGCCACGGCGAGCGCCGCCCTCAATGCGTGCCGGGCGGAGCTCGGTCACGCCTTGGAATTGCTGTCGGAATCCGGCAATCCTGCCTAGATGGCAGTCAGAGCGGCCGATTTGCCGCAGCCGACCATGGCAGCTCCGCGCCTCTAGGCGCGGTGTCGTTCCACGATTGCGTCGCTCGCAACGCCGCCCCAGGTATGGATCGTCGGCAGCCCCATCGCGGTCTTGCCGAGATTGGCGAGGCTGATGCGCAGCGCGGCAAGATCCAGCGGCTTCGGCAGGCTCTGAAGCTCGATCCCGACGGAACGGGCGAGGCTGCGAGCGGCGCTGCGGCGCTTGCCGTCCATGCCGCTGATCATGATCACCGAGCCGGTGAATTTGGCTGCCGCCATCTCGCGCAGCACGTCGACGCCGTCACCATCCTCCAGCACGAGGTCGAGCGTCACGCAGTCGAAGCGCGCGGTACGCAGCTTTTCGATGGCTTCCGCAACCGACGGCGCAACGGCCACTTCATGGCCGGCCTGCTTGGCGGCGACCGTGATCAGACTGCGCTGCGTGGCGTCGTCATCGACCACCAGGAGCTGAAGCGCGCGCCGCTCGGCGACGTCGGGCAGGTTTGACGGGATGGGGGAGAGGGAGCTTCTTGGCATGGCCGGACCCTGAAATTGCGACCTGTCATGGATACAGGGTCCGCGCTTAAACGACGTAAAGCCGGGACGGCGAATTCGGTCGGATGTTTTCAGAAAATGTGAAGCAACACGTCAGGAAAGGGCAGCAGGGAGCGCGTGGCTATCACGCCACTGCGTCATGGCCGTTGGCCGCGCCGCGCTTCTTGCGGTTCTTGCCGCGCAGAAACTGGATGTCCATCTCGGCGCCGTTGACGCGCACCAGCTCGCAGCGACGGTAGGCAAGGCCGGTCGATGACAGCAGCAGGAAGAACTCCTTCAGATTCAATCCCTGGATCGAGCCTTCAACCGTGAGGATGGCATCGGTGTCGGAAATTGCATTGAGCGTACAGTCGCGCCGCCACGTGCCGTCGATGGCCATGATGCAGACATCATAACCACGACTGAATGTGACGCGCTCTACGCCCTTGCCATCCTCGGCCATGCCTATCGTCCTGCCATTGCCGCCACGCGCGGCGCTGCGACACCGTCGACCGCCGGCTTTGCCGCGGCAGTGCGCGGATCGTTCGGTCGGTAGAGGCCGCGGCGATCGGCGAGCGGCCTGAACGTATCAGTCAACCCGACCACGGTCTCCGCCGCGCCGAGCACCAGGAAGCCGTCGGGCTCGATCTGTCGGGCAAGGCGGTTGAAGATGTTGATCTTGGTTTCCTGATCGAAATAGATCAGGACGTTGCGGCAGAAGATGACGTCGAACGTGCCGAGGTGAGAGAAATCCTGCAGCAGATTGAGCTGGCGGTGCTGGATCATCGCCCGCAGCTCGGGATTGATCTGCCAGGTCTCGCCGGTCTGCTTGAAATGTTTCATCAGCATCTGGATCGGCAGGCCGCGCTGCACCTCGAACTGGCTGTAGACGCCGGCTTTGGCCTTCTCCAGCACCTCCTGCGAGAGGTCGGTCGCGATGATCTCGACACGCCAGCCGGTCAGCGCCGCGCCCATTTCCTTCAGGGTCATGGCGAGCGAATAGGGCTCCTGCCCGGTCGAGCCTGCGGCGCACCAGATCCGCACGCTGCGGCGAGCCGCGCGGGCTTTGAGGACCTCGGGCATGATGGTGTCGCGGAAATGGTCGAACGGGACCTTGTCGCGAAAGAAGAAGGTCTCGTTCGTGGTCATGGCTTCGACCACGCTTGTGATCAGCGCGCTCGAGCCGCCTTGCAGCTTCTGCACGAGCTCGGGGATGCCGGACAGGCCCGCCTTGCGCGCCAGCGGCAACAGGCGGCTTTCGAGCAGATATTGCTTGTCCGCGGACAGGTCGAGGCCGGAGCGCTCTTTCAGCAGCTTACGCAGATACTCGTAGTCGGGCGAGTTCACAGGATACCTCTTGACGCTACTAACCAGTGGATTTTCAGGCTGCCGTTTCTTCTTCGCGCGCGACCAGTCCGACCTCCTGGAACTTCGCCAACACGATTTCCTTGTCGAACGGCTTCATGATGTATTCGTTGGCGCCGCCGCCCATCGCCTTGGTGATGTGGTCGATGCCGTTCTCGGTGGTGCAGAACACGACCTTGGGCTCGTCGCCGCCGGGCATGCGGCGTAGCGTGCCCAGGAACTGGAAGCCGTCCATGACGGGCATATTCCAGTCCAGCAGGACGGCTTCCGGCATGGCCTTCTTGCAATGGACCAGCGCCTCGACGCCGTCTTCCGCCTCAATGACTTGGAAGCCCAGCGCTTCGACGATGCGGCGCGCGACCTTGCGTACGATGCTGGAATCGTCAACCACCAAACAGGTCTTCATCTTGGATCTCCGGCTCACATCTCTTTCGTGAATGTTCAGGCAGCCATTTGCACTTTGGTTTCGAGCTCGAGGACGCGATCGAT